>WHTB01000046.1 GCA_009379735.1 Propionibacteriales bacterium
CGTGGCTCCGCCTGGGGACGTGGCTCCGCCTGGGGACGTGGCTCCGCCTGGGGACGTGGCTCCGCCTGGGGACGTGGCTCCGCCTGGGGACGTGGCTCCGCCTGGGGACGTGGCTCCGCCTGGGGACGTACGATGATCGCGCTCCCCGTCGGGAGCTGATGAACCAACTCACCGAGATCCACCAGGGGCCGAAACGACGAATCACCGGGAAGCCACGGCGCCTCGCCAGCCCCTTGGTCCCAAACAACTGGCGCTCGTTACGGCTGCGCTCGTTGCAGTAGGCCTGCTGATCGCGACCGTCGAAATTGTTTGGCTCTGGACTCCTTGGAGCACGACTTCCTCGATAACCGCTGCGGTCGTAGCAGTCGTGATGTGCTACCTCCACATCCGTCCGCAGCGGATGACCAACCTCAGCGACAACGTCGAAGACGTCACTCTCGACGAGGTGCTCTTCGTCGCGATGTTGGTCATGCTCGACCCGCTCCAGTGTTTCGCGATCATGAGTCTGGCGTCGTTGTCGGGCAGCGTCGCTGCGCGACGCGCACCGGTCAAGATGCTGTTCAACCTGGGCCAGCTCATCGCAGCGACCGCGCTCGCCGTTCTCGCCACTCGGCTCATTGGTGGCGAGCGCACCACACCGCCAGACCTCCTCAACGTGCTTGGCGGCATGGTTGGCTCATTTACGCTGACGGCAACCTCAGCTTTGCTGGTGCGGGCGATGGTGTGCTACGCGGCCGGTCAGCCCTTCAGAGAGCTCGGTCGCGACCTCGGGAACCAGCTCGTGCCGTGGGGCGGGGCGGTGACCCTGGGCGGCGTCGGGACCGTCGCGATCCTGCACGAGCCGTTCGTTGCCATCCTGGTGTTCTTCGTCATGTTGTTCGTCCAGACCGCGTACGCCTCCTCGCTGCGCGAGTACTCGGCCCGCCGGCATGCCGAGCGCGTCCAGATCGCGATCGGCCGAATGCGTAACCAGACCGACGCAGCCGCGGTGCTCGACGACCTGACCCACGCCACACGTTCGCTGATGGCCGCCGACATCGTGCGGATCTCACCGAACGGTGTCGCGATCGGTCCGCCGTCGCTCAGTGCGCGGGTGAGCGGCGACCTTCAGCTGGTCGTGGTTGGTCGGCGCGGTGTCGGCGCCTGGACCGAGCAGGAGCGGGAGACACTCCGCACCCTGGCGGGAGTCGCCAGCGACGTACTCCGGTCGACCACGCTGGTCGGCCGTCTGCGCGCGCTCACCAACTCGCAGAGCGAGGGCGTGTTCGCCGTCGACCTCGACGGCATGGTCACGTTCGCCAACCCGGCGGCGCTCTCGATGACCGGGTTCGAGTTCGAGTCGGAGGTGATCGGCCGACCGATCAGGGAGATCTGCGACCTCCGGCACGGTCACCGCCGGGCCGACCTGCGGTCGATGGTGCGTGCACTCGACCAGGCTCAGGACGTCGACGCGACCCTGGTCCATCCGAGCGACGACCGCATCGAGGTCGCCTACAGCCTGACGCCGATGCGCGAGTCCGACAGCCACCCTGGCGCCGTGCTTGTGCTCCGCGACGTGACCGAGCGTCGCGCGTTGCAGAACGCGATCGCCCACCGTGCCCTGCACGACGAGCTGACCGGACTGCCGAACCGCCGCCTGCTCCTCGACCGGCTGGACCATGCGCTCGCCCGGCTGAACCGTGACGGCGGCCAGCACGGGCTGCTCTTCCTCGACCTCGACCGCTTCAAGTTGATCAACGACTCCTTCGGTCACCTGGCCGGCGACCGGTTGCTGGCCGACATCGCCAACCGACTGCGCGAGTCACTCAGCTCCGCCGACACGATCGCCCGCTTCTCCGGCGACGAGTTCGTGGTGCTGATCGAGGACGTCGAGAGCACCGAGCAGGCGACGAAGATCGCCCAGCGGATGCTCGACGGCCTCGAGCCGTCGTTCAAGATCGGCGACACCTCGGTCTACATCAGCGCGTCGTTCGGCGTGACCATGGTGCGGGCCGGTCACACCCGCGACGAGCTGCTGGCGTCGGCCGACCGAGCGGCCTACCTGGCGAAGGCGGCCGGACGCAGCAACGTCCAGGTCTCGGCCGACAACGTGCTCGCCCAGTCCCGCAACCGGCTCGACATGGAGTCAGACCTGCACCGGGCGATCGAGGCGGGCACCCTCGAGCTGCACTACCAGCCGATCGTGCACACCGCCGATGACACCGTCATCGGTGTCGAGGCCCTGGTCCGCTGGCCGACGGACCGCGGGATGATCAACCCCGACGAGTTCATCCCGGTGGCCGAGGAAACCGGGCTGATCACGTCGCTGGGCCGCTGGGTGCTCGTCGAGGCGTGTCGCAGCGTGCACGAGTGGACGATCGACAACGCCAGCCGCGAGCCACTTCGGGTGTCGGTCAACGTCTCTCCGCGCCAGTTCACCGCCGCGTCGTTCACCGACGAGGTCGCCACCGTCCTCGCCGACACCGGTCTCGACCCGAAGCAGCTGTGCCTGGAGATCACCGAGTCGGTCCTGATGACCGACTCGAACGCCACGCTGCGGACCATCCACCAGATCCGCCAGCTCGGCGTACGCGTCGCGGTCGACGACTTCGGCGTCGGCTACTCGTCGCTCGGCTACCTCAAACGGTTCCCCGTCGACATCGTCAAGCTCGACCGTTCCTTCACCAGCGGTCTCGGACACGATGTCGTCGATGGCGAGATCGTGGCGACGGTGCTCCGGCTGACCGAGGCACTCGGTATCGAGGCGGTCGCCGAAGGCGTGGAGACCCCGACGCAGCGTAAGCGGCTCCTCCTCCTCGGCTGCCAGCTGATGCAGGGATTCCTGGCGTCACGCCCGCTGTCAGAGGGCGCCTTCCTGACGTACTGGGGTCTGCGCAGCACCCAGCGCGCGACCAACTGAGTCAGAGATACAGGCCGGTCTGGCCATCCTCGAGACGCTCCGAGGCAACGGCGTGCAGGTCGCGCTCGCGCAGCAGGATGTAGTCCTCGCCACGGACCTCGACCTCGGCCCGGTCCTCGGGGTCGAAGAGCACCCGGTCGCCGACCTCGACGGTACGGACGTTCGCGCCGACCGCGGCGACCCGGGCCCAGGCCAGCCGCCGACCCATCTGCGCCGTCGCCGGGATGACGATGCCCGCGGAGGACCGTCGCTCCCCCAGATCGGGGTCGAGCGACACCAGGACGCGGTCGTGGAGGACCCGGACGGGCAGCTTGTCGTCGAGTGGCCCGGTCTTCTTGGCCATCGGTCAGCCCTTGCGGTTGCTGAGCCTGCGTACGACGACGAGGAACGCCACCACGCCGACCGCGGCGGCGGCAACCGCGGCAACCTTGTCCGCGCGCATCTTGCCCTGGGCGTCGACGAAGTGCGCCTTCGTGCTCTCCACCTGGCGCGAGACGATCGTGGATGGCTTGACCCGGTGGATCAGCTCGTCGAGCGTGCCGGCTAGCCGCTCGCGGGTGGCCTCGATGTCGTGCTCAAGCTCGCTCGGCGAGCTGGGCGCGCTCACGGCGGCAGCCGCACGGTGCTTCGCCTGCGTCGAGGCCTCACTCACGGCATCCTCCTGAGATCCGACCCATCGGCCGGGTCCTGGCGTACGGAACGGTCGTGTCCCCTGTCGGCTAGAGGTTACCCACCGGTGTCGACGTCAAGACACCCCGTGTGCCCGCGGGTCGAAACCGAATGGCAGCTCCAGGCGGTGAGCACGCATCGTCTCCTCGTCCGCGAGTACGTCGGACGTCGGCCCGTCGGCGACGATCACGCCGTCGGACAGCACCACGGACCGTTCGCACAGCTGCAGCGCGTACGGGAGGTCGTGCGTCACCATCAGCAAGGTGGCGTCGAGGCCGGTGAGGATCTCCGCCAGCTCGCGACGGCTGGCCGGGTCGAGGTTGGAGGACGGCTCGTCGAGCACCAGGATCTCGGGACGCATCGCGAGCACGGTGGCCACCGCGACGCGCCGACGCTGACCGAACGACAGGTGATGCGGCGGCCGGTCGACGTACTCGAGCATCCCGACCCGCGTCAGCGCCTCGGCCACCCGTGCGTCGAGCTCACTGCCGCGCAGACCCAGGTTGGCCGGGCCGAACGCCACGTCGTCACGCACCGTCGGCATGAACAGCTGGTCGTCGGGGTCCTGGAACACCACGCCTACGCGGCGCCGGATCTCCTGCAGGTGCGGCGCCGCGACCTCGAGTCCAGCGACCCGTACCGATCCCCGGCCCGGGGTGAGGATCCCGTTCAGATGTAGCACCAGGGTCGTCTTGCCGGCGCCGTTCGGGCCGAGCAGGGCGACATGCTCACCGCGGTGCACGTGCAGGTTGACCCCGAAGAGCGCCTGGTGGCCGTCGGCGTACGCGAAGGCAAGGCCCTGGACGTCGAGGACGGGAGTGCTCATCGGCTGATCGTCCACGCAGCAAGGGAAACCAGGACCGTAAACCCGGGCAGCAGCGCCGCTACGGACCACTGCAACGCGCTCGCGGGCGACTCCGACAACATCGGCAGCCGTCCGGCGTACCCACGCGACAGCATCGCGAGGTGGACCCGCTCGCCGCGCTCGTAGGCCCGGATGAACAGCGCGCCGCCGGACCGCGCGACGGTCGGCCAGGCGGCCGGTCCGCGAGCCGAGAAGCAGCGCGCCTCGCGGGCGACCCGCATCCGCTGCATCTCCGCCGTGGTCACGTCGAGATAGCGGACCATGAAGGCCATGATCTGCACCAGCTGTTGCGGCATCCGCAGCCGCTGCAGGCCGGCCAGGAAGTCGCGCGACTCGGTCGTCGCGGCGAACAGCAACGACGCGACAACACCGAGCGTCCCCTTGCACAGCAGCATGGCGGCGGCCTGCAGACCGTGCTCGGACACGCTGACGCCGAGCAAGTCGACGCGCGGCCCGGTCGCGACGAAGGGCATCAGGACCGCGAACAGCACGAACGGGGTCTCGACCACCATCCGCCGCGCGAGGAACAGCGGGGGGACCCGCGAGGCGCCGACGGCGGCGAGTAGCCCGACGGCGTACCACGCGAACGGCCAGAACACCCCGGCTGGGGTCGCGACCACGGCCAGCACGAAGCACAGCAACGCGACGATCTTGCAGTGAGCCGGCAGGCGATGCACGGGCGAGTGTCCGTGGAAGTACAGCCGGTGCCCGTGTGCGGCGCCCATGATCAGGCCGACGAGGGCCTGCGTCGACGTACGACGAAGGCCAGCCCACCGGCGACCACGAGGACGATGCCCACGCCGAGCACCCCGGCGACCGCGCCGGACAAGGCGCCGTTGTCCACGCCCTTGGTGCCGTAGTCGGCGAGCGGCGAGCCATCGGTCGGGTGCTCCTTCTCGGCGGACGCCAGGCCGTGGTCCTCGGCGACCCGGTTGAGACCGTCCGGGCTGCCGGCGGCGAAGTAGCTCACCACACCTGCCAGCAGGATGGCCGCGATCGCGAACGCCACAAAGAAGCGCCGGGTTGTCATGCTTGCTCCTCGATGCCGTCGCGGACGACGAGCTCACGGGCCTCGAGTACGTGCCGGGCGCCATGGACGAGGTCCGGCCGCACCGCCGAGACGGCCCCGACGGTCAGCGCGGTGATGACCGCCTCGCCGATGCCGATCAGCGTGTGCCAGCCGAGCATCGACACGGTCAGCGCGCCGGTCGGCAGGTCGACCGTGCCGCCGACCAGGTAGAGCCCGACGAACCCGAGTGCGGCAGCCGGCACGGACACGAAGGCGCCGATCGCGGCGGCGGGGGTGACCGAGGCGACGGTGCGCGGCAGGACCGCCTGGACCAGGCGAAAGACCAGCCAGCCCACCACGACGCCGACCAGGGCCATCAGGGTGACGTTGGTGCCGAGCGCGGTCACCCCGCCGTCGGCGAACATCAACGACTGGACGAGCAGGACCACGGAGATGCACAGCACCGCGGTGTACGGGCCGACCAGGACGGCGGCGAGGGTGCCGCCGAGGAGGTGGCCGCTGGTGCCCACCGCCACCGGGAAGTTGAGCATCTGGGCGGCGAACACGAACGCCGCGACCAGGCCGGCCATCGGCGCGGTGCGGTCGTCGAGCTCCCGCCGAGCACCCCGCAACGCGACTGCGACCGCGCCGGCGGCGACGACGCCGGTCGCGAGCGATGTCTGCGCGTCGAGGAAACCGTCAGGCACGTGCACGGCGTCGGTCCCTTCGATGATGAGATGGTCTCCGAGTCCGGGCGCACCCCCGCGACCGCCCGGACTCTGCTGCAGACACTAGTCTATTGCACATGATGTGCAACAAGCACCCAGACCGACGAGGAGAACGACGATGACGGCAGATCGGCTTGCGCCAGGCGACCAGGCGCCCGACTTCACGCTGACCGACGACAAGGGCGAGCAGGTGACGCTGTCCGACCTGGTGGGCCAGCGGGTCGTCGTCTACTTCTACCCCGCCGCGATGACCCCGGGATGCACCAAGCAGGCCTGCGACTTCTCCGACTCGATCGACGCACTCCAGGCCGCCGGCATCACCGTGCTCGGCATCTCGCCCGACCAGCCGGAGAAGCTGGCGAAGTTCCGCGAGCGTGACGGGTTGACGATCACCCTGCTGTCCGACCCCGACAAGGCGGTCGTCCAGTCGTACGCGGCGTACGGCGAGAAGAAGCTGTACGGCAAGGTCTTCGAGGGCGTCATCCGGTCGACGTTCGTCGTCGATGCGAAGGGCCTGGTCGAGAAGGCGATGTACAACGTGAAGGCCAGCGGTCACGTCGCCAAGCTCCGCCGTGAGCTCGGTGTTTGACTAGCCGTCCACCAGCCGGTCGTCACGGTGCGCGGCGAACCACGCCGACTGGTGCGCCATCCGCTCGCTCGCCGTGGTTGCGCGCTCCACGCCGTACACCGTGCCCGGGAAGTCCAGCTGCTCCTGGACAGCCCAGATCTCGTCGTGGCGGTCCGGCGAAAACACCTCGGCCGGGTCACCGACCGCGACCCAGCCAATGGGCACCGTGCTGCCCGCCGGCAGGACGCTGTTCACGTGCACCACGCCGTGGATCCGCACCTCGCTGCCGTCACCGATCACGGCCCCGGGGAAGAGTGCAGCTCCGGTGGCGACGAAGCTGCCGTCCGCGACCCGAGCGCCGTTGACGTGGGCATGCGGACCGATCAGCACGTCGCGGCCGATCTGTGCCGGATGCGACCGCCGACCGCGCACCAGGGCGTTCTCCATCACCACGGAGTTGGCGCCGATCTCGACGTCACCGTCCTCTGCGGTGAGCACGGCGCCGAAGAGCACCTGGCGCCGGCCGCAAGTCGTACAGCACCACAGAGCACGGCGTTGGGCGCGACGTAGGCGTCTGGATGTACCACAGGGCTGAGACCGCGATGCTCGACCAACATGCCGCCAGCCTGTCACCGAAGCGAGAACGCGGGTAGACAGGTCCTATGACCGCCGTGACGCGCGGTGACGATCGGGTCCGGGCGGCGTTCGACGCCGTGCAGCGGGAGGACTTCCTGCCTTCGGCCGAGCGCCGCTACGCCGCGGACGACCGCCCGCTGCCGATCGGGCCGTCGCAGACCAACTCACAGCCGTCGTCGGTGCGCACGATGCTCGAGCTGCTGGTGGTGCGGGCCGGTGACACCGTGCTCGACGTCGGCAGCGGCTCCGGGTGGACGACCGCCCTGCTCGGTCACCTCGTCGGTCCCGAGGGACGGGTCGTCGGCGTCGAGGTGGTCGAGCGCCTCGCGGTCTGGGGACGCTCCAACGTCGAGGCGTACGGGATGGGCTGGGTGTCTGTCCAGCAGGCCGACCCCGACGTACTCGGGCTGCCGTCGCAGGCACCGTTCGACCGGATCCTGGTGTCCGCCGAGTCGCGCACGCTGCCGGCGGAGCTGGTCGACCAGCTCACCCCCGAGGGGCGGATGGTGGTGCCGGTCCACGGCCGGCTGTCGGTGGTCCAGCGGCACCGCGACCGGGAGCCCGTGGTCCGACAGGTCGGCCACTAC
Organism: Propionibacteriales bacterium; assembly: GCA_009379735.1. Classification (GTDB taxonomy): domain Bacteria; phylum Actinomycetota; class Actinomycetes; order Propionibacteriales; family Nocardioidaceae; genus WHTB01. Next base: position 7,962 of record WHTB01000046.1, read on the forward strand.
CGGTTCGTGCCGCTGCGTCGCTCGGAGCGCGCCTGACTCCCGGTTCTACACTGAGCCGGCGAGCCAGAGTGGTGGAACGGCAGACACGCCGGCTTTAGGTGCCGGTGCCCCCTGGGCGTGAGGGTTCGAGTCCCTCCTCTGGCACCCGGTGGGTCGGCGCGACTCGGCACCGCTGCGCCGCCCTTTTTTTCTGGCACGGGGGCGCCCCGTTCCATACCTAATGGAACGGGGGCGCCCCGTGCCAGAACGGTTCCGGAGCGATGCCGCCCAGTGGGGCCGCAGCCGGCAGGGCGGCCCCCCAGCGCGTCAGCCGCCCAGCGCCGACGCGACGCGCGGGGCGATCGCCCGCAGTGAGTGACCCCGGTGGCTCAGCCCGTCCTTGACCGCCGGCGCCAGCTCGGCCGACGTCTCCTGGTGCCCGTCGGGGACGAACAGCGGGTCGTAGCCGAAGCCACCGGTCCCCCGCAGCTCACGGATCACCCGTCCGCGCATCACGCCACGGCGGACGACCGACGAGCCGTCGGACTGGCAGAACGCGACCGAGCAACGGAACTCGGCGCCGCGCCGGCCGTCGGGCACATCGGCCAGCTGAGCGAGCAGCAACGCGTTGTTGGCCGCATCGTCCTTCGCGACACCCGCCCAGCGGGCCGACAGGACGCCTGGCATCAGGTTGAGAGCGTCGACACAGAGACCGCTGTCGTCGGCCAGCGCCGGCAGCCCGGTCGCGGCCACCGCGGCCCGGGCCTTGAGCAACGCGTTGCCCTCGAACGTCGGCTCGGTCTCGGCCGGCTCGTCGTACCCCTGCACGTCGTCGAGGCCGAGCACCTCGATGTCGGGCATCAGCGGAGCGAGGATGCGCCGCAGCTCGGCGAGCTTGCCCGCGTTGTGCGTCGCCAGGACGACCCGGCTCATGACGCCAGGGCCTCCTGCTGCAGCCGGGTCAGCTCGGCACAGCCGGTGGCGCCGAGGTCGAGCAGGGCATCGAGCTCAGCCTTGTCGAACGGCGCGCCCTCGGCGGTGCCCTGCACCTCGATGAACCGGCCGTCCCCGGTCATCACGACGTTCATGTCGGTCTCTGCGCGGACGTCCTCCTCGTACGGGAGGTCGAGCAGCGGGACACCGTCGATGATGCCGACGGAGACGGCCGCCACGGAGCCGATCAGCGGCTCAGCCCGGAGCAGACCCTTGCCGCCGAGGTGGGCGACAGCGTCGGCCAGCGCGACGTACGCCCCGGTGATCGCGGCGGTGCGCGTGCCGCCGTCGGCCTGGAGTACGTCGCAGTCGAGCACGATGGTGTTCTCGCCGAGCGCCTTGTAGTCGATCACGGCGCGCAGCGACCGGCCGATCAGCCGGGAGATCTCGTGGGTACGTCCGCCGATGCGGCCCTTCACCGACTCCCGGTCCGAACGGGTGTGCGTGGAGCTCGGGAGCATGGCGTACTCCGCCGTCACCCACCCGAGGCCGGAGTCCTTGCGCCACCGTGGCACGCCGGAGCTGGCACTGGCCGCGCACAGCACTCGGGTGCGGCCGAACTCCACCAGGGCGGAGCCAGCGGCGTGGTCGAGCCAGTTGCGGGTAATGCGTACGGGGCGGAGCTGGTCAGGGGAACGGCCGTCCTCACGAGTCATGCGGTCGACCCTAGACGGTGTATGTCGCTCCGCAGGCGGCCACCTCGACGGGACCGGCGTAGGCCGGCTTGGCGTCGCCGAGGACCTGCTCGGCGTCGACGACCGGCGGGATGTGGGTCAGCACCAGCCGACCGACCTCGGCACGGGTGGCGTGCTCGGCCGCTTCGCGACCCGTGAGGTGAAGACCAGGCGGGTTGCTCGCGCCCTCGACGAACGACGCCTCGCACAGCAGCAGGTCGGCGCCGCGGGCGATCTCGACCAGCGCGTCGCAGGCACCCGAGTCGCCGCTGTACGTCAGCGCGCGACCTTCGGCCTCGAGCCGGACGGCGTAGGCCGGCACCGGGTGCACGACGCGGCGCGCCGTGACGCGGAACGGCCCGAGCGGGAACGGACCCTCGGGGAAGGTGCGGAAGTCGAACTCGTTGGTCATGCCGGGATCGGCGGACAGGTCGTACGCACGAGCCAGCCGCTCGCTCGTGCCCGCCGGCCCGAAGACCGGGACCCGCGGCGTCGGACCGCTGGTGTAGTACTTGCGCTCGACGTACAGGCCGCACATGTCGATGCAGTGGTCGGCATGCAGGTGGCTGAGGAGTACGGCGTCGATGGCGGCCAGGTCGAGGTGGTCCTGAAGCGGGCCGAGCGCGCCGTTGCCCAGGTCGAGCAGCAGCCGGAACGTGCCCGCGGCGTACTCCTGCTCGACGAGATAGCACGACGCCGGCGAGCGCGGGCCGGGGTAGGACCCGGACATGCCGACCACGGTCAGCTTCATACGCCCACCCACGCGAACTGGTCGACGGACTCGAGCTCTGGGCCGAGGAAGCGGCGGCCGACGTCGCGGAACTCGTCGGGCCGGCCGGTGGTCAGGAAGTGGTGGGCCGGCGCTGGGAGGTCGGCAGCGCGAGCGAGGCCGTGACTGAGAAGCCGGCCGTAGACCTCCTTGGCGGTCTCCTCGGCGCTGGACACGAGGGTGACGCCGTCGCCCATGACGTACGAGATGACGCCGGTCAGCAGCGGGTAGTGCGTGCAGCCGAGGACCAGCGTGTCGACACCGTCGGCCACCAGCGGGTCGAGGTAGTCGTGCGCAGCAGCGAGCAGCTCCGGACCGCTGGTGACGCCACGCTCGACGAACTCCACGAACCGCGGGCACGGCTGGGTGCGCAACGTGACGTGGGGGGCTGCGGCGAAGGCGTCGTCGTACGCCATCGAGGTCGCCGTGGTCGGCGTGCAGATGACGCCGACGTGGCCGCTGCGGGTGGCGGCGACCGCGCGCCGGGTAGCGGGCAGGATCACCTCGACGACCGGGACCGGATAGCGCTCGCGGGCGTCCCGGAGGACGGCGGCGCTGGCCGAGTTGCAGGCGATCACCAGCATCTTGACGCCCCGGTCGAGCAGGTGGTCGAGGCACTCCAGCGCGTACTCGCGGACGTCGCCGATCGGCTGCGGGCCGTACGGCTGGCGAGCCGTGTCGCCGAGGTAGAGGACCGGCTCGCGCGGCAGCTGGTCGAGCACCGCCCGGGCCACGGTGAGGCCACCGAAGCCAGAGTCGAAGATGCCGATGGGTGCGTCTGCCACGCCGGACAGACTACGGCGCAGGACCCTCCTGCCAAGGGCTCACGCGCGTGATCTCCCTCATGCGCCGCCTGGGCCGTTGGGGAAACATCTGTGCGTCGTGGGGCCAGTTTGTCTCCCCAGCCCCCGCTGCAGCGACCGCTATCCACAGCTCGCAGATCTGATCTTCTCTCGCCCTCGACTACCTGCGATCACTGACTGATGCACCTGACCACGGTTTCCCTCGTCGGCGCACACACGGTGGCGCGGGGTCAGGCCGGCGTCGTGACCCGGGCGCAGGCAATCTCGGCCGGGATGACGGACGCCGGCATCTGGGCCCAGCGCGATGCACGTCGATGGCAGCGGGTTCATCCCGGTATCTATGCCTGCTTCACCGGCACGATCCCCTGGGCGTCGGAGGTCTGGGCGGCCGTGCTCTGGTGCGGTGAGGGTGCGGCCATCGGCGGAGAGACCGCGCTTCGGCTGTCAGGGATGCAGACGTCCACTGACCATGTCGTCCATGTCTGTGTCGACCACCGTCGACGCGTCAGCACTATCGAGGGCATTCGCGTGCATCGGGTCGTGGGGCTGCGCAAGCGGGTGCATCCGGTGCATAGTCCGCCACGTCTGCGACTGGAGGACGCGGTTCTGCACACGGCGTCTGGAAGATCGACGCTCGACCAGGCGATCGGTGTCGTCGCCGACGCCGTTCAGCAGCGACTGACCACACCAGAGCGGCTCCGGCGGAGCCTGGCCGGCTGGTCGCGGCTGCGGCACAGACGGGAGCTCCGACTGCTCCTCGACGATGTTGCAGCAGGTGCGTACTCCTATCTCGAAGTGCGCTTCCTGCGCGACGTTGAGCGGCCGCACGGGCTGCCGACCGGTTCCCGGCAGCGCCGCGTCAGAGCTGGTCGCAGCATCTGGTTCCGTGATGTCGAGTACGTAGGACTCGATGTCATCGCCGAGCTGGACGGTCGCCTCGGACACGAGACATTCGGAGACCGGGCGCAGGATATGGATCGCGACAACGCCGCGACGAGAAGTGGCGCCGAAACTTATCGACTCGGCTACTCGCAGGTGTTGGCCGGCCCATGCGACGCAGCGCTACTGATCGGCGAGGCCCTTCTCGCCAACGGATGGGGCGGGCAACTCACCCCGTGCGGGGCCGACTGCCCGGCACATCGCCAACCGGGTCGATTCGGGGAGCTTCGTCAGGGTTCTGACCTGGACAGACTTCCCCGAACCGGCTGACCAAGCGCCGTCAGGCCCAGAGCTGGCCGTCGAGACGGTCCTCGGCCTCGTCGATGGTCCCTTCGTACGCGCCGGTGGAGAGGTACTTCCAGCCGCCGTCGGCCACCACGAACGCGATGTCGGCCCGCTCCGCCGCCTGCACCGACTTGGCCGCCTGGGCCAGCGCGGCATGCAGGATCGCACCGGTGGAGATGCCGGCGAAGATGCCTTCCAGCTCGAGCAGCTCACGCACCCGGCGAACGGCGTCGCGCGGGCCGACCGAGAACCGGGCGTCGATCAGCGAGTCGTCGTACAGCTCGGGCACGAAGCCCTCGTCGAGGTTGCGCAACCCGTAGACCAGCTCCCCATAGCGCGGCTCCGCGGCCACGATCCGGACCGCCGGCGCAGCCGAGCGGAAAAACCGCCCGACCCCCATCAGCGTGCCCGTCGTCCCCAACCCGGCAACGAAATGCGTGATGGACGGGAGGTCGGCCAGGATCTCCGGACCGGTGCCGTCGTAGTGCGACTGCGCGTTGGCCGGGTTGCCGTACTGGTACAGCATCACCCAGTCGGGGTGCTCCTCGGCCAGCCGCTTGGCGACCCGCACCGCCTCGTTGGAGCCGCCCGCCGCCGGCGACGACACGATCTCCGCGCCCCACATCTGCAGCAGCTGCTTGCGCTCGACGGAGGTGTTCTCCGGCATCACGCACACCAGCCGATAGCCGCGCAGCTTGGCCGCCATCGCCAGCGAGATCCCGGTGTTGCCCGATGTCGGCTCGAGGATCGTGCAGCCGGGCCGCAGCTGCCCGTCCTTCTCCGCCTGCTCAAGCATCGCCAGCGCGGGTCGGTCCTTGATCGAGCCGGTGGGATTCTGGTCCTCCAGCTTCGCCCACAGCCGTACGTCACTCGACGGCGACAGCCGCGGCAGGCCGACCAGCGGTGTCCCGCCGACAGTGTCGAGAATCGAGTCGAAGCGCATGGGACTACCTGCCGCCGGCGACCGCCGGGAGGATCACCACGGCATCGCCGTCGGCAACTCTGGTGCCGAGGCCGCCGGTGAAACGCACATCCTCGTCATTGACGTACACGTTGACGAAACGGCGCAGGTCCTCGCCCTCGATCAGGCGGCCCTTGATGCCGGGGTGGTTGGTCTCGAGGTGGTCGATCACCTCCGACAGCGACGCACCCGCCGCCGAGACGGCCTTCTCGCCGCCGGTGTAGGTGCGGAGGATCGTGGGGACGCGGACCTCGATGGCCATGTCAAAGCTCCTGGGTTTCGACGGCCGGGTCGTGAGACGGCACGACGCTGACCTCTTCTTCGGTGACATCACTGTCAACAATCCGGAACGAGCGAAATTCCACCGGTCTGTCGATGCCGTCCCTGGTCGACACGAGTACGTAGTGCGCGTCCGGCTCCTGGGCCAGCCCGATGTCGGTGCGCGACGGGTACGCCTCGGTGGCCGTGTGCGAGTGGTAGATCACCACCGGCTCCTCGTCGCGCGCGTCCATGTCCTTGTACAGGGCCAGCAGGTCGCTCGAGTCGAACTCGTAGAACGTCGGCGAGCGCGCCGCGTTGAGCATCGGCACGAAGCGCTCCGGACGGTCCGAGCCGGCCGGCCCGGCGACCACTCCGCACGCCTCGTCAGGGTGGTCACGGCGGGCGTGCGCGACGATCGCGTCATGGGTCGCCTGGTCGATGGTGAGCACACGAGTGAGCGTAGGTCTGCACCGTGTATGCCCTGCACCGTTCGGGGGTTTGCCCGAATCGTGAGACGCAGGGTCACGACGCGGCGCGTACCAGGGACTCCTGCACATAGCCGAGCCAGTCGTAGACGTCGTGCAGGTAGCTGCGCGGGTCGTCCTCGTCGAGGGCGGCCCACTCGTCCTCGTCGTCGTCTTCGACACCGAGCCGCGTCGCCAGGGCAAGGCGTACGTCCGTCAGGCTGCGCAGCCAGGCCTGCACGGCGTCGCGGCTCAGGTCGACCTCGACGGTGTCCCCGGGCCCAACATCGGACCCAGCATCAGGTCCAGCGTCGGCGTCGCTCGGGTCGGCGACCTCGTCCGGCAGACCGGCGGCGCGCAGCGTCTCCAGCACGACCAGCCCGTTGCTGGCCTTCTGGTCCCGCAGCCCGCGCTCGGTGAACCGGCGGAACTCGCCCGCCGCCTCCGCGTCCTCGCGGTACGCGTCGGGCAGCAGCCGGGCGAGCACCGGGTCCTCGGGCGCGTCCACCGGACCGTCCATCTCCAGCAGCGCGGCGAGCGGGTCGCCACCGCTCGGCGCCGGCGACCCGTCATGTACCAGCTCGATCACCTGGCTCACCAACGTCCGGATCAGATCCGCCTCCAGCGTGGCGAACCCGCCGTACACGTGGCCCTTGCGTGCCCTGGTGAACAGCTCCCTCATGCGTCGGTCTTCTCCAGGGTCGCCCAGAGCCCGTACCCGTGCATCGCCTGCACGTCGCGCTCCATCTCCTCGCGTCCGCCGTGCGAGACCACGGCCTTGCCGTCGTGGTGCACCTGCATCATCAGCTTCTCGGCCTTCCGCTTCGAGTAGCCGAAGTAGTCGCAGAACACGTACGTGACGTACGACATCAGGTTGACCGGGTCGTTCCACACGATCGTGATCCACGGCCGGGCAGCACCGACCAGCTCGTCGGTGTCCCGATCGGTGTCGGGACGCTCGAGCCGGGTCGGGGTGGAGGCGCTCACGCCCCCATTGTCCCCTTCTCGATGGTCCCGTTACACCTGGGGCGCGGACCCGATGACCTGGCTGGCAGGTCCTAGGCTGTCGACGTGACCTCCACGGCGTTGCTCACCGACCACTACGAGCTCACCATGCTGCAGGCGTCGCTGCGCAGCGGGACGGCTCACCGGCGCGCGGTGTTCGAGCTGTTCGGTCGTCGGCTGCCGGACGGCCGGCGTTACGGCGTGACCGCGGGCACCGGGCGGATGCTCGACGCGGTCGAGAGGTTCCACTTCGACGACTCCTCCCTCGCGGCGCTGTCGGACCACGACGTCGTCGACCAGGCCACCCTCGACTGGCTCGCCGGCTACCAGTTCAGCGGTGACATCTGGGGCTACGGCGAGGGTGAGGTCTACCTGCCGGGCTCGCCGCTGCTCGTCGTCGAGTCGACGTTCGCGGAGGGGGTGCTGCTCGAGACCCTGCTGCTGTCGATCTACAACCACGACTCGGCGATCGCCTCCGCGGCGTCGCGGATGACGCTGGCCGCCGAGGGCCGGCCCTGCATCGAGATGGGCTCCCGGCGCACCCACGAGCAGGCCGCGGTCGCAGCGGCGCGGGCAGCCTACGTCGCGGGCTTCGCGTCGACGTCCAACCTGGCCGCCGGGCACGCGTACGGCATCCCCACCGCGGGCACCGCCGCACATTCCTTCACGCTGCTGCACGACACCGAGCGCGACGCGTTCCAGGCCCAGGTCGACTCGCTGGGAGCCGGCACCACGTTGCTCGTCGACACCTACGACGTGGCCGAGGCCGTGCGGGCCGGGATCGAGATCGCCGGCACCTCGCTCGGCGCCGTACGGCTCGACTCCGGCGACCTCTCCGACCTGGCCCGACGGGTACGTACGCAGCTCGACGACCTCGGCGCCACCGCGACGAAGATCGTGGTGACCAGCGACCTCGACGAGTTGGCGATCGCCGGGCTGTCCGGCGCCCCGGTCGACGGCTACGGCGTCGGTACGGCGCTGGTCACCGGCAGCGGCCACCCGACCTGCGGCTTCGTCTACAAGCTGGTCGCGCGCACCGCAGGTGACGACCCCGACGGGCCGCTGGTGTCGGTCGCGAAGAAGAGCAGCGACAAGATTTCCATCGGCGGGCGCAAGTGGGCGCTGCGCCGTCGCGGCGCCGACGGCATCGCGCAGGCCGAGGTGCTCGGCATCGGCGCGCCGCCCGTCGACGACGGCGACGACCGCGAGCTGCTCGTCCGGCTGGTCGAGCAGGGCCGGACGGTCGGCCACGAGCCGCTGTCGGCCGCGCGCGACCGGCACCAGCGCTCGGTCGCCGAGCTGCCGATCGAGGCACGCCATCTCTCCCGTGGCGAACCGGCGATCCCGACCGACTACGTTGGGGACGGGCGAGCCGGATCCACCCGACCGTTCGCCCGAGCTGAGGAGGTCCGACCGTGACGCGTGCACTCATCGTGGCCGACGTGCAGAACGACTTCTGCGAGGGCGGCAGTCTCGCCGTGGACGGCGGCGCCGACGTGGCGTTCCGGCTCGGCCGGCTGCTGCACGAGTGGTCCGAGGCCGAAGACCGCAGCCAGACTGACTACCAGGTCGTGGTGGCGACGCGCGACCACCACATCGACCCGGGCGACCACTTCTCCGACCAGCCCGACTTCGTCGAGTCGTGGCCGGCGCACTGCGTCGTCGGCACCGACGGCGAGGGGTTCCACCCGAACCTCGACCCGCAGCCGTTCGACGCGGTGTTCCTGAAGGGCGAGCACGCCGCGGCGTACTCCGGGTTCGAGGGCAAGGAGTCCGGCGGCCTCGTACTCGCTGACTGGCTGCGCGAGCACGGCGTGGACAGCGTCGACGTGTGTGGCATCGCGACCGACTACTGCGTGCGCGCCACCGCCCTCGACGCCCGCAAGGAGGGCTTCCAGACCCGGCTGCTGCTCAACTATGTCGCCGGCGTCGCGCCGGACTCCACGGAGCGGGCGATCACCGAGATGAGCTCGGCGGGCGTGGCGATCATCGAGGTCCGCGAGCCCCGCTGACCGTTCCCCTCCGCCGGTGAGTGTGACGTTTTCGACGCGACACGCTGGCGTGTCTGTCGAAAACGTCACACTCAACGGGGAACGGGAGGTGAGTGGGTGTGCTCAGCCGATCGAGTAGACGCCCGGGTCCTCGGGTCCACGTCCGGCCCAGGTCCAGGCGTACTTGCCGTCGTCGGACGCTGCACCCGCCTCGCCGACCTCGAGCGGGCGGAACGTGTCGACCATGACGGCCAGCTCGTCGAAGTACTCCGCACCGAGCGACTTCTCGATCGCCGACGGCTGCGGGCCGTGGGCGTAGCCGCCGGGATGCAGCGAGATCGAGCCGATGTTGATGCCCGAGCCCTTGCGCGCCTCGTAGTCGCCGCCGACGTAGAACATCACCTCGTCGGAGTCGACGTTGGAGTGGTAGTACGGCACCGGGATCGACAGCGGGTGGTAGTCCACCTTGCGGGGGCAGAAGTTGCAGACCACGAAGTTGGAGCCCTCGAAGACCTGGTGCACCGGCGGCGGCTGGTGCACCCGACCGGTGATCGGCTCGAAGTCCGACACGTTGAACGTGAACGGGTACAGGTAGCCGTCCCAGCCCACGACGTCGAACGGATGCGTCGCGTACGTCATCGTGGAACCGACGATCCCCTGCTGGGCGAGCGGACCGCTGCCCCGGTGCTTGACCAGGACCTCGACGTCGGCGCCCTCGACCACTAGAGGCTCGACCGGCCCGTGCAGATCCCGCTCGCAGTACGGCGCGTGCTCGAGGAACTGCCCGAACCGGGACAGGTAGCGCTTCGGAGGCGTGATGTGGCTGTTGGCCTCGATCGCGTACAGCCGCAGCGGGCCGCTCGACGTGTCCGGCAGCCAGCGGTGCGTGGTCGCCCGCGGGATCACGACGTAGTCGCCCTTGCGCGCCGGCAGCGACCCGAACACTGTCTCGACCGTCGCCGCGCCGTCCTCGACGTACACGCACTCGTCACCGATCGCGTTGCGGTAGTACGGCGAGGTCTCGCCAGCCACCACATAGCTGATCCGCACGTCGGCGTTGCCGAGCACGAGCCGCCGATGCTGGACCGGGTCGTTGGCCTTCCACGCCATCTCATCGAGGTCGAACAGCGTGTGCAGCCTGAGATGCAGCGGCTTGAGCGGGTGGTTGGCGGCGGTGGTGAGGTCGGGCAGCTCCCACACCTGCGAGTCCACGATCGCCGACGGCACACCGCGGTGGTAGAGCAGCGACGAGTCGGACGAGAAGCCCTCCTCACCCATCAGCTCCTCGTAGTGCAAGGTGCCCTCGGCAGTGCGAAACTGGGTGTGCCGCTTCGGCGGCACCTGCCCGACGTGTCGGTAGTGCGCCATCCCCGAAGCCTTTCTCCACGCGCGTATAACGGACGTATTTGTCCGCTCAGCAACCACCCTGCGCTACCCTCCAGGCGATGTCAACAACGGACCCGATACCCCGGATGTTCGCGGCCCTGGTCGACGACGCCGCCATCTTCCCGCCGGGCGACGCACCCGTCCCCTACGCCGTACGCGCGCACGCCTTGCACCGGTCAGCGTGGTACGCCGACCTGGTCGGCACGTTCGTCTGCTCCGACCGGCGGCTGCCCGAGCTGCAGCGTGCGCTCGACGACCAAGACGGCGCGGAGCAGCTGGCGTTGAGCCTCACCATCACCGGCGGCGCGGGCGCGATCGAGCCGGCGCTGACCTGGGTCCAGCGAGACGGCCGGCTGGCGCTCCGGGGGGTCGAGGTCGCGCTGCGCGACGAGGCCGACCTGGCCCACAACGCCCGCCGGGTCACGACGGTGCTCGCCACCGCACTCCCGGACGGCGTCGACGCGTTCGTCGAGCCGCCGCGGCTGTACGGAACGGGGGCCACGGCCGGTTGGACGGCCGCCCTCGACGAGGTCGCGGCGTCCGGGCACCAGCTGAAGGTCCGGACCGGCGGACTCGACCCGGCAGCCTTCCCCTCCGAGCGTGAGCTGGCGGTCGTGATCAACGCGGCCCTCGACCGCGAGCTCGAGTTCAAGTGCACGGCCGGGCTGCACCACGCCGTCCGCCACACCGCGGACACCACCGGCTTCGAGCACCACGGTTTCCTCAACGTGTTGCTGGCGACGCGGGTGGCACTGGACGGCGCCGCTGTCGACGACGTCGAGCACACGCTGGGCGAGCGCGACGGCGCCGTCCTCGCGGCAGCGGTCCGCGACCTCGATGCCGACCGGCTCGCGTCGGCGCGGCGCTGGTTCCGGTCGTACGGCAGCTGCAGCATCGACGAACCCCTGGCCGACCTCACGGCGCTCGATCTGGTCTGATCAACTGAGCGCAAC
>WHTB01000255.1 GCA_009379735.1 Propionibacteriales bacterium
GACGGCAACTTCGGCGGCGCCTGCGCCGAGTGGATCGCCGCGGCCGGCAACGGCGCCTGCTGACCGCCGCCCCTCCCACCGACATTGCACGAAGTTGCGTACCCCCTCACACCGAGGTTGCGCGTATGTGCGGGGGTGGCTGGCGACGGCGCGACCGAACTGCAGACCCGTCACCGTGTTCGGGTCAGCGAGGCGATGGACCCGGACTCGGCGAGGGCCGTGGCCGCGGGACAGAGAGGACCTGCTTGCCGGTCGACCCGACGATGTCGTACTCACGGGCGAGCCCAGCCTCGTGGAGCGAGCCCATCACCATGTCCGTGCTCCGGGCGCTCTTCTCCCGGGTATCCCAGTTGTAGCGGTCGAAAACGTGCACCTTGTAGTGGGCGACGGCCGTTGGCGGCGAACCGGACGAGACCACGACGTACCCGGTCACGCTGAACTTGAACCCGCCGATCGCGTAGTACCAGTCGGGGTTCTGCTTGGTCCAGACTCGGAACGTCTTCCAGCCTGTCTTGAACGTGAGGTGGTCGCCGTAGAGACGCTTGTCGATCCCGCGCTCGACCCACGGCAGCGCGGTGTCCTCGACCTGCTTGAGGACGTCGGAGCGGAAGCGGGCGATGTCGCCGAGGATGCTCTCGACGTCGACAGTCAGATCGTCGCCGGTGTTGTCGAGGAAGTGCTGCAGGTGCCGGGCCGCGTTGGTCAGACCCATCCCCTGCCAGGTCGCCACCAGGGCCTTGGCGGTCGCCAGGTTGGCGCGCTGGCTTCCGGGTTTGCTGCCGTGCTCACCGGCACCGGGATCCGGCGTCGGATGCTTCGGGCGCCGAGGGATCCTGGGCCGGCGCGCCTTCCGCTCGGCTTCGCCCGTGCCCTCGGAGCTCGCCGTCCGGCCATCTCGACGGCGCGGGCCCGGCGTCGACTCGGGCTCCGCCCCTGGGCGTCGCGCCTTCCGCTCGGCTTCACCGGTGCCCTCGGAGCTGGCCGTCCGGTTGCGGTCGCGTTGTTGCTTCTTCGCCGCACCTGAGCACTCCGGCACACCCGGAAGCTTGGCGGCCGGGTGGTCGATGAAGATGTTCGTGATGTAGCCGCCGAGCGCCGGCACGTACGACCACCAATGGTTGGTGTGGCCCGCTGCTTTGACCCGCTCGCCGGCCTGTTGGCAGCTCACGTCGACGGCCGTTGCGCCGCGCAAGGTCCGCACCACCGTTGCCGCCGTGGTCGGCGCGGCGCGCACGTTCACCGCCGAGCCCCAGGTCGTGAACTCCGCCTTCGGCGCCGTGCGGTTCTGCTGCCGGGCCTTGGGCTGCCGCGCCCTCCGCTCGGCCTCTCCGGTGCCCTCGGAGCTCGCCGTCCGGTTGTCACGCCTCTTCCCTGCCGTGCGGTTCTGCTGCCGCGCCTTGGGTTGTCGCGCTTTCCGTTCGGCTTCTCCGGTGCCTTCTGGACTCGCGGTCCTGGCCATCGCCGACTCCTCTCATCGATGTGCGTGGCTCATCGCCCGGGAGAGTCCGATCGAGGTCGACCTGAGGAGATGGAGCCGTACGTACACTCACCCGGCTCGCGTGATTCCCCCGTACCCCAATCGGCCGATCCACTGGCGTGTACCGGACACACCATCGGCACAACCGAACGCGGAGTCAACGGATTCGACCAGGGTCAGGACTGATCGGTTCGGTTTGGCCCGATACGCGAGGAGATGCCGGGGCGCAGCCGCGTCGACATCTCGTACCAAGATCGCCACCGCGTCGCGCACAACCCTGCGGCTCGCCGCGGACTCGGGGTGTCAGCGAGCGGTCGCCGAGTGTAGTTTCGTCGGAACGATTCGCGACCTGGGGGCCGCGACGTACTTGGGGAGTTTTGTCGTGCGTAGATTCATTGCACTCCTGGCCGGTGCCGGCCTGCTCGCTATCGCCATCACTCCGGCATCCGGGGCGGCGGACCGAGAGGGGGACGGGTTCAGCAAGGCCGACCGGCAGACGATGTCGAACGGCTCGCAGGTCGCCGCGAAGACGACCCCGCCGGGGGCAAAACCGAGCGGTGCCAACCCGTACCTCGCGCTGGTGCCTGACCCTTCGACGGTCGACTTCGCCGGCTGGAAGAAGTACCTGAAGGCCCAGTCCAAGGCGAAGGCCGCGACTCGCGACCGGCTGCAGACCGACCTGGAGCGTCGGTCGGCACCGGTGGACCCGCTGCTCGTCGACGAGGACGAGCCGGCCGGCGTCCGCGGCTCCAACGACGAGACGGCGACCGCGCAGTCGGTGCCGCAGTTCGGCACCGCGAAGGGCCGCAACCCACAGGCCCGGATCGTCGGGACCATGTCACCCGAGGCCGTCACGAGCGAGGAGGTCCCGGCCAATGCCGAGGACAACGGCTCGATCCCGCTCGCGGCCAAGACCGGCATCGGCACGACCCGTGACGGCATCACCACGACGGGGACGATCGGCGACGGTCCGCACGGCAGCGGCGGCAGCGGCTCGGGAGACTTCGACTTCTACGCCGTCGACGGGGTCGCGGGTGAGGCCCTCACCGTCGACATCACCACCACGACCGGCGACCTCGACTCGATCGTCGCGATCTTCGACGACGCCGGCGAGCTTATTGCGCTCAACGACGACTTCGACGGGTTCGACAGCCTCCTGACGCACGTGTTCGACGCCGACGGTGCCTACACCGTGATGGTCGCGGGCTTCCCGTCACTCCCCGACGACCCGACCGACTCCGCCAGCGGACCGGGAGCCGGCACCGAGGGCCCGTACGACCTCGAGATCACGATGGGCGAGGCGGACGTCGACGTCTACGCGATGCGGCTGCGCGAGGGCGACGTACTCGGCGCGTCGGTCGCCGGCGAGGCAGCGGAGCTGACGATCTACGACCCCTCCAGCCTCAACGTGCACGGGTCGATGCAGGACGCGACGTTCATCTACCCGGCGCAGTCTCCGCTGCCGGGCGGTGGCAACGCCGTGACCGAGCACGTCGCGGACGAGACCGGTTGGCACTACGTGGCGGTGGGCCAAGGCAGCGGTGACTACGACGTGACCGTGGAGGCGTACCGACCAGGGCTGGAGAACGAGCGACCGGCCCAGACGATCTTCCTCGACTTCGACGGGGAGCGCGTCAACACGGCGATCTGGGGAGGACCAGGGGTACGGACGCTCAGCCCGCTGCGGGCGTTCCTCGGCCGCTGGGGGCTCACCAACGCCGACCACGACGACCTGGTCGACCGGATCGTCGCGGAGACCCGCGAGAACCTGCGCCGGGACATGATCGACAGCGGACTGAACGACGACTTCGACATCCGGATCCAGAACAGCCTGGACGACCCCGACCCGTTCGGCGACCCGAACGTCAGCCGGGTCATCGTCGGCGGCACGATCGAGCAGTCCGGCATCCCCACGATCGGAGTCGCGCAGTCGATCGACCCCGGCAACTTCGGCACCGAGGAGTCCGCCGTGGTGCTGCTGGACGTCCTCAGCGAACGGGCCGGCGAGCCCGGCGACCCGTCGCTGAACACGTACGTGACGCCGGCGAGCGACAAGCTGGCCTTCGTCGGACGAGCGGTGGGCAACGTGGTCTCGCACGAAGCCGGCCACTTCTTCGGCGACTGGCACGTCGACCAGTTCAACGACCAGGCGAACCTGATGGACCAGGGCGGCAACTTCCCGCTGATGTTCGCCGTCGGCCCTGACGGAGTCGGCGGCACGGCCGACGACCCCGACGTCGACTTCGGGGAGGACGACTTCAACCCGAACGAGGGCTTCACCGGAGTCGAGGACACGCTCAGCCGGCTGGCGTTCGGGCTGACCAGCTAGACGAGTGATTCCAAGGGCTGGCTGGCTGGGAGTTCAGTGGTCACCTCACCATGTTCGCCACCCAGGGCCCGCGGACGTCACCGAGTGCCACCAACCACTGCGGCTGTCACGCAAAGTCACGCGACCCACGACGGGACGACCTGGCCCAGCCGGGCTGGGGCGGTCAGGGCGTGGATCGCGGTGACGGCACCCTCCGCGACCGTGGGCGGGAGCGTGCCGACGTCGAGTTCGAGTGGCCGCGGCTGGCACCCTGAGCCCACCGTCAGTCCGCGTAGGTGATCTCCAGGTCACCGACACCGTCGACGTGTCCCTCGAGGCGGTCACCGCGGTCGACCCTGCCCACGCCCTTGGGCGTTCCGGTCATGATGAGGTCGCCTGGCCGAAGCTCGACCAGTGTGCTGAGGTAGCTGATGGTCTCGGGCACCTTCCAGATCTGCTGATCGAGGTCGCCCTCCTGACGGAGCTCACCGTTGATCCGCAGCCAGATGGCGCCGGCGCTCGGGTGCCCGAGACGCGCCGCCGGGCAGATCGGGCTCGTGGGTGCCGACTGGTCGAAGCCCTTGGCCATGTCCCACGGGCGGCCGGCCTTCTTCGCCACCGCCTGCATGTCGCGTCGCGTCATGTCGAGCCCCACGGCGTACCCGAAGACGTGGTCGAGCGCCTTCTCCTCCGGGATCTGCGCCCCACCTTCGCCGAGGGCGACCACGAGCTCGATCTCGTGATGAAGCTCCTCGGTCTGGGAGGGGAAGGGCAACGTGCTTCCGGTGGGCACGACGGCGTCCGCGGGCTTCATGAAGAAGAACGGCGGCTCGCGGTCCGGGTCGTGGCCCATCTCGATGGCGTGCTCGGCGTAGTTGCGCCCGACACAGAACACGCGCGCCACCGGAAAGGCCGCGTCCGTGCCATTCACGGGTACGGTCGTGACGACCGGTGGCGAGATGGCGTAGCTCGTGGAGGAGGCTCCGTCACCGGCTCGACGCATAGAAGGACACCTTTCGTTCGAAGTACGCGACCGCCTCCGAGGCAAGGAAGGCGAACGCGAACAGGATGATCAGCAGGGCCCAGAACTCCGGCATCAGGAAGTTCCGCGAGTACAGCTCGAACAGGTACCCCACCCCGACGACCGCGATCAGCAGTTGGCCGATGACGACACCCTTCAGGCCACGGATGAGACCGAGCCGGATGCCGGCGAGAAGCTCTGGAAGAGCCGCGCGGATAACGATCGTGGAGTAGAGCACCCGGTTCGAGGCCCCGAAGGACCGGCCCATCTCCACGAGCGAGGGGTTCACCCGCTCCACACCCACCTGCGTGTCGAGCGCGATCACCCAGACCGAGAACAAGAAGACGGTCACGACCATGGTCGGCAGCCCGAAGCCGAGAAGCGCCATCAGTGCGGGCACGACAGCGGTCAGCGGCGAGCTCTCGAAGATGTTGACCCACATTCCCATCACGCTGGCGACGGCCGGGCTGCGCCCCATCAGCATGCCGAGGCCGATGCCGACCGTCAGCGACATCGTCATCCCGATGGCGAAGGCCTGCAGGGTGACCGTCGTGGCCTCGACGAAACTCTCCGAGGGAACGACGACGGCCAGCGCGGCGACGACCTCGCTGAACGGTGGGATGAGGGACACCACCTCGAGCCGCCCGAACACCTCCCACAGCGCGAACCAGACCAGCAGCGAGACGAACATCGGGATGCGGTGACCACGTAGCTCCATGGGGCGTCCTCCTCACTTCTCGAGATAGTCCTGGAGCTCATCCCAGATGCGTTCGACCCAGTCGAGGTAGGTCGGGCTGCGCCGGATGTGCTCGGAGTCGGCGTCCCGGTCCACGCCCGGGCGCACCACCTTGGACACGCGTGAGGGTCCGCGGGTCAAGATGACGACCTGGTCGGAGACGTACACCGCCTCCTCGATGGAGTGGGTCACGAAGATGACGGTCTTGTCCTCGTCGCTGAGCAGACGGAGGAGGTCCTCCTGGAACTTGCGCCTGATCTGCTCGTCGACGGACGCGAACGGCTCGTCCATCAGCAAGATGTCGGCATCCACCGCCAGCGCCCTGGCCAGGCCGACCCGCTGGCGCATCCCCCCGGAGAGCTGGTGGGGGTAGGCATCCTCGAAGCCGGCGAGGTTCACCTTGGCGATGTAGTCGCGTGCGATGGCCTCCCGCTCCTGGCGGGAGACACCGCGCAGCTCGAGCCCGAACGCCGCGTTGCGAAGCACCGTGGCCCAGGGCATGAGTGCGAAGTCCTGGAACACGAAGGCCCGCTCCGGCCCGGGGGCATGCACCGGAGTGCCGTCGACCTCGACCTCTCCGCCCGTCGCCTCCACCAGCCCGGCGATGATCTTGAGCGTGGTCGTCTTTCCGCACCCGCTCGGCCCGATGATGCTGGTCAGCTCGCCTCGGGGTACGTCGAAGCTCACCCCGTCCAGAGCCCGCACCCCGCCAGGAAACTCCTTGGTCAAGTTATGTACGCGGACGGCCGGTTCACCGGTCTTGTCCACCGGGTTACCGGCCTTGGACGTCGTGCGCGGGATGTCTGTCATAAGGGCCTCATCTCCGGGCGGAAGAGTCGCAGCTCCAGCCGCTGGAGCAGGGTCACGCTCACACTCGCGACGACGATGATCGACAGGATCGAGGCGAACATACGGGGATAGTC
>WHTB01000011.1 GCA_009379735.1 Propionibacteriales bacterium
AAGCGGTTCGCGGGCATCGACGCGTGGCCGATCTGCCTGGACACGCAAGACGTCGACGAGATCGTGCGCACCTGCGAGATCGTCGCCCCGGTGTTCGCCGGCATCAACCTCGAGGACATCTCGGCACCACGCTGCTTCGAGATCGAGGCGCGGCTGCGGGAGAAGCTCGACATCCCGGTCTTCCACGACGACCAGCACGGCACGGCGATCGTGGTGATGGCCGCGTTGACCAACGCGCTTCGCGTGGTGGGCAAGGAGATCGGCGACGTACGGGTGGCGATGTCGGGCGCGGGAGCCGCGGGTACGGCGATCCTGCGGCTGCTGCTGCGGGCCGGGGTCAGCGACGTGATCGCGGTCGACATCGACGGGGTGATCCACCACAGCCGTGAGGGCATGGACGACTCGATCCGCTGGATCGCCGAGCACACCAACAAGGCCGACTTCGTCGGCGATCTCGCCGGCGCACTGAGGGACACGGACGTGTTCATCGGGGTGTCTGCGCCCAACTTGTTCGGTGCGGCCGAGGTCGCCACGATGGCCAAGGACGCGATCGTGTTCGCGCTGGCCAACCCGGTGCCCGAGGTCGACCCGGCGGTCGCTCGCGAGCACGCGGCCGTGGTGGCGACCGGACGGTCCGACTACCCCAACCAGATCAACAACGTGCTGGCGTTCCCCGGCGTCTTCCGCGGGCTGCTCGACGCGCACAGCCGCACCATCGACGACGACACGCTGCTGGCGGCGGCCACGGCGATCGCGTCGGTGGTGACCGAGGCCGAGCTGAACGCCAACTACATCATCCCGAGCGTCTTCCACAACGACGTGCACCACGCGGTCGCCACCGCCGTACGCGAGTCCGCGAGCCCGGCCGTCGACCTGGACGACGTCGGGTCAGGCGCTGTCGGTGCTCCCGTCGGCGAGCAGGTGTAGCTCCTCGCCGAGCGCCTCGTCGATCACCCGCGCCAGCTCGTCGCGGAAGACCGACACCACGGCCTGGGCCGCCACCGGAAGGACCGCCTGGATGCGCTGCAGCATCTCCGGCCACTGGTCGTCGGGCATGCCGGCCTCGGTGAACGGGTGCCAGATCCGGGCGCGGAACTCGTCGACGAACATCTTGGCGACGAGGTTCAGGTGCTCCGACAGCACCGGCAGCATGCCGAGCACCGACTCCTGGTCGAGCCCGAGCTCCATCGCCTTTGCTCCGGCCCGTACCAAGGACGGGCGTGTCATCAGCAGGTCGCCGTCGTCGAGCTGCTCGACCAGACCGAGGTCGGCCAGCCGCCGCAACAGCTCTTCGTCCTGCTCGACGCCGGCCAGCCCGGCCAGGTCGGCCCGGCTGATCTGCTCGGGCTCCTCGACCTGACCCAGCGGGTTGGCGAGGGTGCCGAGCAGGTCGAGGGCGTGCACCGCCGGGACCGCGGCGTGGCTGAGCAGCGCCTTCTCGACCGCGCCGAGGGTGTACCCGCGGTCGATCAGGTCACGCACCAGTCGCAGTCGGCTGGCGTGCTCCTCGCCGTAGTAGCCGGTGCGCCCCACCAGCCGCGGTGGGGGGATCAGACCACGGCTGGCGTACGCACGCACGTTGCGCACGGTCATCTCGACCGCCGCGGCGAGCTGGTCGATGGTCATCTCGGCCTTCTGTGCGCTCAACGTCGACCTTCCCATGTGTACAGGCGTCCCTTGACATGGCACATCCTACATGTGACAGTGACAATGACACATAGCGAGTGGCGAATCCTCGCTCACCTCTCGACGAAGGGTCGCTCGATGATCGTCACGGCCGCCGGGGCGCCGTCCGCGGGTGGTGCGCCGCTTGACCAGATCGCGGTCGTGATGGCGTTCACGACGGTCGTGTACGGCGGACTGCTGTGGGTGATGTTCCGGGAGCGCAGCGGCCGCCGCACGCTGGTCGGAGCGGCAGCCGACCGGGTCGCCGCGCGGGACGGCAGCCCGCGTTGGTTCGCGCTGCCGCTGGCGATCCAGGTTGCGGGCGCACTGTCGGGGGCTGTCGGTCTCTACTGGGACGTGTCGTTCCACATCTCCCGTGGCCGTGACGAGGGCCCGCTGGCGAACCCCGCGCACTACCTGATCTTCCTCGGTCTTATCGCGATCTTCGCCGGCGGCGCGCTGGCGCTGTGCCTGGCCGACGACCGTCTCCCGCGCCGGACGCTCCGGCTCACCCGGGCCTGGCGGGTGCCGTTCGGACCGGCCATCTCCACCGGCGTGGCGCTGTGTGCCCTGGCCGGCTTCCCGCTCGACGACGTATGGCACCGGCTGTTCGGCCAGGACGTGACCGAGTGGGGGCCGACTCATGTGGTGATGATCGGCGGTGTGCTCCTGCTGCCGTACACCATGCTGCTCACCTGCGCGGAGGTGCGGCAGATCGCCGGCTCGCGCTGCCGGCGGGCGATGAAATGGGTCGCGCTGGTGGTCCTGGCCGCCGGGCCGGTCGCCTTCCTGCTGGAGTTCGCGTACGGCGTTCCGCAGTTCCCGCTGATCAACGACCCGATCGTGCTGACCGTGGCCACCGTGGTCACCTTCGGCCTGGCGGCGTTGCGCGGCCGACGCTGGGTGGCCACGGTGTGGCTCGGCTACGCCGGGCTCCAGGCCGGCCTGCTCGCGCTCAACGTCTGGGTGTTCGACGCGCTCACCCCGTGGCCGCCGCTGATGCTGGGCGGTGCGCTGGTGGCGGCGCTGCTCGCCCCCCGGGTCCGCCCGACCATCGGCTCGGGCGCCGTGACGGGTGTCGCGATCACGGCCGGACTGCTGGTCGTGGAGTACGGCTGGACCGCGGCGACCCGGCCGATGCCGTGGCCGATCGAGATGATGCCGTGGGCGGCGCTGTTGTGCGGTCTGGCCGGCGCCGGCATCGGCGTGGTCGTCGCGTGGATGCACCAGCGGCTGGCCGTCGCCGGTGACCCGGTGCACGCCCGGGCGTCGGCTGGTCGGCCGCACCTGCTGGCTGCGCTCGGCGCCGTCGTCGTGGTCGCGGTGTTCGTGGTCAACGTGCCGCCCGCGGGCGACGCGTCGGCTGTGGCAACGGTCGAGATCGACGAGGTGGCGCGCGGCGACCGGCCGACCGGCTACCTCGAGGTGCAGGTCGAGCCCGCCGACGCGGTCGACGACGCGTACTGGTTCGAGGCACTGTCCTGGCAGGGCGGCGGCGCCGTCCGCGGAACCATGGACGAGGTGCGTCCCGGTGTCTACCGGACCGACGAGCCGCTGCCGTTGTATGGCGAGTGGAAGACGCTGCTGCGCCTGCATCAGCCGTTGCACACCCTGGTCGCGGCGCCGATCTACCTACCGGGTGACGCCGCCATCCCGGCCGCGGAGTACCCCGCCGTCGACGGGCCGCGCGATTTCGTCGAGGAACAGCTGATCTTGCGTCGCGAGGAGAAGCAGGACTTGCCGACCTGGCTGTGGACCTCCGCGTACGTCGTGGCGGGCGGCCTGTTCGCCACCCTGTTCGGCATCGTGGCCGTCGGCTACGCGCTGGCCGGCAGCGGACGCCGCGCCCGACGTACCCATCGACCGATCATCACCCGACTGACGAGAGCACGGGCATGACGTTCACGACCAAGGACGGCCTGCGCCTGCACGTCCGCACCGACGGACCGGACGACGCGCCGGTGACGGTGCTGCTCGCGCACTGCTGGACCGCCGACCTGGAGCTGTGGCGCTACCAGGTGCGCGACCTGCGGGCGGCGTTCGGCGACGCGGTGCGGGTGCTGCGCTACGACCACCGCGGGCACGGCCGTTCCGACGCGACGCCCGAGCGGGACGCCACGATCGACAACCTCGCCCGAGACCTGTCCGACCTGATCGACCAGCAGGCACCAACCGGCCCGATCGTTCTCGGTGGGCACTCGATCGGTGGCATGACGATCATGGCGCTGGCCGAGCGGCGGCCCGACCTGTTCGCCGAGCGGGTCGCGGGCGTGCTGTTCGTGAGTACGTCGAGCGGCCGGCTCGACCGGGTCACCCTCGGCCTGCCCGAACGGGTACGGAACCAGATCCCGCCGATGCTGGCGATGCGGTCGCGGATGGTCAGCCGCCGGCGTCGCCGCAGCGCGCCCGCCATCGAGTCGACGATCGTCCGGCGGTTCCTGTTCGGGTCGCCGATGCGCGCAGCCGACCACCGGCTCGCGGTCGACTCCCTCATCAACACGCCGGCGGAGTCGATGAGCGGCTTCTTCCACGACCTGATGCTGCATGACCGGGCGGGCGCGCTGGCAGCGCTGCGTGGGACGCCGGTGCACATCGTGGTGGGCGAGCAGGACCGGCTGACACCGCTGTCGCACCATCGCCGGTTGGTCGCCCAGATGCCGTGGGCACGGTTGACGGTGGCGCCCGGAGCCGGCCACATGCTCCCGCTGGAACGTGACCGGGTGGTCTCCGACGCACTGCTCGGGCTGACGCGGCCGCAGGTCGGCGTACTCGCTCCTGGTGCGGAGGATGCCGACATCGCGATGTGACCTTGCGGGGTACGCGATGATGGACCCATGACCGACGGACCATCGGCGACGACGCCCCTCGCCGGACGGTTGCTGGTGGCCACGCCGTCCCTCGCCGACCCCAACTTCGCGCGCGCGGTCGTGCTGGTGCTCGACCATGGCGACGAGGGGGCGCTCGGCGTCGTGATCAGCCGACCGACCTCGGTGCTTGTGGCCGAGGTGCTGCCCGACTGGGCCGAGCTGGTGAGCGGGCCTGACGTGCTG
Source organism: Propionibacteriales bacterium (assembly GCA_009379735.1). Lineage (GTDB taxonomy): Bacteria > Actinomycetota > Actinomycetes > Propionibacteriales > Nocardioidaceae > WHTB01. The sequence goes on from WHTB01000011.1 coordinate 4,716, forward strand.
TTCGCCGGCGGGCCGGTGCAGACCGAGTCCGCGCTCGCCGTCGCGATCCTGGCCGGCGGTGGTGACTCCGTGCCGGTCGGCTGGCGGCCGCTGTACCCCGGTGCGGGGCTGGTCGACCTCGATGCCCCGGTGGAGCTGGTCCGCGATGTGCTGAGCGGGATGCGGATCTTCGCCGGCTACTCCGGCTGGTCCGAAGGCCAGCTCGAGGAGGAGATCGCCGAAGGGTCCTGGTATGTCGTACCCGCGGAGACCACGGACCTCGTCACGGGCGACGCGGAGACGCTGTGGCGGCGGGTGCTAAGGCGGCAGCCGGGAGAGCTGGCCTTCGTCGCCACCTGCCCCGAGGACCCGTCCCAGAACTGACCGCCCTCAGCCGCCTGGCGCCCGCCGAACCGTCGCGCCGAGGTTGCGCATATGTGCGTCCTGAAGGCTCACGCCTGGGCGGATTAGACTGGGCTGGGTGAGCACTCAGCTGAGCCCCGGCGTGCAGACCGTCGAAGACGAGCGCACCAAGCCGACCCTCGACGACGGCGACCACGAGCGCTTCTCGCACTACGTGCCGAAGGACAAGCTGATGGCGGCGATGGTCGAGGGCACGCCCGTCATCGCGCTGTGCGGCAAGGTGTGGGTGCCGAGCCGTGACCCGCAGAAGTACCCCGTCTGCCCCGAGTGCAAGGAGCGGTGGGAGTCGCTGAAGAAGGGGGACGACGACGGCGGCTCCGACGACTGAGCGGGCAGTAAACGGTTGGCGCCGCTGTCAGGGGCACACGTAGCATCTGGTCATGACAACGGCGCCCGCTCCCAGCCCCACCGGGCGGGTCACAGTCGGCATCGTCTCCCTGGTGCTGCTGATCGCGTTCGAGGCGATGGCGGTCGCGACCGCGATGCCGGTCGCGGCCCGTGAGCTCGACGGCCTGTCGCTGTACGCCTGGTCGTTCACCGGCTTCCTGATCGCCGCGCTGTTCGCGACCGCGGTGACCGGCGAGGTGTGTGACCGGATCGGGCCGGCGGCGCCGTTCCTTGCCGGCGTGCTGGTGTTCACGGTCGGGCTGCTGGTCGCCGGTTTCGCCCCCGGGATGGTGCAGTTCGTCGCCGGCCGGATGATTCAGGGTCTCGGCGGCGGCGCGGTGATCGTGGCGCTGTACGTCGTCGTCGCGCGGGTGTACGACGAGTCGGTCCGACCCCGCATCTTCTCCTTCATGGCCGCGTCGTGGGTGATCCCGTCGATTGTCGGTCCGCTGGTGTCCGGCTACATCACCGAGCAGTGGACCTGGCGGCTGGTGTTCTGGGGTACGGCGCCGTTCGTCGTCGTACCCGTCCTGCTGACCCTGCCCGCGCTGCGCCGGATGCCGCAGCCGGACGGGGTCGCGCATCGGCGGGGCCGCGCGCCGCTGGCGTTGTCGGCCGCGGTCGGCGCCGGGGCGCTGCAGTACGCCGGGCAGCGGGTCGAGCACGACGACTGGGCGGTGGCCGGCCTGGCCGCGGTCGTCGGCGTCGGCCTGCTGGTCCCCGGTCTGCTGCGGCTGCTGCCGGCCGGGACGCTCCGGGTGCGGCGCGGTCTACCGGCCGTGGTGGCGCTGCGCGGGGCGATGTGCGGGGCCTTCTTCGGCGCCGAGTCGTACGTCCCGCTGATGATGGTCGAGCACCGTGGGCTGTCGACCACGCTGGGCGGTCTGACGCTGACCGGTGCAGCGCTGGGCTGGGCGTCGGCGTCGTGGTGGCAGGGCCGCCCGACGATGCGCATTCCGCGGCAGCGTCTGGTCGTCGTCGGTGCCGTACTGGCGACGACCGGGATCGCGCTGGCCGGCCTGGCCGCGGTGCAGACCGACGGGTTCACGGTGCCGGCCTGGCTCGCCGCGGTCGGCTGGCTGCTCGGCGGCGCCGGGATGGGGCTGGGCATCTCCTGTCTCTCGGTGCTGCTGTTCGAGCTGTCACCGGTCGCCGACCAGGGCGCCAACTCGGCGGCGATCCAGATCGCTGACGCCCTCGCCAGCATCGTGATGATCGGCACCGGCGGCGTGCTGTTCGCGCTGCTGCACGGCAGCCAGCCGGGGGTGGTGGTGTTCGGCAGCATCTTCGGCGTGATGGTGGCCGGCGGACTGGTCGCGGTGGGGGTCGCGACCCGGGTCGCCGTACCGGTCAGGCAATCGGTGCGGGTGACGGTGTGACCGCACCGATCGCCTGACCAGCCGTCGTCACGGACGCGTGTCGCCCACCGTCACGTCACAGGTGACCGACTCGGTGGCCTGCGGGTCGCTCTCGGACGTGACCGACAGCGTCACCTGGGTACGGACCCGCGCGCCGGGCTCCTTGGAGACGAACACCTCGTGCGTGTACGTGTCGCCGTTGTCGACGCCCGCCACCTCGCGCGGCATCCAGACCTCCCAGCCGCCGGTGGCCTCGGCGGACAGCCGCAGCACGTCGCCGTCGACCATCGACTGGACGTCGTCGGGCTGGGTGCCCGACACGTCGGCCGCCACACCGGTGTTGGTGACCGGGAACTGGCACTTGGCGACCTTGCCCGGCCGCACGCCGGACGGCTCGCCGTCCTCCGCGTCGACGCCGCGCTGATGTGGCCCGGAGCCGTCGAGCGAACGGACCGCCACCTGGTAGCGCAGCACCCCGTCGTCGTCGCGACGCTGGTCGAGCACGTACATCTGCAGCCGGTTCGGCTCGTCCACGTGCTCGTACTCGCTGCCGGAGTCCGTGCCGGTCTTGAACAGCGCGTCGGCGAGCTGGCGGTAGTCGCCCAGCGACACCATCGCGTCCGTGCCGTCCGGCCGCTCGAAGTCGACCAGGTCGATGTCTTGCGGGTTGGCGTCGACGACCCAGATGAACGGCGCCCGGTCCTGGTTCTTCGTCTTCGCCATCAAGACGCCGTCGTCGGGGGTGAAGGAGTCAGACCCCATCCGGTCGACCACCTCGACTGTGTAGTTCTCGTACCCGCCTCGGTCGCAGCGGTAGTCCTGGGTGATGTCGCACGGCGGGCTCAGGTCGCCGCCCTCCATCGCGATGTTGACTCCGGATAGGCCGTCGAGACCGAAGGACGCACCCAGTGGCACCTCCCGGGCGGTGACCTCGGCGAACACCATGCCGGAGTCGGCCAGGCCGTTTCGGGTCAGCCGCAGCAGCTGCGCCTCGTCGACCATCTCGAGCTCGATCTTGTTGCGCAGCATGTGATGAGCGCCCATCGAGCCGCCGTCGGTGGCCGGGACGACCCAGCGACGGTGCGGCCCGCCCGGACCGTTGAAGCTGCCTCTCGACAGCATCTCCCAGATACCGGTGTACGACCGAGACAGCGGGGTGCCGTACGGGTTGTTGTAGTTGTCGCCGATGCCGAGCAGATGGCTCAGCTCGTGGGCGTAGACGCCGGCCCCGGAGCTCTCCGCCTGGGTCGAGCTCCCGCTGCTGGCGTTGGGCCAGTGGTTGCTGCCCGCCAGCCACGAGGTCCAGGGCACATAGCGGGTGACCACGGAGTTGGGGAGCGCGTCGTCCGGCGGCCCGAACTCGTCGGAGACGTCCTCGGGCGACGAGAACATCATCTCGCCGAACTCCTGCCAGGTGCCGGACTCGTCGTGTCCCGCGGTCAGGTAGAAGACCAAGTCGTACGCGTCGGCCTCCGCGTCGCCGACGTCGGCCCGCCAGGCGCCCCCCAGATCGGCCCGGATCGACTTGTCGCAGGAGTCGCCGGCGGGGCATCCGGCGCCGTTCTGCCCGGTGCCGACCAGGCCGTACTCGTGCAGCTTGCCCGGCATCGCGTACGCGCCGTACGCCGTCAGGTCGACGCCGTAGCGGCCGGCCGAGTCCTCCATCCAGTACTCGTGGAGGGTGTGGCCGTTGTTCAGCTCGCCGGGCGTGTTGAGGAAGCCCTCGTAGAACTGGGCGACCTCGGCCCGCGGCAGGTCGTGGACCGACGGCTGCGGGTTGCCGAACGGGTGCGAGGCGACGGGCTGCGTCACCAGGAACGGCTGGTCGGTGAAGTCGCCGAGGACCAGCGCGATGTTGAAGTCGCGCGCCGAGCCGCGTCGGGTCGGGTCGGACCAGTCCACACCGGGCACCGGTGTGTGGTCGGCCCAGGTCATGTCGTCGGGGTTCTCCCAGTCCTGCGGGTCGATCGGCTGCGCGTAGTCGGCGTCGGCCCGGCCCGGCTGCGCGCCGGCCGGGGTGGTCGCGAAGGCCGTGAGGCCGACGCAGGCGGTGGTCACGACGGCCAACAGGGCGAGCCGGTGACGGTGGTCGAGGAGCATGGCGGATCCTCTCGTGAGTGCGTTGACTCAACGTATTGTTCGGCTCACTGCCAGTGCAATGGCCGCGTCGATGTCGGATCTGCGCCCGGTCGCTGGTTAGGCTTGCCCGGCCCGATCGTCGCGCCCTCGAAAGGCCCTGGTGACAACGCCCTGTGTCCGACTCCGCCTCGGCTGCTGTGTCCCACCCCGTCTCCCATGCAGGACAGCTCCCCCCGGCGTACCCGGGCCGCGCGGCCTGGGGCACCGCGACGAGGCTGCGGGCCTGGCAGCAGCACGCTCTCGACGACTACCTGAGCCGGTCGCCGCGCGACTATCTCGCGGTCGCGACGCCCGGTGCCGGCAAGACGACGTTCGCCCTGCGGGTCGCGGCGGAGCTGCTCGAGCGCCGGGTGATCGACCGGGTCACGGTGGTCGCGCCGACCGAGCACCTGAAGCACCAGTGGGCGGACGCGGCGAGCCGGGCGGGGATGCCGATCGACCCGACGTACACCGGCAAGCGGGGGCGGACCAGCACGGACTACGTGGGCGTCGCGCTGACGTACGCCGGGGTGGCGACCAACCCGCTGGCGTACCGGGTGCGCACCGAGCGGTCCAAGACGCTGGTGATCCTCGACGAGGTGCATCATGCGGGCGACGCGCTGGCGTGGGGTGAGGGGGTTCGCGAGGCGTTCGAGCCGGCGAGCCGGCGGCTGGCGCTGACCGGAACGCCGTTTCGGTCCGACGCGAACCCGATCCCGTTCGTGACGTACGCACCGGGCGACGACGGGGTGCGACGGAGCGCGGCCGACTTCACCTACGGCTATGCGGAGGCCCTCGCCGACCAGGTGGTGCGTCCGGTGCTGTTCATGGCGTACTCGGGTGAGCTGCGGTGGCGGACTCGGGCCGGCGACGAGATCGCGGCGCGGCTCGGCGAGCCGTCGACCAGGGACCTCACCGCTCAGGCGTTGCGGACCGCGCTCGCACCCGACGGTGCCTGGATCCCGGCCGTGCTGGAGGCGGCCGACAAGCGACTCTCCGAGGTGCGCCGGCACGTGCCGGACGCCGGTGGGCTGGTGATCGCCACCGACCAGGACTCGGCCCGCGCGTACGCCAAGCTGCTCGGTGCGGTCAGCGGCGAACGGCCGACCGTCGTGCTGTCCGACGAGAAGGCCGCGTCGAAGCGGATCGCGGCCTTCGCGGAGTCGGACGCCCGCTGGATGGTGGCCGTCCGGATGGTCAGCGAGGGTGTCGACGTGCCGCGGTTGGCGGTCGGCGTCTACGCGACGACGACGGCGACGCCGCTGTACTTCGCGCAAGCTGTCGGTCGCTTCGTACGAGCTCGTCGCCGCGGCGAGATGGCGTCGATTTTCCTGCCCAGTGTGGGAAATCTGCTCGGCTTCGCGGCCGAGCTGGAGGGCGAGCGCGACCATGTCCTGGGTCGCCTGGTGCGCGATGACGACGACATCTTCGCGGCCGAGGAGGACCTGCTGGCGCAGGCGAACGCCGAGCAGGACACGCCGGACGGCGACGAGCAGATGTCATTCGAGGCGCTCGGCAGCGAGGCGACGTTCGACCGGGTGTTGTACGACGGCGGTGAGTTCGGCTTCGAGGGCGGTGCGGTCGTCGGCAGCGAGGAGGAGATGGACTTCCTCGGCATCCCGGGGCTGCTCGAGCCCGACCAGGTGCGCGACCTGCTGCGCACCCGGCAGGCCGAGCGGCTCGCCGAGCAGCGCCGGCGCGGACGGTCGGGGCGCAAGGCCGCCGAGCCCGAGGTCAGCGCGCACGAGCGGCTGGCGACCCTGCGCCGCGAGCTCAACGGCCTGGTGGCGGCGTGGCACCACCGGACCGGACATCCACACGGGGCGACGCACGCGGCGTTGCGGCGCGAGTGCGGCGGCCCGGCGGCGGCGCAGGCGAGTGCCGAGCAGCTCGGCCAGCGGATCCGGACCATCCGGGCGTGGGCGGCGCGGCCGTCCCGCTGAGTTGCACTCACCGACGGCGGGTGCTACTCCGAGGGCATGATCAGCCACAGCGCCAGGTAGAGCACGAACTGCGGACCAGGCAGCACACAGCTGACCACGAACAACAGCCGCACGACGTTCGGCGACAGGTCGAAGCGCTGCGCGAGACCTGCACACACGCCGGCGATCACCCGGCGTTGTGGACGGACCAGACCTGTGGACATCGACGTTCCCCTCTCGTGATCTCTCCACAGTGCCTCGTGACGCGGGGCCAGCCAATCCCCGGAGGGGAGCCGGACCTCGCTAGGCTGACCGGATGCCGGCCGAGACGTCACAAACGCTCGATCGCGGTCTGCGTGTGCTCGAGCTGCTGGCCGAGACGTCACGCGGTCTGTCGATCACCGAGCTGGCTGCTGCCGTCGGCGTCAACCGCACCGTGATCTACCGGCTGGTGACCACCCTGGAGCTGCACAACCTCGCCCGGCGTGACTCCGGCGGCCGGGTCCAGGTCGGCATGGCGGCGATGTCGCTGGCCCGTGGCGTTCAGCCGATGCTGCGCGACCTCGCCATCCCGACGTTGCGCACCCTGGCCGAGGACCTCGGCGCCACGGCGCACCTCACCGTGGCGGAGTCCGGCGAGGCGTTGGCGATCGCCGTGGTCGAGCCGTCTTGGACCGACTACCACGTCGGTTACCGGGTCGGCGCGCGCCACCCGCTCGATCGCGGCGCCGCCGGGAAGGCCATCCTGCTCGGCCGGGCCATCGTCGCCGGTGAGCGGGTCGGACGCCCGGATTTCGTTGCCACCCACGGAGAGCTCCAACCCGGTGCGTTCGGCGTCGCGGCTCCGGTGATTGGCAGCACCGGCATCGAGGCGTCGGTCGGGGTGGTCGCACTGAACGCCCTCGACGCGACCCAGGTCGGTCCCCGGGTGTCCGCCGCCGCGCGTGACATCGGCCAGCGGCTGGGCTGACAGATCCCTCGTACGACGAAGGCCCGGGCGGCGGCCCGGGCCCTCGTGGTCATTGTCGTCTCTCAGGCGCTGAGCCGCTCACCCGTCTCCGCGTCGAAGAGGTGTGTCTTCTCGGCGTCGGTGGCGAGGTTGATGGTCGTCCCCTTCGCCGGCGGGCGCCGCGCGTCGATGCGCGCCACGATCTGGGTGAGCTCGTCGGCGCCCTTGACGGTGCCGTAGAGGAAGGCGTCCGCGCCGAGCTCCTCGACCACGACGACCTCGACCGGCAGGTTGGGCTCGCTGTCGGCGACGACCCGCCAGTTCTCCGGCCGCACCCCGACCTTGAGCTTGCCGTGGCTGCCGAGCTTGGCGGCGGCCGTTCGGTCGACGGGTACGACGTACTCGCCGATGTTGGCGCCGTCCTCGTTGGGTACGGCGTCCAGGAGGTTCATCGCCGGGGAGCCGATGAAGCCGGCGACGAAGAGGTTGACCGGCCGGTCGTAGAGCGCCAGCGGCGTGTCGACCTGCTGCAGGAGGCCGTCCTTGAGCACCGCCACCCGGTCGCCCATCGTCATGGCCTCGACCTGGTCGTGGGTGACGTAGACGGTGGTGATCCCGAGGCGCTGCTGGAGCGCGGCGATCTGTGTACGGGTCGACACCCGCAGCTTCGCGTCCAGGTTGGACAGCGGCTCGTCCATGCAGAACACCTGGGGCTCACGGACGATCGCGCGGCCCATCGCGACCCGCTGCCGCTGACCGCCGGACAGCGCCTTTGGCTTGCGGTCGAGGTACGCGTCGAGGTCGAGCAGCTTGGCCGCGTCCTTGACCCGCTCCATCCGTGTGCTCTTGTCGACACCTTGCATCTTCAGCGCGAAGGCCATGTTGTCGGCGACGGTCATGTGGGGGTAGAGCGCGTAGTTCTGGAAGACCATCGCGATGTCGCGGTCCTTCGGCGGGACGTTCGAGACGTCGCGGTCGCCGATGAAGATCGAGCCGGAGTTGACCTCCTCCAGGCCCGCGAGCATGCGCAGTGAGGTGGATTTGCCGCAGCCGGACGGGCCGACCAGGACCATGAACTCCCCGTCCTCGATCTCGAGGCTGAGGGAGTCGACTGCGGGGTTGTCACTTCCGGGGTAGATCCGGGTGGCGTCGTCGTAACGCACAGAACTCATGACATTTGTTCCCTTCACCGGCAGGTACGTGCCGGACGATCCGTAGTAAAGGTCTCGGTCATTGTGACCGCGGTCACCGCCGAAGGCAAGGCGCGCCGACGGCCGTTGCCACTCGTCGGCCGGGTCCCGCCCGCCCGAGGACGAGGCGTAACCGCGTGTTCCACGTACGCCCCACGCCTTGCAAGACGCGGGGCGTACGAACTCGCGTCGGGGCGAGCCGGGGGACTGTCACACCGCGCGGAGCCGGGACCGCAAGGCGTCGGTCAGCGCCGGCGTCCAGCCGTGCTGCTGCAGCCACCGCTCGACGCCGCCGGCCTCGTCGACAAGTGCGAACACCGCCTCGATCGCGGCGGCCCGAGGCAGATGCGTGTCGCGCGCCCTCCCGCGCAGGTCGTCGGCATAGGTACGGCTCGACAGCAGCCGGGCGAGGATCGCGTCGATCCGGTCACCGGTCAGCAGGAAGTCGGTCAGCGTCGCGTCCCGCTCGACGCCGGCGAGGTCGAGCGCGAGGGCGGAGATCACTCCGGTCCGGTCCTTGCCCGCCGCGCAGTGCACGAGGACGGCGCCGTCGGCCTGGGCGACGGCCGACAGCGCGGACACGACGGAGTCGGGTCGGTCCTGCAGGTAGGCCAGGTAGACCGTCTGCGCGTCACGACGCTTCACCGGCACCTCGACGTCAGGGCCCTGCCACGGCATCACCACGCTGCCGTCGACCTCCTTCACCTCATCGCCGGCCCGAGGCAGCAGCGACAGATGGTGCACGGTCACGCTCGCCTCGCCGTCTAGCGGCGCCGCTCCCTCGTTCGACCGTTCGGCCCCCGTACGGAGGTCGACGACGTCGGTCAGGCCGAGCGTGTCGCGCAGCAGCCGGACGTCGCGGCCGGTCAGGTCCTGGAGGTTGTCCGAGCGCAGCAGGCGCCGGAACCGGGTGGCACCGCCGCCCCGCAGCGGGAGCCCGCCGAGGTCGCGCACGTTGACCGCGCCGTCGAGCGAGATCCAGCGATCCGCGTGGTCGGTGGAGGCAGTCATCACCCGCGATCCTACGAGGTGAGCAGGGGCGAGGCCTGCTGGAGGACCTCCCGGTAGCGAGCCCGCAGGGCGGCGGCGGCCGTCGTCCGCGACTCGTCGGGCTCGATCGTGTGCGTCGACGACGCCCACCGTGGCGGCTGCCCGGAGCCGGCCAGGGTCCAGGCGGCCTGGCGGGCGGCGCCCCGAGCGACGTACTCGCCGGGCTCGGGCACCGCGACGGGGAGACCGAACACGGTCGAGGCGACCTGCTGAACGGCGCGCGAGCGGGCAGCGCCGCCGATCAGCACGATCCGCCGCGGCCGGGTGCCGTGCTCGCGCAACGCGTCCACCGCGTCGGCCAGGCCGCACAGCATGCCCTCGACGGTCGCCCGGGCCAGGTGTGCGGGGGTGGCGTTGGCCCGGGTCAGGCCGTAGACGAGGCCCTTGGCACGGGGCAACGGGGGTGTGCGCTCGCCGTCGAGGAACGGCAGCAGGACGAGGCCGTCGGCATCGTCGACCGACAGCGCCAGGTTGTCGAGGTCGTCCAGCGTCGCGCCCGCCAGCGTGGCTCCGGCGCCGAGCACCCGGGCGGCGTTGAGGGTGCACACCAGCGGCAGGAAGCGTCCGGTCGCGTCGGCGAACCCGGCCACGATGCCACTCGAATCCGTCGGCGGCCGGTCGGCGACCGCGAACACCGTGCCACTGGTCCCGAGGGACACCGCGACGTCGCCCGGCTGCAGGTCGAGGCCGAGGGCCGCGGCCATGTTGTCGCCGGTGCCGGGTGCCAACACGGCTCCCGTCGAGGTCTCGCCGACCACCTCACGGGGCCCGGCGACCCGGGGCACCGCCAGCTCGCGGCCGAAGGCGAGCCGCAGCAGGTCGGTGCGGTAGGTCTCGTCGAACGGCGACCAGTACCCGGTGCCCGACGCGTCGCCCCGGTCAGTCGTGGGTGCGGCGCTCGTATCCGCGCGCAACCGGTGGGTCAGCCAGTCGTGCGGGAGTACGACGCCTTCGGCACGCGCCGCCGCCTCCGGCTCGTGCTGTGCGACCCACCGCAGCTTGGTCACGGTGAAACTCGCCACCGGCACCAGCCCGGTGGCCTCGGCCCAGGCCTCGGGACCGCCGAGCTCGTCGAGCAGGTCACTGGCCTGCGGGGCCGACCGGTTGTCGTTCCACAGCAGCGCGTCGCGGACCGGTGTGCCGGCCCCGTCGGTCAGGACCATGCCGTGCTGCTGCCCACCGACGGCGATCGCGGCGACGTCGTCGAGCAGGCCGTCGGACGCCTGCTGCCAGGCCTGCCACCACACCTCGGGGTCGACCTCGGTCAGGTCCGGGTGGGCGGCCCGGCCTTCGCGGAGCACAGCACCGGTCTCGGCGTCGCAGACGACGACCTTCGTCGACTGGGTCGAGCAGTCGACGCCTGCCACCTGCCTGCTCGGCGTCATGCCGTCACTCTTTCATTGGTGGACCCGACCAGCGCCCGACCGAGGTCGGCGTCGCACACCAGCGAGTCGACCAGCCCACCACTCAGGGTCGCGCGTACGGCAGCCGCCCGATCCGCGTGGAACGCCAGCCCGACCACCTCCGGGATCGCCCGGAGCTGGTCGAGCGTGATGCCGAGAACCCGGTCGTCGAGGCTCGACGCGACCGCGTTGCCCGCCATGTCGAAGGCACGCGCCCCGATCTCGCCGACCACCCCGGCGCCTTGCAGGTCGCGACGCTCGGCCGCGCCGACGGTCTGCCAGACGGTGGACAGGTCAGGCCCCCAGGCACCGATGGCGACCATCGCGATGGTGACGCCGGCGAACTGCCGGACCGCCTGGGCGATGGCGGGATCGCCGGCGAGTGCGGCCGCGGTGGCGGCGTCGGGCAGGATCATCGGCGCGTACAGCGGGAACGCCTGACCACCGCCGACCGACGCAGCGCGACGAACGCTCTCCACGCTGCCCGCGTCGGTGTCCGGCCCGGCCAGGGTGCCGGTCAGCTGCACGACCCGGCACGGCGCCAGGCTGCGGAGGCTGGCGGTGGTGGCAGCGACGCTGCGGCTGCAGCTGAGGCCGAGTACGTCGGCCGGGGTCGCGAGCTCGGACAGCAGGTCGGCGGCAACCCGGCCGAGGTCGGCACGGACCGAGGCCTTCGGGTCGTCGGGGCGCTCCAGCACCACCGCCCGGCGCAGGCCGTACGCCTGCTGCACCGCGCTCGACAGCTCCGGGTCGATCCGGGTGGGCAGCCTGATGCTGACCTCGACCAGCCCGAGGTCGCGGGCGTCGTCGAGGATGCGGGCGACCTTGAAGCGGCTCAGCCCCAGCTCGTCGGCGATCTCGGTCTTGGACCGGCCGTCCAGGTAGAACCGGCGCGCGATCGTGGCGGCCTGGACCAGCCAGGCCGGACCGTGCGACTCCGCCTCTCGCGGTCGCGCCATTCCGTCCGCCTTTCCTGACGAGGGTCTTGACAGGGACCACTCTGCCGCGTTGTGATATTGCTCATCCGAGATCGTACGTGCTCATATGAGCAATTGGGAGGACCCGGATGCGTGCCGCCCAGATCGACCGGCCAGGACAGCTCGTGGTCCTGGACGTCCCCGACCCCCGGCCGGCACCGGGTGAGGTCGTCGTCGACGTGGCGGCCTGCGGGGTGTGCGGCACCGACCTGCACATCGCCGACGGCGAGTTCCCGCCCGCGCCGTACCCCCTGGTTCCGGGCCACGAGTTCGCGGGGACGGTCGCTGCGGTCGGCGCGGACGTGGGGACCGGGGTGGCGGTCGGCGATCGCGTGGCGGTCGACCCGTCGCTGTTCTGCGGTTACTGCGCGCCCTGCCGCGCCGGCCGCGGCAACCTGTGCGTCAACTGGGGCGCCATCGGCGACACGGTCTCCGGTGCGTTCGCCCAGCGGGTCGCGGTGCCGGCGGCCAACGCGTACCTGATGCCCGCCGACATGACGTTCGAGCAGGGCGCGCTGGTCGAGCCGCTGTCGTGCGCGGTGCACGGTGTGCGTCGGCTCGGCGTCGAGGTCGGCGAGTCGATCCTGGTGGTCGGCGCCGGGACGATGGGGCTGCTGCTGATCCAGCTGCTGGCCCGGGCCGGCGCTCAGGTGAGCGCGGTCGACCGGGTCCCGAGCAAGGTCGAGCTGGCTCGGTCGATGGGTTCGACACACGGGGGTACGTCGATCGGGGACATCGCCAAGGACGGTTTCGACGCGGTCGTCGACGTCACCGGTGTACCCGCGGCGATGGAGGAGGGCTTCGACGCCGTCCGCAGGGGTGGCCGGTTCATGGTGTTCGGCGTGGCCCCGGCGGAGGCGCGGGTGCGGCTGTCGCCGTTCCGCATCTACAACGACGAGATCACCGTGATCGGGTCGATGGCCGTGCTGCATAGCTTCGGCGCCGCGCTCGATCTGATCGCATCCGGCGCGGTCACGACCGACCGGCTGGTGTCGCACCGGCTGCCGCTCGACGACTACCCGAAGGCACTCGACATCGTGCGTGCGGGGAGTGGCGTCAAGGTGCACGTGCTTCCCAACGGAGAGGGGCAGTGATGGCCGCCGTACACCGGATCCGTGCCGTGGTCGGGATGAGCGCGTGCGCGGCCCTCGCCGCCGGTTGCGCTGGCGCCGGAGCCCTGGGCGGTGGCAGCGACGGCACCCAGCTGGTCGTCGCGATCGTCGCCAACCCGCAGATGGAGGATGCGATCGAGCTTTCGGACCGGTTCGAGGAGGAGAACCCTGACATCGACCTGAAGTTCGTGTCACTGCCGGAGAACGAGGCGCGCGCCAAGATCACCGCGTCGGTCGCGACCGGCGGCGGCGAGTTCGACGTGGTGATGATCAGCAACTTCGAGACGCCGCAGTGGGCCGAGAACGACTGGCTGGTCAACCTGCAGCCGCTGGTCGACCAGACCGACGGGTACGACCCCGACGACCTCATCCCGTCGATCCGCGACGCGCTCTCGTACGAGGGCGACCTCTACTCGGTGCCGTTCTACGGCGAGTCCTCATTCCTGGTCTACCGCAAGGACCTGTTCGAGCAGGCCGGGCTGACCATGCCGGAGCAGCCGACCTGGGACGAGGTCCGCGAGCTGGCCAAAGAGCTGCACGATCCTGAGAACGGCATGACCGGGATCTGCCTGCGCGGCCTGCCCGGCTGGGGCGAGAACCTCGCGCCGATGAACACAGTCGTCAACACGTTCGGCGGACGCTGGTTCGACGAGGACTGGAACGCCCAGCTGGAGTCGCCGAAGTTCAAGGAGGCAACGAAGTTCTACGTCGACATGGTGCGGGACTACGGCATCTCCGGGGCTGCCGCGGCGGGGTACGGCGAGTGCATCACGCGGTACAGCCAGGGACAGGCGGCCATGTGGTACGACGCGACCGCGATGGTCAGCACGGTCGAGTCGCCCGACGACAGCCTGGTGGTCGGCAAGAATGGCTATGTGCCGGCTCCGGTCAAGGAGACCGACGCCTCCGGCTGGCTCTACTCCTGGTCGCTCGCCATCCCCAAGAGCGCCGACGACCCCGAGGCCAGCTGGAAGTTCATGGACTGGGTCACCAACAAGGACTACATCAAGCTGGTCGGTGAGGAGTTCGGCTGGGAGCGCGTCCCGCCGGGCAGCCGGCTGTCGACGTACGAGCTGCCGGAGTACCGCGAGGTGGCCGAGGCATACGCCGACCCGACCCTCGAGGCACTGAGCTCCGTCGACCAGTCCGACGCCACCGTCGACCCGGTGCCGTACACCGGGATCCAGTTCGTCGGCATCCCCGAGTTCCAGGACCTCGGCACCAGGGTCGCGCAGCAGATCTCGGCCGCGATCGCCGGCCAGATCAGTGTCGACGAGGCACTCGCGCAGTCGCAGAGATACGCCCGCAGCGTCGGGGAGTCCTATCAGGAGGACGAGTGATGGCCACGCTCACCGCGCCCACCCGGGTCGCCACGGAGGACAAGAAGGCCCGACGCTCCGAAGGCTGGTCCCGACGCGGACCGCTGCTGCCGGCACTGGTCTTCGCGATCATCGTCACGCAGCTGCCGTTCCTGCTGACGCTGTGGTACAGCCTGCAGTCGTGGAACCTCGTACGCCCGGGGTCGGAGCAGTTCGTCGGCCTCCAGAACTACGCCGACATCTTCTCGGACAGCACGTTCCGCAGCGCCGCGTGGCACACCATCCTGATCACCGGTGCCTGCGTCGGGATTGCGATGCTGCTCGGCATCGGTCTCGCGGTCCTGCTCGACCGTGAGTTCGTCGGCCGGAGCGTCGTCCGGACCCTGCTGATCACGCCGTTCCTGATCATGCCGGTGGCCGGTGCACTGCTGTGGAAGTACATGATGTTGGACCCGATCTACGGGATCATCAACTGGGTCCTGGGGCCGCTCGGGGCCGGCGAGACCGACTGGGTGTCGCAGTTTCCGCTGTCGGCGATCGTGGTCGCGCTGGTCTGGCAGTGGACGCCGTTCATGATGCTGCTCGTACTCGCGGGTCTCCAGGCACAGCCGAAAGAAGTGCTCGAGGCGGCGCAGGTCGACGGCGCCACCGGGATCCGTACGTTCGTCTTCGTGACCTTGCCGCACCTGCGGCGCTACATCGAGCTGGCCGTCCTGCTCGGCGCGATCTACGTCGTCAACACGTTCGACCAGATCTACATGTTGACCCAGGGTGGGCCGGGCACCGCGAGCGCCAACCTGCCCTTCTACATCTACCAGCGCGCCTTCCTCGGCTTCGACGTCGGCCAGGCGGCCGCGATGGGCGTCGTGGTGGTGGTCGGCACGATCATTGTCTCGACCCTGGCCCTCCGACTGATCTTCAAGAGCTTCGACATCGAGGAGGCGTGATGGCTACCGCCGTCGGCACCGCTGCGCAGTTCCGTCATCGCCGCCACCCCGGCGGGACCGTCGCGACCATCGCCACCTGGGTGATCGGGTTCCTGTTCTTCTTCCCGGTCCTCTGGATGGTGGTCACCGCCTTCAAGCAGGAGGTCGACGCGTCGACGGACACGCCGAAGATCTTCTTCACACCGACCCTCGACCAGTTCCGCGGCGTCTTCGACTCCGGCTTCTGGCCGTACGTCGGCAACTCGATGTTCGCGGTCGTCGTGTCGACGATCCTCGTGCTGGTGCTGGCCGTTCCGGCGGCGTACGCCGTGTCGATCCGGCCAGTCGAGAAGACGCAGGACGTGCTGTTCTTCTTCATCTCCACCAAGATGCTGCCGGTGGTCGCGGTGATCGTGCCGCTCTACGTCATCGCCCAGCGGATCGGCATGCTCGACAACATCTGGTTCCTGGTCATCCTGTTCACCTCGATGAACCTGCCGATCGCGGTCTGGATGCTGCGGTCGTTCATGGTCGAGGTGCCGGGCGAGGTGCTGGAGGCGGCCGAGGTCGACGGTGCCGGGATGTTCGCGTCGTTCCGAGAGGTGCTGCTGCCGATGCTCGCGCCGGGGATCGCGGCGACCGCGCTGATCTGCGTGATCTTCGCGTGGAACGAGTTCTTCTTCTCATTCATCCTCACGGCGGCTCGGGCCGGCACGGTCCCGGTGTTCCTGGTCGGCTTCATCACGAGTGAGGGCCTGTTCTTCGCCCAGCTGTCGGCGGCGGCGACGATGGCGGCACTGCCGGTAGTGATCGCCGGCTGGGTGGCCCAGAAGCAGCTGGTCCGCGGCCTGTCGATGGGCGCCATCAAGTAGGCCGCCCGTGCCCTCACCGGGTGAGTCGGTCGAATCTTGGCGGGCCGGTCTGTTCTGGATCGAGTGGTCTAGAACGTGCTAGCGTGCTCGCCATGGCCCGCCCCCGGGAGTTCGACACTACGGTCGTCCTCGACCGTGCCGTCGACCTGTTCTGGCGGCAGGGGTACGAGGCGACGTCGCTGGCCGATCTGACCGAGCACCTCGGCATCGGCCGGGCCAGTCTGTACTCCTGCTTCGGCAGCAAGCACGGGCTCTACGTGCGCGCGCTGCAGCACTACGTCGAGACCCGCGACCCGTCGATCATCGAGATCTTGTCGCGGTCCGGGCCGGTGCTGCCCGCCGTTCGCACCGTCCTTGAGGCTGCCAGCAACAGCCCGGCGATTGCCAACGACGCCACGCCTCGCGGCTGCCTGATCACCAACGCCGCCGCCGAGTGTGCCGCCGACGACGCCTCGGTGCGGAGCTGGCTCGAGGTGTCGTGGAGCGAGCTGGAGACCGTGCTGACGTCCGCACTCGTCCGGGCTCGGTGCCAGGGCGAGATCGGCGCCGACAAGTCACCGAGGTCGTTGGCCCGACTGCTCGTGGTCTTGCTGCAGGGCCTCCAGGTGATGGACCGCGGTGGCTGCGGAGACGCCCGTCGTCGCGACGCCGTCGACGTCGCGCTGGCCGCACTCAACTGACCTACCCGTCGCACGACCCGAGGGGAAACGCATGACCACATTCTTGACCAAGCGGTCTAAAACACGGGTGGTGCCGCTCGCGGTCTATGTGCTCTGCTTCAACATCGTCACGCTCGGCACCACGGAGTTCGTGATCGCCGGGCTGCTGCCCGACCTGGCCCGTGACTTCGACGTCTCGATCCCGCGGGCCGGGCTGCTGGTGTCGGGGTTCGCGGTCGGGATGGCGGTCGGCGCGCCGGTGCTCGCCGTACTCACGCTGCGGCTGCCCCGGCGCTCGACGCTGCTTGCGGCGCTCGGCGTGTTCGCGGCGAGCCACGCCCTCGCTGCGATCGCCTGGAGCTATGAGTCGCTGATGGTGGCGCGCATCGTCGCCGCCGTGTCGACCGGCGCGTTCTGGGCGGTCGCCGCGGTCGTGACGATCGGGCTGGTCGACGCGTCGGTGCGGGCCCGGGCGATCGCCGTGCTGATCGGCGGGCTGACGGTGGCCAACGTCCTGGGCGTCCCGCTCGGCACCTACGTCGGTCAGCAGCTGGGTTGGCGGACGACGTTCTGGGCGCTCGGCGTGCTGGCACTGGTCGGCGCCGTCGCCGTCTGGCGGGTGCTGCCGACCGACGGGGGTGTGGCGTCGAGCACCGGCGTCCGGTCCGAGCTGGCGACGTTCCGCGCACCCCGGTTGTGGCTGGCGCTCGCGACGACAGCGCTGTTCCAGACCGCGGTGATGGGCTGGTTCGCGTACCTCGCGCCGCTGCTGACCGACGTGGCGGACGTGCCGAGGTCCTGGGTGCCGGTGGTGCTCACGATGTTCGGTGTCGGCTGCCTGATCGGCGTGCAGATCGGCGGCCGGTTCGCGGACGCGCGGCCGTGGCGGACGTTGTACGCCTCGCTGACCATGCTGACGCTCGGGCTGGCGCTGGTCGCGTGGACCGCCCACCACGCCGTTGCCCTCAGCCTGATGGTCTTCCTCGTCGGCGTCGCCGCGTTCACTGCCGGTGCGCCGTTGAACCACCGCGTGCTCGGGTTGGCCGGGCCGGCGCCGACGCTGGCGAGTGCGACCAACGTCGCGGCGTTCAATGTCGGCAACACCCTCGGGCCGTGGCTGGGTGGCGTGACCATTGCCGCCGGTCTGGGTTACGTCGCACCGGCCGTGCTCGGTGCCGCCGTGGCCGTCGGCGCGCTGGCGCTGGCGCTGCTGTCGCGAGAGCTGGACGGAGACGGCTTCGCGTTCCGCCGTACCCGCGCGGAGGTCGACGGCGGGGAGCCGGTCGCCTGCGCCACGACCTAGCCCGCCTCACCCGGTTTTTGATTGGTACGGGGCGCCCCCGTTCCAATAGGTCTGGAACGGGGCGCCCCCGTGCCAGAAAGCAGGTGGACCGGAGCCGCCCACCACGGCCATGCCGGCGAGCCGTCCGCCTCAGGGTGCGGCCGCCTCGTCCATCAGGGGGAGCACCCGGTGCGGGATCTGGGTGGCCAGCGCGATCACCGTCGACGTACGCACGATGCCGTCGAACGCGACCACCCGGTCGATCGCGCGCTGCAGGTCGGCGTTGGACCGGGCGACGATCCGGCACCACATGTCACCGGTGCCGGTGATCGTGAACGCCTCCAGCACCTCGGGGATCGTGGCGAGGTGCTGCGCCACCACCTCGTGGCCAGCGCCCTGCCGGATCTCCATCGTCGCGAACGCCATCACCGGGTAGCCCAGTGCAGCCGGGTCGAGGTCGGGTCCCCACCCCCGCACCACCCCCGTACGGGAGAGCCGGTCGAGCCTGGCCTGCACCGTGCCGCGGGCCACCCGGAGCCGCCGCGAGGCCTCGAGGACCCCGACCCGCGGCTCGTCGGCGAACAGCCGCATGATCCGGGCGTCGAGCTCGTCCACCGGTGCCGGCATCGTGATCGTCTCCTGAGGTCAGGTTGTGCAGTACGGCGGGTTGCTGCCCCGTCACACTGGACAGTATGACCAGCCCGGCGGCGTACTGTTGCGCAGCCTGCCCGCTCTGAGCATGCTCACGCACACATGACGACGTCGCCGGGAGGCACTCCGTATGACCGAGACCGTGACCCCGGAGGAGCGTGAGGCGAACCTCGACCTCGAGCAGCTCAAGCAACTGGTCGGGCTCGTCGAGTACGACGCGAGCCTTGACCCGTTCCCGGTCACGGCGATGGACGCGGTGGTGTTCGTCTGCGGTAACGCCACGCAGACCGCGCAGTTCTACCAGCTGGCCTTCGGCATGGACCTGGTCGCGTACGCCGGGCCGGAGACGGGTATCCGCGATCACCAGGCGTACGTGCTGCGGGCGGGGTCGGCGCGTTTCGTCTTCACCGGCGGCGTCGTCATGGACAGCCCGTTGCTCGACCACCACCGCGCACACGGCGACGGCGTCGTCGACCTCGCCCTCGAGGTGCCCGACGTCGACAAGTGCATCACCCACGCCCGCGCCATGGGCGCCACCGTCCTCGACGAGCCGCACGACGTCTCCGACGAGCACGGCACGGTACGCATCGCCGCGATCGCCACGTACGGCGAGACCCGGCACACCCTGGTCGACCGCAGCAGGTACGACGGCCCCTACCTCCCCGGGTACGTCGCGGCGGAGACCACGGTGACCCGGCCCGAAGGCCACCCCAAACGGCTGTTTCAGGCCGTCGACCATTGCGTCGGCAATGTCGAGATCGGCCGGATGGACGAGTGGGTCGCGTTCTACAACAAGGTGCTGGGCTTCGTGAACATGGCGGAGTTCATCGGTGACGACATCGCGACGGACTACTCCGCGCTGATGAGCAAGGTCGTCGCCAACGGCAACCACCGGGTGAAGTTCCCGCTCAACGAGCCGGCGATCGCGAAGAAGAAGTCGCAGATCGACGAGTACCTCGAGTTCTACGGCGGAGCGGGCTGCCAGCACATCGCCCTGGCCACCGGCGACCTCCTGCGGTCCGTCGACATCTTGCGGGCCAACGGTGTGCAGTTCCTCGAGACGCCCGACTCGTACTACGACGACCCGGAGCTGCGGGCCAGGATCGGCGAGGTGCGGGTGCCGATCGAGGAGCTGAAGCAGCGCAAGATCCTGGTCGACCGGGACGAGGACGGCTACCTGCTGCAGATCTTCACCAAGCCGATCGGTGACCGGCCCACCGTGTTCTACGAGTTCATCGAGCGGCACGGCTCGCTGGGCTTCGGCAAGGGCAACTTCAAGGCGTTGTTCGAGGCGATCGAGCGGCAGCAGGACGCGCGCGGCAACCTCTGACCTGTCAGCCGGCGGCCAGCAGCATGCTGCCCGACAGGGCCAGGCCCGCACCGACTGTCTGCACGATTCGCAGCCGCTCGTCGAGCAGGCCGCGGGCTGCGAGCGCGGTGACGACGGGGTAGAGCGACGCGAGTACGGCGGCGACGGTGACCGGGCCATGCTGCGCGGCGACAACGTACGTGGCGTTGGCGGCGACGTCGGCGAGCCCGACGAACGTGAGCGCCGGGATGGCGCGCCGGATGACCGACGTGCCGCCGGTCGGCAAGGCGGCCGAGCCGCGGCGCACCGCGACGTACAACGCGACGCCGCCGACGCCGATGTTGAGCAGCCGCTGGACGAACAGCGCCAGGAACAGACCGGTCGCCGTCGTCGACGCCTCGGCGATCAGCGCCATCACCGCGCCGAAACCCGCGGCGGCCACCAGCGTCAGCAGGATCGTCCGCCGTTGCACCGGTGCGCCGCGCAGGTGGGGACCGCCGGCCAGCATCACGCCGGCGACGGCGATGGTGATGCCGGCGACCTGCAGCACGGCCGGGCGCTCGCCGAGCAGCAGCGCGACCCCGACCGGCACGCCGACCGCCAGCGTGGCGAGCGGCGAGACGACGCCCATCGGGCCGCGGGCCAGCGCCTGGTAGAAGCAGAGCATCGCGATCGTGCCGACGACCCCGGCGCCCACGGCGAACCACAGCCGCGGCCCGATCTCGCTCCAGGCGCCGGTGGCGACCACGATCGTGCCGAGGACAAGCGCGGCGGCTCCCTGCGAGACGACGACCACAGTGAGCGCGGGGATTCGCCGAGTGAGGAGCCCGCCACCGAAGTCGGCCAGCCCCCAGAGCAGGCTGGTGGCCAGGGCGAACGCTGCCGTCATCGGTTCCTCGCAGTACAGTGTGGTGGCCGCTGGGGTGCACTCCAGCGTAGTTCATCGTACTAGACTCTGTAATCCATAATACTGGACTGTCGTGACGGACCTCGACCATCTCACCCAGGCGCTCGCGCGCAACCTCAAACGCATCCGCGGCGAGCGCGGCTTCACCATCGACGTGCTCGCCGCCCGGGCCGGGGTGAGCCGCGGCATGGTGATCCAGATCGAGCAGGCCCGGACCAACCCGAGTGTCGGCACGACCGTGAAGATCGCCGACGCGCTCGGCGTCAGCCTCGGCACGCTGCTCGACTACGAGCAGGGCCCGGCCGTCCGGCTGGTGCCGCCGGAGCAGGCGGTACGCCTGTGGTCGACCGACGCCGGGAGCTCGAGCACGCTGCTCGCCGGCGCCGAGTCACCGGGTCCGCTCGAGCTGTGGGCCTGGCGGATCGCACCGGGAGACAGCAGCGCGTCGGACCCGCACCCGCCGGGCACGACCGAGCTGATCCACGTCGCGGCCGGCGAGCTCACGCTGGTCGTCGACGGCGAGGAGTACGTCGTGCCGGCCGGCACCTCGGCCACCTTCGAGGCGTCCGTCGGGCACGCGTACCGCAACGACGGCGACGCGGAGGTCGAGATGACGCTCGCCGTGTCGGTGCCGCCCCCACGTTGACGCCGCAGGCGGGTGCGTCGGTGGGTGGCGACGGGCGCGTCACGGCAATATTCGACGTCGGTCCGGGGCTGCAGCGGGTACGCGCAGCAGCGTGAGCACGGCGCGGCCTCAGGGCAGCGGGGCGCCCTCGCAGCAGGACGCCTTGAAGTGGCAGTGCGGGCACAGCCAGCGGGTCGCGATCGGCTCGAACTCCTGCTCACAGTTGTCGCACGTGATCATGTCTGGGCACGCTACGCGCATGACCGATGAGCATGATCGACGACACGGCGGACTCAAGCCACCCGGGCACGACGCAGACTTCTGGGACCAGCGGTACACCGAGACCGACCGGCTCTGGTCGGCCGAGCCCAACGCGACCATCGCCGAGGTGATCGGGTCGTGGCCGCCAGGACGCGCGCTCGACTTCGGAGCCGGTGAGGGCAGGCACGCCGCCTGGCTCGCCTCCCTCGGCTGGCAGGCGACCGCCGTGGACTTCTCCGCGGTGGGCATCGAGCGCGGCCGGGCCTCCGCCGACGCCGCCGGCCTAGACGTGGAGTGGGTCGTTGCGGACGTGCACACCTGGGAGCCACCGCCGGGTACGACGTACGACCTCGTGCTGGTCGCCTACCTCCACCTGGCCGACGACGTGCTCGACCGGGTGCGCGACTGGCTGGCACCGGGTGGCGCGCTGGTCGTGCTCGGGCACGCGAAACGCAACCTCACCGACGGTGTCGGCGGACCTCAGGACGCCCGGCTGCTGTACGACGAGGATCAGCTCGCCGTCGCGGCCGACGGGCTGCGGGTCGAACGACTGGCGGAGGTGCTGCGGCCGACGGCGGACGGCACCGCCATCGACGTACTCCTGGTCGCTCGCCGGTAGGCCCGATCGTCGACGTATCAACGGTGGGGTCCGGCCGCTCCTCGGTGGGAGAGAGATCTCGGACTCCGCCCGCGTCAGCGGCTGAAGGGGGCAACCATGTCGACCGGTCCCGGCCACTGGGTCGAGCTGCGCATCCACGGCGTCAGCGGCACCCCGCCGGAGTCGATGCTCTGCAGCGCGCACGCGAAGCAGATCGCCGGCGACGAGTACGGCCGCATCTTCCGGCCGGTCGACTCGATGGGCAACGAGCGGCAGGACGAGCCACACCGACTCCTCGAGGGCTACCACTGGGGCCAGTTCACCTCGGGCAGCTGGCGGCAGGGACTGTGGCTGTTGCTCGTGCCGTTCGGCTTCGTCAACGCCGCGCAGTTCATGCTCCCTGCGCCGACGACGCCGGTCCAGAAGACCTGGCACGCCGTCGCGGGTTCGCTGCTGCGGCTGATCGGCCTCGCTCTGACCTGCACGTTCGCGTACACCATCGGGCTGATCGCCGTCGACCTGCTGGCCTGGCGGGGCGCGGTCAACCTCGCCGTCACCGCTGACCGGGCGGTCGGGCTGGTCCTGGCCGCGGGTACGGTCGGCGCGGCCGCGATGATCTACGGGATGTTCAGGCTCGGCTGCCAGACCCGTACGATCCCCTCGCCGAACCACCAGCCCGACCTGGTCGGCAGGCGGGTCGCCGGTGGCGAGGGCCTCGCCCGGGCCGCCTTCTACGCCGGCGATCCCGACGCCCCGACACTCGGCCGGCTGCACCTTGCCGCCGCGGTGACGATGGTCGCGCTGGTCGGTCTGGTCGGGCTCCGCGAGCACGTCGAGGGTGGCGCGCCGACCGCGCTGACGTTCGCCGGCTGGGTCCTGCTCGCCGTGGTCGCGACCCTGGTCCTGCTGCTCGGTGACCCGGAGCGGTCGGTCAGCGTGGACATCGACCCGCTGAAGCGCGCGCGACGCGGCTGGCACCGGTTCGTCGGGGCAGTCAGCCTGGGGATCGCGATCGTCGCCGCCAGCCTGGTGGGGCTGACGGCCGGTTGGCTGTGGCTGTCGTCGATCGAGCGGGACGGCGAGCGGCTGACCGCGCTGGACCTCTTCGCCCGGATTCTCGTCCTGGTCGTGACGATCGGGTTGACGGCACTCTTCGTCGCCTGTGGGGCGCTGGCGTGGACGACCCGGCGGGGTGCGCATCGGCATCCGGCCCGGTTCCGTCGGTACGCCGGCGGGATGGCAGCACCGCTCGCGACCTCGGTCGGCGTCTTCCTCGGGGTCGGCTTCACCGGAGCGTTCGCGCACGCCACGTCGGTGTGGGTCGGCCAGGACGGCAGTGCTCCGGTGCTGGAGCGGATGGCGCACGCGTGGGGCCTCACCATGCTGCTGCTGGTCGTGATGCTGGTGCTCGGGGTCGCGGTGGTCCTGGTCTCCCGGCGTACGCACGAGCGGGAGGCGGTCGCGGCCTTCGGCTGGGCCCAACCGAGGACCGTGCCGGACCGGTGGCGCAGACGGATCGCGACGGCGCGTGCGGTCGCCCGGCTCAAGAACCAGATCCCGCTGGTCTTCATCGTGTTCGCCGTATTCGGCATGGCGCTGTGCGCGGTCGCGGCGTGGGAGTTCAGCGGCACCCCGGTGCCGGCGGTCGAGCGCCGGCTCGGGTGGATGAGCGCCGAGCGGGTCGACGGACAGTCACAGATCCTGATCAACGTCGGCGCCTGGTCGCTGGTGGCACTCGCCGGCCTGCTGCTGCTGGTCGGGCGGCGCGCGGTCCAGGAGCACGGCCCGCGCCGGGCGGTGAACGTGATCTGGGACGTCGTGTCGTTCTGGCCGCACTCCACCCACCCGTTCGTACCCCCGGCCTACTCACAAAGCGCCGTTCCCGAGCTGCGGGACCGGATCCGCTGGCACCTGGGGACGCTCGGTCCGGAGTCGAACCGAGACCCGGCCGACTGTGTGGTGGTCGCCGCGCACAGCCAGGGCAGCCTGATCGCGTTCGCTGCGATGCTGTGGCTCACCGAGGACGAGGTGCAGAAGGTCGCGCTGCTCACCTTCGGCTCGCAGCTCCAGGTGGCGTTCGCGCGCGCCTTCCCGGCGTACGTCGACTATGACCTGGTCGACCGCGTGCACCGAACGCTCGACGGCCGCTGGGTCAACCTCTACCGCGACACCGACCCGATCGCCGGACCGGTGCTCTCCTGGGACCACTCGTCCAGCGGTGACCCGCGGCCGGCCTCCCGTCGGGTCGGTGCCGCGGACCGGCGGACCCCTGACGCGGTCCGCCCGGTGACCGGCCGGCGGGAGTGTGGCGGGGACTGGCGGCTGCTCGACCCGGCTCCCGTCGATGCCGACCTGCAGGCCGGGTGCGTGTCGCGGCTGCTGCGGCACGGCGACTTCCCCGACTCGCCGGACTGGGCCGAGGCGATCGAGGCGATCCGGGTCAAGGCGCGGGTGCCGGTGCAGGCCACGGCTCGTCACTAGGCGGTCAGTAGATTGAAGCGGTGAGTGAGCAGGTAGTCGCGGCCCTGCGCGATGTACTCCCGCCCGAGTGTGTCGTGACCGACCCCGACCTGCTCGCGGGCTACCGATCCGACCGGGCGATGTTCTGCGCCGCAGGGGATCCCGCGGTCGCCGTGCTGGCCCGCGAGCGGGCCCAGGTCGTCGCGACGATGGGAGTGGCGAGCCGCCTGGGCGTACCCGTGGTCCCGCAGGGTGCGCGGTCCGGACTGTCGGGAGGGGCGAACGCGATCGATGGGTGCATCGTGCTGAGCCTGGAGCCGATGGACCGGGTCCTCGAGATCGACGCCGCGAACCGGCTTGTCGTCACCGAGCCGGGTGTGGACAACGCGACGCTCTCGCGGGCGGTCGGCGAGCAGGGGTTGTTCTACCCGCCGGACCCGAGCAGCTGGGAGTTCTGCTCGATCGGCGGCAACATCGCCACCAACGCCGGCGGTCTGTGCTGCGTGAAGTACGGCGTCACCGCCGACTACGTCCTAGGGCTCGAGGTCGTGCTGGCCGACGGCGCGATCCTGCGCACCGGACGGCGGACGGCGAAGGGCGTCGCCGGGTACGACCTGACCAGGCTGTTCGTGGGCAGCGAGGGGACGCTCGGCGTGATCACCGAGGCGACGCTGATGCTGCGGCCGGAGGCGGAGACGCCGTTGACGGTGGCCGCCGAGTTCGCCGACGCGGGAGACGCCGCGCGTGCGGTGTCCGAGATCGTGGCGTCCGGGGTGGTCCCGAGCCTGCTGGAGTTCATGGACCGGGCGACGGTGCGCGCGGTCGACGACGCGTTCCACATCGGGGTGTCACCGGAGTGCGGTGCGCTCGTGCTCGCCCAGTGCGACACCGGACCGCGTGCGGCCGACGACATCGCCCATATCGCAACCCTGCTTGAGAAATCCGGTGCCCTCGTGGTAGCGGTCGCGGATGACCCGCAGGAGGGCGAGCTGCTGCTCGCGGCGCGTCGCCGGGTCCTCGACGCGATGGAGCGGCTCGGCACCCTCCTGATCGACGACGTCTGCGTGCCACGGGACCGGCTCGCCGACCTCGTGCATGGCGTCGAGCGGATCGCCGAGCGGGTCGGCGTCGTGATCGGCATCGTCGGCCACGCCGGGGACGGGAACTTCCATCCCACCGTGGTGTTCGACGACGGCGACCCGGACCAGGTCGCGGCGGCCAAGCATGGGTTCGACGAGGTGATGATGCTCGGCCTGGAGCTGGGCGGCACGATCACCGGTGAGCACGGCGTCGGCGTACTCAAGCGTGACCTGCTCGAGCGGGAGGTCGGACCGGTTTCGTTGCGGGTGCACCGCGACCTCAAGCGTGCACTCGACCCGCAGGGGATCCTCAACCCCGGCAAGGTCTTCGACCTCTGACCGGCCGTCTCGGCCCGGTCGATGATGGCGCGGCTAGCAGGCGACGGTGCGGCGGACGGCGGCCGCCACGGCCGCCCCGTCGCTCGCCGAGACGATGGCGGACACGGCCGCGTCGGGCCGAATGACCCACGCCTCGCCGGAGCGCGTGCCGAGTGACGCCAGCAGCGAGCGGCTCGGGTCGAGCTCGGCGAGGCCGTGCACCGCGACCGGCGCCGCCACGACATCGCGGACCGCGTCCCGCACGAGGTGCACGTCGCGGTCGTCCACCACCAGCACGGTCAGCCCGCGCCGGCAGACGGTCCGCAGCCTGGCCGGCCGACCGCTTTCCGGGTCGATCACCGGTCCGTCCGGCAGCAGCACCCCGGCACCCGGTGACGGCGCCTGGCCACGCGGCGGGCGGGTCGCCGGCGTCCGCGTCGGGTCGGGCGTGGTCAGGGCGGAGTCGACGTACCAGAACGACTCGTACAGCCGGCCGGAGTCCACGTCGGCCCGGGCGGCGGGGTCGGTCAGCGCCCGATCGAGGACGTCCTGACGGTGCCGTCGCGCCTGCTCGGTCTGCGGCACCAGGAAGTCCATGGTGCGCGTCGTGACGTCGAGGTTCTCCAGGGCGGCGGCCCGCCGCTCGGTGTGATAGCTGTCGAGCAGCCGCTCGTCGGCCCATCCGCGCAGAACGAAGGCGAGCTTCCACGCGGCGTTCTCGGCGTCGGCGACCCCGGAGTTCAGGCCGCGGGCGCCGAACGGTGCGTACAGGTGGGCGCAGTCACCGGCCAGCAGCACCCGTCCTGCCCGCATCTGATCGGCACACCGCGACTGGAACCGGTACACCGACCGCCAGACGATCTCGTACTCGACGTCGCCGATGATCTGCCGGATCCGGGCGTCGAGCGCACCGCTGGCCGCCTCGGCCTCGACGTCGAAGCCGGCCGGCACCTGCCAGTCGATCCGGTAGGTCGAGTCGGGGCACGGGTGGATCAGCACCTGCCGGCCGGGGTTCCACTCCGGGTCGAAATAGAAGCGACGCTCCCGCTCCCAGCCCGGCAGGTCGGCGCGGATGTCGCAGATCAGGAAGTGGTCGTCGAACGACCGTCCGTCGAAGCTGACTTCGAGGCAGTCGCGGATCGGCTCGCTCCGGGCACCGGCGCAGACCACGGCGTACGGCGCTCGCCACGTCGCCGCACCCTCGGCAGTTGCGTCGGCAGGGGCCACGTCCACCTCGACCGCCTGGTCGGCGTTCCGCAGCTCGGTGGCGGTGTGTGCCCAGTGCACGTCCACCAGCGCAGTGGCGGCGATCTGTTCGTCGAGGAGCTCCTCGGTGCGGCACTGCGACAGGTTGACGAACGGGGGGAACGGCGAGCGGCCGGCATCGGTGAAGCCGACGCTGAACAGCTCGTGCTCGCGGTAGAACGTCCGCGCCAGGTCCCACGTGACCCCCTCGTCGGCGACCTGCTGACCCACCCCGACCGAGTCCCACACGTCGATCACGTCGCGATGCTGGCAGATCGCCCGGGAGCCGACCAGGTCACGGGCGGGGCGGTGGTCGAGCACCCGCGTCGGGATCCCCCAGCGGGCCAGCAGCAGCGCGGTCGTCTGACCCACCGGCCCGTTGCCGACCACGACGACGGGCTCGCCGGTGTACGGCGGTAGGTCGAGCGGCTCCATGTCGTCAGTCCTGCAACGCGGCCCAGACCTCGCGGTCTCGCTCGGCGGTCCAGATCTGCGGGCGCTCGATCCCGTCGTACTCATCCCAGAGACGTTGGACGTTGAACGGCAGGCAGTGCTCGAAGATCGGCCACCTCCCGAACTCCGGCTCGAGCGCGGAGTGGGCGCGGGCGAACGCCTCCTTCACCTCGCCGCCGGCAGCGTGTACGGCGCCGACCTGCTCGCGCATCGTCAGCAGGAACCCGCGGGTCTGCGCGATCGCGGCGTCGACCGCGGCACGCCCTCGGGCCACGCCACCACGCCCGCCGACCAGCGCCTCGGCGCCGAACGACGCCACCGTGTCCAGGGTCGCCGACGACCAGTCGGTGTGGAACGCGTCGCCGGTGTAGAGGGCGGCCTGCGCCTCCACCAGGTCGCCGGCGAACAGGATGCGCTGCTCGGGCAGCCACGCCACGATGTCGCCCTCCGTGTGGCCACGGCCGCAGTATTGCAAGACCAGGTCGCCGCGGTCACCGCCCAGCGGGATCGTGCACCGGTCGCTGAACGTCGCGGTGGGCCAAGTCAGCCCCGGGATGGTCTCCGGCTCGCGGAACAGCCGCGGCATCCGGCCGTACTCGGACGCCCAGTCCTGTTGGCCGCGCTCGGCGACCAGCTCACGGGTCTTCTCGTGCGCGACGATGACGTCGGCGTCGAACGCGCTGGCCCCGAGCACGCGCACCGCGTGGTAGTGGCTGAGGACGAGGAACCGCACCGGCTTGTCGGTGTGCTCGCGCAGCACCGCCAGCCAGTCGCGCGCCGCGGCCGGCGTCGCCCGGGCCTCGAACGCGACCAGGAAGTCCTCGCCCTCGATCGCCCCGACATTGGGGTCGCCCTCCGCGGTGAGGGCGTAGACGCCGTCGGCGAGCACCTCGAGTGTCTCGGTCGTGGCGGCAAGGTCGGCGGAGGATGCGAACGGCTTGGTCACGTGTGCAGGCTACCCACGTGCCGGCGCGATCCGTCCGCGCACCTCACCGAGCGCGATGCGGCCGCCGGCCGGTGCGGGCGCCGTCGCCGTCAGCACGACCTCGTCGCCGTCCTCGAGGAAGGTGCGGGTGCTGCCGTCGTCCAGCGCGACCAGCTCCTGGCCGCCCCACGACAGCTCGAGGAACGACCCGCGCTGCTCCCGCGCCGCGCCGCTGATCGTGCCGGACGCGAACAGGTCGCCGGTGCGCAGCGAGGCGCCGTTGACGGTCAGGTGGGCCAGCATCTGGGCGGGCGCCCAGTACATCGACCGGTACGGCGGCCGCGACACGACGGTGCCGTTCCAGACCACCTCGACGTCGATGTCGAGCCCGGCGTCCTCGTCGACGCGCAGGTAGTCGAGCGGCCGCGGATCCTGGTCGGGCAGCGGTACGCGGGCGGCGTCGAGCGCGGCCAGCGGCGTCACCCAGGCCGAGATCGAGGTCGCGAACGACTTGCCGAGGAACGGGCCGAGCGGCACGTACTCCCAGGCCTGGATGTCACGGGCGGACCAGTCGTTCAGCAGCACGACGCCGAAGACGTGGTCGGCGAACGAGTCGGTGCCGACCGACGTGCCCATCGCCGACGGAGCGCCGACGACGAAACCCAGCTCGGCCTCGATGTCGAGACGCCGCGACGGACCGTAGGTCGGGGTGGTCTCGGTGCGCGGCTTGCGTTGCCCGCTCGGTCGCACGACCTCGGTCCCGGTCGGCACGACGGTCCCGGCGCGGCCGTGGTAGCCGACCGGCAGGTGCCGCCAGTTCGGCAGCAGCGGCTCGGAGTCGGGGCGGAGCATCGTGCCGACGTTCGACGCGTGGTCAAGGGAGCAGTAGAAGTCGACGTAGTCCGCGACCTCGAACGGGGCGTGCAGCGTGACGTCGGAGAGCGGCACCAGGAACGGCTCGACCTCGGACCGCGCGGCGTCGTCGGTGAGCATCTCCACCAGCCAGGCGCGTACGGAGTCCCAGGCCGGCCGGCCCAAGGCCATGAACGGGTTCAGCGTCGGCTGCTGGAAGACGTGCGCGGCGTCGAGCAGGTCGGACGCGGCCAGCGGCGCCAGGTCGACGACCACGTCACCGATCCGACACCCGACCCGCGGCTCGTCGCCGGCCATGCTGAATACGCCGTACGGCAGGTTCGTGACGTCCCACCGCGAGCCGGCTGCGCCGTCCACCCACGTCGTCATGCGGTCGCTCCTCTGGTTGCGCTCAGTTGATCAGACCAGATCGAGCGCCGTGAGGTCGGCCAGGGGTTCGTCGATGCTGCAGCTGCCGTACGACCGGAACCAGCGCCGCGCCG
>WHTB01000336.1 GCA_009379735.1 Propionibacteriales bacterium
GAAGTGGGCCGCGACGACGCCGGGGGTGCCGTGCGGGGCGACCCACTCGACCTCGAGGCCACCCAGCGCACCGGCCGGGTCCTCGCCGAGCCAGTCGGTGACCCGCGAGGGGTCGCCGGCGATCTCCAGCTTCTTCAGCGACACCTCGCCGGTGGCGCCGTACGACGGGTGAAAGTTCGGCTCGACGCCCCACTGCACGAAGAACGGCAGCTGCGGGTCGGCCTGCAGGCCCTTGACGCCGATCTGGCGCCAGCGCAGGTCGACGCCGTCCGGGCGGTAGCGGTTGCCCTCGACCGACTCGCGCCCGAGGCGGTTCTCGACCCTCCTGATGTCGTCGACCGAGACGACCCAGCCGAGCCAGCCCCCGCCGCTCTGGGACCGGCTGCGCACGGCCTGGCCGAACGGGGCCTTATCGGAGGCGGGGTGGTCGAGTACCTCCACGATCTCGACGTACTGCCCGTCGGTGATCGGAAGGTAGGCGTTGCGGGTGCCGAAGCGTGGGTGCACGCCGCCGTCGAGGAACTTCTCGCCGAGCAGCTCGTTGAGTCGGGTGGTCGTGCCGGTCAGCCCATCGGGACCTGCTGCGTACGAGAGATGGTCGAGGCGCATGTCAAGCATTGTGGCTAAGCGGTGAGATGGCCCGTACGGCGGGGTCGGCTAACCGTCGCAGGCTGAAGGGTCAGCCGGCGACCGTGCTGGCGTTCTCGCCGGCGGGCCGGCTGCCCCGTCGCGGCCTCGGGTCGGCCGGGTGCACGGCGAGTTTGCTGCGCGACGTGAGGTGGTCCAGGCAGTGCGCGGACAGTACGTCGTACGCCGCCCGGCCCATCATCTCGACCAGCTCCGGCTCGTACGACACGTAGACCGGGTCCTGGGCGACGTGCGCCTCGGTGTTGCCGCTGCAGTACCAGTCGAGGTCGTGGCCGCCGGGGCCCCAGCCCCGCCGGTCGTACTCCGTGATCGTGACCTCGGAGTACGTCGAGCCGTCGGCCAGCTCGACGTCGCGGAACGTACGCCGGATAGGGAGCTGCCAGCACACGTCCGGCTTGGTCTCCAGTGGGTGCAGGCCGTGCTTGAGCGCGTAGCCGTGCAGGGCACAGCCGCGTCCACCAGCGAACCCGGGACGGTTGTGGAAGATGCAGGCGCCGTCGACCGTGCGGGTCTTGCGCTCGCCGTCCTCGTCGGTCTCGACCCAACCGTCGCGGCGACCCTCCTTGCGGTACTGCCAGTCGTCCTTGCCGAGCAGCTTGACGAACTTCTTGACCCGCTTCTCGTCGCCCTTGTCGGAGAAGTGCGCGCCGAGCGTGCAGCAACCGTCGTCCGGCCGGTCCGCGTAGATGCCGGCGCACCCGCTGCCGAAGATGCACGCCCACCGCGACGTCAGCCAGGTGAGGTCGCAGCGGTACGTCTGGGCGGCGTCCGCCGGGTCGGCGAACTCCACCCAGGCACGGGGGAACACCAGATCTACCTCAGCCATGCGTCGAACCCTAGCCCGGCCCGTGGGGATACCGTGACGGTCATGAGACTTGCGGTGCTGGATGTCGGTTCGAACACCGTGCACCTGCTGGTGGTCGACGCCCATCGGGGCGCGGCGCCGCTCCCCGCGTACTCCCAGAAGGAGGCGCTGCGGCTCGCCGAGCACCTCGTCGACGGTGCCATGACCGAGCAGGGGGTGACGGCGCTGGTCGGCTTCGTCCGCCAGGCGCTGGTCGCGGCCGAGGACAAGGGCTGCGAGTCGGTGCTGGCGTTCGCGACGTCGGCGGTCCGTGACGCTACGAACGGCGACGACGTGCTGCGGCGGGTCAACGACGCGACCGGCGTCAACCTGCTGGTGCTGCCGGGCGGCGACGAGGCGAGGTTGACGTTCCTCGCCGTACGCCGGTGGTTCGGCTGGTCGGCCGGCCGGGTCACCGTGTTCGACATCGGCGGCGGCTCGCTCGAGATCGCGGCCGGAGCCGACGAGTCGCCGGAGGTGGCGCAATCGCTGCCGCTCGGCGCCGGCCGGCTCACCCGCGAGTGGCTGTCCGGCGGTGCCCCGGGTGAGGACGACCTGAAGAGCCTGCGCAAGCACATCCGCACAGCAATCGCGCACGACGCCGGCGACGTGCTGCGCGGCGGGCGGCCCGACCACCACGTCGCGACCAGCAAGACGTTCCGGTCGCTGTCGCGGATCTGTGGTGCCGCGCCGGCCGCGGAAGGCCCCTTCGTACGCCGCTCGCTGCCGCACGACCAGCTCCAGGAGTGGATTCCCAAGCTGGCCGCGATGTCGAGCGAGGAACGCGCGACGCTGCCCGGGGTGTCCCCGGCGCGCGCGCACCAGCTGGTCGCCGGCGCGCTCGTCGCGGACGCGGTGATGGACCTGTTCGAGGTCGACGAGCTGGAGGTCTGCCCGTGGGCGCTGCGTGAGGGCGTGATCCTGGAGCATCTCGACAAACTCTGAGTGACCGACCTGCCCGCTGTCGTGGGCCATACCCTGAAGGCGTGAGACCGATCGACGAGACCACCGTGGACGCCGCTGTGCGCGAGTCCGACGCGTTGGTCGGCCTGTCGACGGCTTCGGTCTACCCCGAGTCGACGGCCAGCGGCTTCGAGCTCGCGGGACGCCTCGGCTACGACGCGGTCGAGGTGATGGTCGGTATCGACCCGATCAGCCAGGACGTCGAGGCGGTCCGGCACCTGGTCGACTATCACCAGATCCCGGTCTGCGCGATCCATGCGCCGTGCCTGCTGATCACCCAGCGTGTGTGGGGCACCGAGCCGTGGGCCAAGCTCGAGAAGTCGGCCGAGATGGCGCAGCAGCTCGGCGCCGACGTCGTCGTCGTGCACCCGCCGTTTCGCTGGCAGCGCGACTACGCCAGGGGTTTCGTCGAGGGCATCGCCCGGCTCGACGCCGAGACCGGGGTGCACTTCGCGGTCGAGAACATGTTCCCGTGGCGGGCGCCGCGTCGCGACGTCCAGGCGTACGTACCGAGCTGGAACCCGGTCGAGTACGACTTCGCCAACGTCACTCTCGACCTGTCGCACAGCGCGACCTCGGGCACGAACCCGGTCGAGATGGCGGTGGAGCTCGGCGACCGGCTGCGGCACGTGCACCTGGCCGACGGCTCCGGCTCCGCGAAGGACGAGCACCTCGTGCCGGGTCGGGGCAACCAGCCGTGTGCAGAGTTCCTCGAGCTGCTGGCCGAGTCCGACTTCGCCGGCATGGTCGTCGTCGAGATCAACACCCGCCGGTCCGGCAGCCGCTCGGCCCGCGAGCAGGACCTGGCCGAGGCGCTGGCGTACACGCGGCTGAACCTGGTGGCCCGGGCCGACTTCGACGTGCAGGGCGTGGCCAACCCGGGGGCCCAGCAGGAGGCCCAGCAGGGCATTCAGCAGAGCACCCAGGGGGGAGCGCCGTGAGCCGAGCGACTCGTGCGCCGGCCGGCCGCGGTCGGCGGCCCGGTGGTCCGGACACCCGTGGCGAGATCTTGTCGTCGGCGCGGGAGTCCTTTGCCAGCAAGGGATTCGAGGGTACGACGATCCGTGCCGTCGCGGCGGCCGCCGGCGTCGACCCGGCGCTGGTGCACCACTACTTCGGCACCAAGGACGACCTCTTCATCGCCGCCCTGGAGCTACCGTTCGACCCGCGCGAGCTGGCGCCCGACATTCTCGGTGGCGGCCTCGACGGCGCGGGGGAACGGCTGCTCACCGTGTTCCTGACCGTGTGGGACGACCCCGACACGAGGCTGCCGCTGGCCGCGCTGCTCCGCGCCGGCGCGACGGGCGAGCCGGCGGCCAGCCTGCTCCGGGACGGCATCTTGCGGATGGTCTTGGCCGAGCTGGCTGAGGTGCTCGACCCGGCGGAGGCCAAGGTCCGCGGCGAGCTGGTGGCCTCCCAGCTGCTTGGTCTGGCGCTGGCTCGCTACCTGCTGGCCCTCGAGCCGCTGGCGTCCGCGCCCGCCGAGGACCTGGTCACCTGGATGGCACCGAACCTGCAGCGTTACATCTCCGGCGACTTTCTCTGACGCTCCGTCCACGCGGGCCACACGCGTTCGGCGTCGCGCCGCCGGAGCCGCCCGCCCAGGTGCATGGCCCGCCAGACGCCGCGGTAGCCGGGCAGGACGCCGGCGCCGATCAGGATGTGGCC
>WHTB01000030.1 GCA_009379735.1 Propionibacteriales bacterium
ACAGTTCGGCCCCACGATCCGCGTCGTACCCGCCGCCTGCGCATAGGCGAAGAACCCCGCCGTGTCATGCACCGGCACCCCCTCGGTGATCACCACCACCAACGGCATCGCCGCATCCACCGCCTCCACCACCGCAGCCTTGGTGAACTTCGGCGGTACGAACACCACCGACACATCCGCCCCGGTGCCCTCGACCGCGTCGGCGACCGAGCTGAACACGGGCACCGATGCGCCCTCGAAGTCGACCGACTGGCCGCCCTTGCCGGGTGTCACCCCGCCGACGACGGTGGTGCCGGAGCTGAGCATCCGCTGGGTGTGCTTGGAGCCTTCCGAGCCGGTCATCCCTTGGACGATGACCTTGCTCTGGTCGGTCAGGAAGATTGCCATGACTGTGATCCGTCCCTTGTCAGTTCGCGGCCGCAGCCAGCTCGGCGGCACGGTCGGCGGCGCCGTCCATCGTGTCCACCATGGTCACCAGCGGATGGGACATCTCGGAGAGGATCCGGCGTCCCTCCTCGACGTTGTTGCCGTCCAGGCGTACGACCAGTGGCTTGTTCGCCTCGTCGCCGAGCAGCTCCAACGCATGCACGATGCCGTTGGCGACCGCGTCACAGGCGGTGATCCCGCCGAACACGTTCACGAACACGCTCTTCACCTGGTCGTCACCCAAGATGATGTGCAGGCCGTTGGCCATCACCTCGGCCGATGCCCCGCCGCCGATGTCGAGGAAGTTCGCCGGCTTCACCCCGTCGTGCTTCTCCCCGGCGTACGCGACGACGTCGAGCGTCGACATCACCAGGCCGGCGCCGTTGCCGATGATGCCGACCGCGCCGTCCAGCTTGACGTAGTTGAGGCCCTTCTCCTTCGCCGCCTGCTCGAGCGGGTCGACCGACGACGTGTCCTCGAACTGGGCGTGGTCGTCGTGGCGGAAGTCGGCGTTCTCGTCCAGCGACACCTTTCCGTCCAGCGCTTCCAGGCCGCCTTCGGCTAGCCGTACCAGCGGGTTGACCTCGACCAACGTGGCGTCCTCCTTGACGAAGACGTCCCACAGCTTCTTGATCAGCTCCTTGGCCTCGTCGGCGACCTCGGCCGGGAACCGGGTCGCCGCCACGATCTCGGCCGCCTTCGCGTCGTCCACACCGACCCCCGGGTCGATCGACACCTTTGCCACCGCATCCGGGTTGGTCTTCGCGACCTCCTCGATCTCGATCCCACCCTCGATCGAGGCGATGCACAGGTGGTTGCGGTTCGCCCGGTCGACCAGGAACGAGAAGTAGTACTCCTCGGCGATATCGGCGGTGGGCGCCAGCAGCACCCGGTGCACCGTATGGCCCTTGATGTCCATCCCGAGGATCTCACCGGCCCTCGCCACGGCGTCGTCCGGATCAGCGGCCAGCTTGACCCCACCGGCCTTGCCCCGGCCGCCCGTCTTCACCTGCGCCTTGACGACCACGCGTCCGCCGAGCTCCTCGGCTGCGGCGCGGGCATCCTCGGCGTTCTCCACCACGGTGCCCAGCGTCACCGGCACGTCGTGCTTGGCGAAGACCTGCTTCGCTTGGTACTCCATCAAGTCCACGGTTGTGCCCGTCCTTCGTAGGGTCGGCAACGATGCGGGATGTCCCGATCGGACTCTAGCCACGTGCCGTGCGTCACGGCGACCTGGGTCTGCCGTCCAGCGGAGAGAGGAACCAGCAGATGCATCAGCGAAACGTCACCTCGGGGGAGGTCAGTCTTGCGGTGCGCGAGTACGGAGAGCCGGCGGCGCCGACCCTGGTCGCCCTGCACGGGTACCCCGACTCACAGGCCATGTGGGCGCCGTTGGCGGACCGGCTCGCGCCGGAGGTGCATGTCGTGACCTACGACGTACGCGGGTCCGGGGAGTCGACGGTGCCGCGTGACCGCACCGGGTACCGCACCGAGCGGCTGGTGGACGACCTCGTCGCGGTCATCGACGCGACGTCGCCGGACCGGCCCGTGCACCTGCTCGGGCACGACTGGGGCTCCGTCGCGTTGTGGGACGCCGTCACGACGGAGGACAGCGACCCACGGCTGCAGGGGCGCATCGCGTCGTACACGTCGGTCAGCGGTCCGTCGCTCGACCATCTCGCCGCGTTCTTCCGCACTGCACCGAGGCGCGAGCAGCTCGGCCAGGCGCTGCACAGCTGGTACGTCTACCTGTTCCTCCTGCCGCTGCTGCCCGAGCTGGTGTGGCGACACCTCGGCGGCCGGATCGTGGCCGAGTTGGCTCGGCGCGAGCGGCTCCCGGAGGGGGCCTGGGGTGACTCCGTCACACGGGACGCGGTGAACGGCCTGGAGCTGTACCGCGCGAACGTCCTGCGTCGGCTGCGGCACCCCGGCCCGGGCCGCACCCGAGTGCCGGTCCAGCTGGTGGTGCCGTCGAAGGACCCGTTCCTCCGGCCGGGCCTGCTCGACGGGCTGGAGCAGTACGTCGAGACGCTGCACCGGGTCGACCTGGACTGCGGCCACTGGGTGCCGCGGTCACGGCCGGAGGAGCTGGCCGACCTGACCAGTGCCTGGATGCTGGCCCACCCGTCCCCGGCCTGACGCCCACTTTCGCAGGTGACCTTCCCCTCGTGCGGACCTTCGCGCCGAGGTTGCGCGTATGTCCGGTGGTGGGTGGTCACGGCGTGTCGAAGATCGCCCCATTGGGGCTCGGCTGCTGGACGTGTGGGTCGACCTCAGGGGTCTGCGTGCCCCAGCTCGCGGGCCACCCTCCCCAGACGGAACTGCCCACACATCAGTCAGCAGAGCCCCATGGGGCAAAATTCGACCTCGCGACCGTCAGGCGGGGGCGGGCGACTCGTTGCCGACGTTCTCGCGGACCCAGGCCACGATCTCGTACGTCGTCGCGCCCGGGGTGAACACCTTGGCGACGCCGGCCTCGGTCAGCAGCGGCACATCACCGTCCGGGATGATCCCGCCGCCGAACACCACGATGTCGGCGGCGTCTCGCTCACGCAGCAGGTCGATCAGCTTGCGGAACAGCGTCATGTGCGCACCGGACAGCACCGACAGCCCGATGCAGTCGGCGTCCTCCTGGATCGCGGTCTCGACGATCTGCTCCGGCGTCTGGTGCAGGCCGGTGTAGATGACCTCCATGCCAGCATCACGAAGCGCACGGGCGACGACCTTCGCGCCGCGGTCGTGGCCGTCCAGGCCGGGCTTGGCGACGACGACTCGTACTGTGCTCATCGATTCTCCAGCTGGGTGAGACATCTGCGCACAGCCTAGACGACAGAAATTTGCTCTGGCGCCGCGGGATAAAGATCCCGTACCATCTGTGATGCCTCGATTACCTAGGGTCGTGACAAAATCGGACTGATCGGGTGATCCCGTGCACAACATCGGGCGGCACACCGCCCAGTCATTTGACTAGCGTCCACAGAACCGAGCGATGCGGTTTCCCTCGCCGTGACGGATCCGTTATGGTCGGCGTCGCTGTATCCATTAGCCCGGAGGATCCCCTTGTCTCAGCACCGCGCGCCTAGGCGTCGGGCGAGCAGGCGTGAAGCCTCGACCCAGAGCACCCGTTCCAAGACGGCCGTTACCCCACCCGGTACGGCGGGACGGCACTCGGCACGGCACCGCTCCACAGCACGTACGGACACGGGTGTCGACACGGGTGTCACCGAGGCCGCTCGAACGAAGCTCCCGGCCGACATCAGCACTCCCACCGACACTCGTCTTGACCTCCCGGCCGTTGCTACCCGTAGCGACGCCCCCACCGGCCGCCGCGCTGCCGCCCGTACGGACAGCCCCGCTGCCGCCCGTACGGACACCCCCGCCGGCCGCCGTACTCGCAGCACCCCCAGCAGCCGGACCCGTAGCAGCACCAGCAGCCGGACCCGTAGCAGCACCAGCAGCCGGACCCGTAGCAGCGCCAGCAGCCGGACCGGCAGCCGCTCCACCGGGGCCCGCACCCGCACTCGAGCAGCTGCCCCCGCTCCCGGCCGCACGGGCGGCCGTCCCCGTCCAGGGGAGCCACGCATCCCGGCCGGCTTCATCCGACCGTCACCCTCGCTAGTCGCGGGCACGGCAGCCCTGGTGGTCGCCGCGGCCGGCGCCATCAGCGTCGGCTCGGCCCAAGCGACGCCGAGCTCCGACGACGGCAAGCAGGTAGCGGCCAGCATCGTCGGGTTCGGCTCCGACACCAAGCAGGTCACCAAGGACGGCAAGGCGACCAGCACCGTGATCGGCTCCGACGGCCGCGGCATCACGATCAGCCGCAGCTCAGGACGCCAGCCGATCGACGACCAGAACAGCGTCAGCCAGGCCGAGATCGAGGCGGCGGCATCGCAGCGCGCCGAGGCCCGCGACGCCGCTCTCGCCCAGCTCGCCGAGCTGGCCAGCGAGCGCGCCGACGAGCTCGAGTCCAAGCAGTGGGTTCTCCCGATGGACAGCTACCGGCTGACCGCTCGGTACGGCCAGGGCGGCGGGTTGTGGGCCGGTGACCACACCGGGCTCGACTTCGCCGCACCGTACGGCACGCCGATCATGTCGGTTGGCCACGGCATCGTCACCTCGGTCGGGTACGACGGCTCGTACGGCAACAAGACCGTGATCACCCACGACGACGGCACCCAGACGTGGTACTGCCACCAGGCCAGCGCCACGGTCGCCGCCGGCGAAGAGGTCTCGGCCGGCGACGTGATCGGCTACGTCGGCATGACCGGCAACACCACCGGCCCGCACCTCCACCTCGAGGTGCGCCCCGACCCCGAGACGCCGATCGACCCGTACTCCGCCTTGATCGAGCGCGGCGTCAACCCCTGACCCGCACCGCCACGAACGCACACCAGGCCCGGACCAGCAGCGCTGGCCGGGCTTGGTGCTGTGTTACAGCTTCTCGACCGGCGCGAACCTGAGCAGCAGCCGCTTGACGCCGCCCGAGCCGAAGTCGACTTCGGCCTGGGCCTTGTCGCCCTCACCCCGCACCACGACCACGGTGCCCAGGCCGAACGAGTCGTGCATCACCCGGTCTCCGGCCACCAGCGACGGCACCGGCCGCGTCGTCGTGCTGGCGGTGATCGCACCAGCGCCGGTCCAGGTGGACTTCTTCCGGGCCACCGCAGCGCCCTCGTCGCGCCGCCCGGACACCGACATCCCGCCCCAGGTCACCCGGTCGGCGTCGGTGCGTCGCCAGTTGATCAGCAGGTCAGGGATCTCCTCGAGGAACCGCGACGCCGGGTTGTGCTGCGGCGCACCCCACGCGCTGCGCACCGCGGCCCGGGAGACGTTCAGCCGGCGGCGAGCCCGGGTGAGCCCGACGTACGCCAGCCGACGCTCCTCCTCCAGCTCCTTGGTGTCCGCGAGGGACCGCGAGTGGGGGAACACGCCGTCCTCCAGACCGGTCAGGAAGACCACCGGGAACTCGAGCCCCTTCGCGGTGTGCAACGTCATCAGCGTGACCACGCCGTCGCCGTCCGGGTCGTCGTCGGGGATCTGGTCGGTGTCGGCCACCAGCGCCACCCGCTCGAGGAAGTCGTCGAGCGTCGGCGACTCGGCCTCGGCGCTGAACTCGCGCGCCACCGCGACCAGCTCGTTGAGGTTCTCCAGCCGGGTCTCGTCTTGAGGGTCGGTGCTCGCCTCGAGCTCGGCTCGGTAGTCGCTGCGGCTCAACGCCGCCTCCAGGACCTGGTCGGCCGCGACGCCGTCGGCCACCATCGCCTGCAGACCCTCGATCAGGTCGACGAAGCCGGTCACGGCGTTCAGCGAGCGGGTCGCCAGCGCCGGCGCCTCCGAGGCGCGCTGCAGCGCCTCCCAGAACGTGATGCGCTGCTGTGACGCGAGCGCCTCCACACAGGCCTCGGCACGGTCGCCGATGCCGCGCTTGGGGACGTTGAGGATGCGGCGCAGCGAGACCGAGTCGGCGGGGTTGTTGAGGACCCGGAGGTACGCCAGCGCGTCGCGCACCTCTCGGCGTTCGTAGAACCGCACCCCGCCGACCACCTTGTACGGGAGGCCGACCCGGATGAACACCTCCTCGAACACCCGGCTCTGGGCGTTGGTGCGGTAGAAGACGGCGACGTCCCCGGGCTTCGCCTCCTCGTCGTCGCTGAGCCGGTCGATCTCCTCGGCGACGAACCGGGCCTCGTCGTGCTCGTCGTCGGCGACGTAGCCCACCACCAGCTCGCCGTCGCCCTCCTCGGACCAGAGGTGCTTCTCCTTGCGACCCTTGTTGCGGCTGATCACGGCGTTGGCGGCCGACAGGATGTTCTGTGTGGACCGGTAGTTCTGCTCGAGCAGGATCGTGGCGGCGTCCGGGAAGTCCTCCTCGAACGCCATGATGTTGCGGATGTTGGCGCCGCGGAACGCATAGATCGACTGGTCGGCGTCGCCCACCACCATCAGCTCGGCCGGCTCGGACACCGAGTCCGGTGCAGTGTCTGAGCTGGGCTCGCCCGTCGTCGGGTCGGCGCCGACCAGGTCGCCGTCGGCCGTACGCCGAGCGGCGAGCGGGGCACACAGCTCGCGGACCAGGGCGTACTGCGCATGGTTGGTGTCCTGGTACTCGTCGACGAGGACATGCCGGAACCGTCGACGGTAGGTCTCCCGCACCTCGGGGTACGACTGCAACAGGTGCACCGTCATCATGATCAGGTCGTCGAAGTCGAGCGCGTTGGCCTGCCGCAACCGTGCCTGGTAGGTGGCGTAGACCTCGGCGTAGATCTCCTGAAGATGGTTGTCGGCGTGCTTGGCGGCGTCATCGTCGTCGCGCAGGTCGTTCTTGCAGTTGGAAATCCAGTTGAGCACCGCGCGCGGGTTGTAGCGCTTAGGGTCGAGGTCGAGGTCGCGGCAGACCAGGCTGACCAGCCGGCGCTGGTCGGCGTCGTCGTAGATGCTGAACGACGACTTGTACCCGAGCTTGTCGATGTCTCGGCGCAGGATACGTACGCACGCGGAGTGGAACGTCGACACCCACATGGCACGCGCCCGCCCGCCCACCAGCTCCTCGACCCGCTCGCGCATCTCGGCCGCTGCCTTGTTGGTGAACGTGATGGCGAGGATCGAGCCCGGGTGGGCGCCACGCTGGGCGAGCAGCCACGCGATCCGGCGGGTCAGCACCCGGGTCTTGCCCGAGCCGGCACCGGCGACGACGAGCAGCGGTGACCCCTCGTGCAGGACGGCCCGCCGCTGGGACGGGTTGAGGCCGTCGAGCAGCGTGTCAGGGTCAGGGTTGCGTCGCCGGCCGGTGGGGGAAGCCCCGTTGGTGGAGTCGGGAGGGGCGCTGGCCTGCGGGATCGGGAAAAGGGCGCTCATTACAGGTCCAGCCTACGGGTCAGGGCCGACATCGCTCGTTATGGTCTGAGGTCGTGAGCCCGCCCACCCCGCGCCCGCTGCCCGACCGTGACGTCGAGCGGGTCCTCGTGGTCTCGGCGCACCCGGACGACGTCGACTTCGGCGTCGCCGGGACGGTGGCGGGCTGGACCGACGCGGGCATCGAGGTGACCTACTGCGTGGTCACCGACGGCCAGGCCGGTGGGTTCGACCCAGCCGTGTCACGGGCCGACCTGGCCGGCATCCGGCGCGCCGAGCAGACCACGGCCGCCGCGATCGTCGGCGTCAGCGACGTGCGGTTCCTCGGGTACGTCGACGGCGAGCTGACGGTGTCCCGGGAGCTGGTCGAGCAGCTGACCCGGGTGATCCGCGAGGTACGGCCCCAACGGGCGGTCGTGCAGAGCCCGGACCGCGACTACTCCCGGATCTTCCGCAGCCATCCCGACCACCTGGCCGCCGGCGAGGCCGCACTGCAGGCGATCTACCCGGCGGCGCGCAACCCGTTCGCGTTCCCCGACCTGCTCGCGGCCGGATTGGAGCCGTGGACCGTACCCGACACGTGGATCTCCGGGCATCCGGACACCAACCACGTCATGGACGTGACGGCGGGGTTCGACCGCAAGATGAGGGCGATCCTGGCCCATGTCAGCCAGCACGCCGACCCGGTCTCGCTCGAGTCCCGGGTACGCACGTCGTTCGGCGCGTGGGCGGTGGAGGCGGGTCTGGCCGAGGGCAGCTTCGCGGAGGCGTACCTCGTCGTACCCACCGCCTGAGCAACCTCACCAGAAGACGGCGACGCCGATCGTGACCGCGGTCAGGCCGAGCAATCCGGCGTACAGCCCATCGGGGATGGTCTTTCCGCGGTTGACCCACACCAGCAGGCCGATGACCACCGCGAGCCCGAACTTGACGCCGACCTTCGCGTGGTCGACCTCGGCGTCGGCGTCACGCTCCCGCAGGCCGACCAGCAGCAGCCCGGTCACGACCTGGGTGAGCGCGCCGTGCAGCATCGCATTGTTCACGACCCGCTGGCCGACGTTGACCTGCACGAACGCCCCACCGAACAACGCTGCCATGCCGAGCAGGTGGACGAACAGCAGGACGTCGTGCGCGAAATCCATGCCGCGGACTCTATTACCCGCCGTCCGGCACCCCGACCGCCCGCGCGGCCGGCGCAGGCTCAGATCAGGCGGCGGTCGGAGGCCCAACGGGTCAGCTCGTGCCGCGAGGACAGCTGGAGCTTGCGCAACACGCTCGACACGTGCGTCTCGACCGTCTTGATCGAGATGAACAGCTCCTTGGCGACCTCCTTGTACGCGTACCCGCGGGCGATCAGCCGCATCACCTCGCGCTCCCGCTCGGTGAGCCGGTCGAGGTCCTCGTCGACCTGGGCC
Source organism: Propionibacteriales bacterium (assembly GCA_009379735.1). Classification (GTDB taxonomy): domain Bacteria; phylum Actinomycetota; class Actinomycetes; order Propionibacteriales; family Nocardioidaceae; genus WHTB01. The sequence continues at coordinate 8,694 of WHTB01000030.1, forward strand.
ACCTCGATCGAGCCGGCGAACGCGTCCAGCACGAAACCCGCCAGCCGCGGCGAGAAGACCGCGTCACCGTCGGCGACCCGGCCGATCGCCGCCACCAGCTCGGGTCCGGTGATGGTCTTCGTGACGTAACCCCGGGCACCCGAGCGGATCGTGCCGATCACGTCCTCGGCGGCGTCGGAGACGCTGAGCGCCAGGAACTTCGTCTCCGGGGCGCGATGCCCGACCCGGCGCAGCACCTCGCCACCGCCGCCGCCAGGCAGGTGTACGTCGAGCAGCACGACCTCCGGTCGCAGCTCGAGCACCTTCGCCACCGCCTCGTCGACGTCGGCCGCCTCGGCGACCACCTCGACGGCGTCCGCGATCTCGGCGCGCACACCGGTGCGGAACATCGCGTGGTCGTCGACCAGCAAGACGGTGCGCCGCGTGCTCTGGGTTGCGTTCATCAGCTGCTCTCTTCTGCCGTTCTGTTCTGGCCGTTGGTCTGCCCGGTCCGATGGGTCATGGACAGCCGCACCTCGGTGCCCTCACCCGGTGCGGTCTTGATCTCGGCGTCGCCGCCGTGGCGCTCCATCCGGTCGATGATGCTGCCACGCAGACCCAGCCGGTCGTCCGGGATCTGGGCCTGGTCGAAGCCCTTGCCCCGGTCGCGTACGAACACCAGGACGTCACCCTCGCCCATCTCCGCGTACACGTCGACCTTGTCGGCGCCGGAATGCTTCGCGGCGTTGACCATCGCCTCCCGCGACGCCTGCACCAATGCGGTCAGCGCCTCGGACATTGCCGCGTCGCCCACCGTGACCACCTCGACGGGTACACCGTGGCCGTCCTCGACCTCGGCGGCCGCGGTACGCAGGGCACCCGAGACGGTCGCCGCGGTCTTCGCCGGGTCGCCGTACAGCCAGGACCGCAGATCGCGTTCCTGGGCTCGGGCCAACGTCGCGACCATCCGGCCGTCCGCAGCATGCTTCTGGATCAGCGCCAGCGTCTGCAGCACCGAGTCGTGCAGGTGCGCAGCCATGTCCGCACGTTCCTGCGTACGCACCCGGGCACTGCGCTCCGCGGTCAGGTCGTTGGCGAGCCGGAACAGCCACGGCCCGACGATCAGCGCGAGGCCGAGGACTCCGAGCACCACCGCGACGAGGATCTCGCCGAGCTCACCGACCCGGCCCGACTGAACGGCGAACACCGCGACCGCCGTCACCAGCAGCACCCCGCCGACCAGCAGCCGGGTGTACGACGCCCATCCGCCGCCACCCACGATCGCGCGCAGCGGGTTGACCCGTCCCGACGTGTCGGTCCAGCGCTCACGCTGGGCCTCGTCGGCCTGCCGCCACAGCACCGCGATGCCGATGGTGCCGATCAACAGCGGCCAGAACAGCGCCGAGCCCCAGCCGATCACCGACTGCAGCAAGATCACCACACCGATGCCGGCGACCGACAGCGCCACCAGCGGGCCGACGTCCTCGAGCTTGGTCGCGCGGCGCGGCCGTCTGCCCTGCCGGGTGGCGGCGGCCAGCCCCGGCTCGGACTCGGTGAACCTCGCGTCGAGCGGCAGCACCATCCACAGTGCGGCGTACATGACGATCCCGAACCCGCCGAGCACCGTCGAGACGAGGAAGCCCGCCCGTACCCACATCGGCGGGAGCCCGAGGTGCATGGCAAGGCCGCCGGCAACACCGCCGAGATAGCGGTCGTCTGCGCTACGGGTGGCGTGCCGGGGCGTGAAGGGTTCGGAGTTCGTGTCCATCTGTGCTCAATCGTCACACGCGTACGAGCGCGCGACCATGAGACGACACCCTGGCCCCACCCTGGCCTGCGCAATCCGGACATCCCGCAAGATCAGGGTCGTCACCGATGGTGTGCACGCCGGCCTGGAAGCACTATCGAGGTATGACACAGACACCTCCCGACGCACCCGGCCAGGGCGCATCCAACGGCCCGCGCGTCAGCGGCGACCAGATGCGTGACCTCGGCCGCCTGCGTCGCAGCCGCGGCGACCGCAAGATCGCCGGCGTCGCCGGCGGGCTCGGTCGACACCTCGACGTGGACCCGACGCTGATCCGAGTGGCCTTCGTCGTACTCGCCTTCTTCGGCGGTGCCGGCCTGTTGCTGTATGGCGCCGCCTGGCTGCTCGTACCCGAGGACGGTCAGGAGGACGGCGCCATCTCCACGTCGCCCGGCAACCGCGCCACCGCGCTCATCGTGATCGGGGTCGTGGCCGGCCTGCTGTTGGTCGGCGGCGGCTGGGGCGACTGGGGCTGGGGCCGGGGCTGGGGCTTCCCCTGGCCGCTGCTCATCCTCGGCCTGATCGCGTACCTCGTGCTGCAGAGCCGCGGCAACCGGGGTACGACGGTGGACGGCCCGAGCGGGGCGACGCCGACGGTGTACGCCCCGCATCAGCCCCCGCACCAGCCCCCGCACCAGCCCCCGCACCAGCCGCCGCATCAGCCTGCGACCGGGTACCAGCCGTACCCGCCGCCGCCGTCGAAGCGCGACCGTGGCCGGCTGCTGTTCTGGCCGACGCTGGCCCTGGTCGTGCTGGGAGTGGGTCTGCTCGGGATCTACGAGACCACCGTCGCCGATGTCACCGACGTGGCGTACCCGGCGCTCGCACTCGGCATCATCGGCGCGATGCTGGTGGTCGGTGCGTGGTTCGGCCGCACCGGCGGGCTGATCTTCCTCGGGCTGGTGGCGTCGTTGGTGTTGGCGGTCGCGACCTTCGTGCCGCGGCTCGCGTTCGACGACCTGCACCGCAGCCCCACCAGCGCCGCTGGTCTGGCCGACGGCTACTCGCTCGCCGCCGGCCGGATGGTCATCGACCTCACCGCGATCGATGACCTGGAGAACCTCGACGGCCGCACCCTCGACCTCGAGATAACGGCGGGCGAGATGACGGTGATCGTGCCCGACGGCCTCGACGTCGACGTCCGCGGCGACATCAGCGGCGGCGGCGAGATGGTCGTCGACGGCGTGCGTCGCGACGGTAGCGACGTGGACTTCGAGCGACACATCGACGGTGGGGTCGGAGCCCCCGAGCTCGACCTCACCCTCGACATGACCTTCGGCAGCGCAGAGGTGAGGACCCGATGAAGACCCATCCGCTCAACGTCACCCCGCTCGTGTTCGGCCTGATCTTCCTCGGCACGGCGTCGCTGGCGCTGATGTACGAAGCCGACTGGATCGACGTGGAGCGCGCCGGCTGGGCCCTCCCGACACTGCTCGTCCTCGCCGGTGTGATCGGTCTGGCGGCGACGCTCGTGAAGGGGTCCCGCGGCCGCTCCGAAGACGTCCGTGACGACGCGGCCGAGCCGACGCACGAGCCCGAGCACACCGCCCGGATCGACACCACGAGCCACACCACGAGCGACACCACGAGCGACACCAATGGCGACACCAACGGAGAGAACCGATGATGACCGAGGCCAACCCGCAGGCCGGCGCCGAGCCGGAACACCCCAACGACGGACCACACGACGCGCCGCAGGAGCTGCCGCCGGCGCGCAAGCGCCTCGTCCGCAGCCGTGACGACCGCTGGATCAGCGGCGTGTGCGGCGGCGTGGCCGAGTACTTCGGCGTCGACGCGAACCTGGTGCGGCTGCTCGTCGTGGTCGGCGCCGTGCTCGGCTTCGGCTCGCTGATCATCGCCTATCTGGTCGCCTGGGTGCTGATGCCGGAGGCGTGACCCTCACCGCATCGACTTCACCCCAGACCGCCATCAGCCGCCCGAAATGTCCGGCCAGAATGTCGCTCTGGGGGTGAGGTCGTTAGTGGACGGCGACCTGCTGGCGGAGCCAGGCGTCCCGGGCGGCCACCGCGGTGTCCGGGTAGTCGGAGAAGATCCCGTCGACCCCGGCGTCGAGGAACGCCAGGTGCTCGGCGCGGGCGTCGCCCTTGGCGTTCGGGTCCGAGCCGATCCGGAAGTCCGCCGGCAGGAACTGGTTCTCGTCCCGCATCGTCCACACGTGCACGTCCAGCCGGGCGTCGTGGGCGTCGTCGACGACGTCGGACGGCTCCAGCAGGAAGTCCGCCGAGTCCCGCGGGATCACGACGTTCTTGTGGGCGCCGATGCCGTCGGCATACGTCGCGATGTCGGCTAGCCCCTCCGGCGTCACCAGGTCGGCATACGTCCGCGGGTCCCCGGCCACCACCAGGTCGTACGGCGCGCCGGTGGCGTCGATCAGCTGGGCGATCGGCGTACGAACCAGCTCGTCGAGCTGGCGCAGGTTCGTCGTCTCGAACGACTGCAGGAAGACCGGCGCGTTCGGACGGTTGAGGTGGCGGGCCTTCAGGGTGGCCACCAGCGGCTCTTCCAGGCCGAGGCCGATCGACTGGAAGTACGTCGGGTGCTTCGTCTCCGGGTAAACGCCGACGACCTCCCCGCGCCGCCTGCTCTCCCGCTCCACCAGGTCGAGCACCTCGTCGAAGGTCGGCACCTCGAACCGCCCGTCAAAGCGGGTGTTGCGGGGCCGCACCTCCGGCAGCCGCTCGATCGCCCGCAACGTCTTCAGCTCGGCGAGCGTGAAGTCCTCGGTGAACCAGCCGGTCAGGCTGCGGCCGTCGATCACCTTGGTCGTACGCCGGGAGGCGAACTCGGGGTGCTCGGCGACGTCGGTCGTCCCGGAGATCTCGTTCTCGTGCCGGGCGACCAGCACCCCGTCGCTGGTGGAGACCAGGTCGGGCTCGACGAAGTCGGCGCCCATCCGGATCGCCAGTCGGTAGGCAGCGAGCGTGTGCTCCGGCCGGTGGCCGCTGGCCCCGCGGTGCGCGATAACCAGTGGCACATCGACCTGCTTCGCCGGCCTGTCGATGACGCGGGAGCGGTCGGAGTCGGTGGGCGTTGCGGCGGCGAACGGGGCACCGGCGAGGCCGGTGGCGAGCGCGGCGACGAGGAGAACGGCCCCCCGTTGAGCGGTGCGGATGGCTCTCATGGCGGCCACCCTAATGACCACCGATGGCGCCCGCGAGACCTCGCGGCGAATACGACGTGAACCGCCGCGCACACCGGCGGCGAATATTCGATGGCTCCGCGTGACCGCGGCTCCTACCGTGGGAGGGCTATGCGCAAGCTCCCGCACGCCGATCCAGGCGTCGCCGACTCCCGCTCGCCCGGCCGCTACCTCTGGTGGGTCGCGCGCGGGCAGCTCCGCACGCTCGCAGGCGGGATCGCGTTCGGCACCATCTGGATGGTGGCCCAGGCGCTGATGCCCGCGGTGATCGGCCGCGCCATCGACGCGGGCGTCGCCGCGAAGGACACCTCCGCGCTGCTGGTCTGGACGGGTGCCCTCGCCGGCATCGGCGCGTTGCAGGCGGTCGCGGGTGTGTTCCGGCACCGGTTCGCCGTCACGAACTGGTTGACCGCGGCGTACCGCACGGTGCAGCTGGTCGGCCGCCAGGCGAGCGAGCTCGGCGCGACGTTGCCCAAGCGGGTGGCCACCGGCGAGGTGGTCAGCGTCGGCGCCAACGACCTGGCCCACGTCGGCAACGCGATGGACGTTCTCGGCCGGCTCGCCGGCGCGTTCGTGTCGTTCCTCGTGGTCGCGGTGATCTTGCTCCGTACCTCGGTGTCGCTCGGCCTGGTCGTCCTCATCGGGATGCCGCTGCTGCTGCTCGCCATCGGTCCGCTGCTGCGTCCGCTGCAGCGGCGCAACCTGCAGCAACGCGACATGATGGGCCGGCTCACCACGCTGGCGAGCGACATCGTCGGCGGCCTGCGCGTGCTACGCGGCATCGGTGGTGAGGAGGTCTTCCACGACCGCTACGCCCGGGAGTCGCAGCGCGTCCGCGCGGTCGGCGTCCAGGTCGGCCGGCTGCAGTCGCTCCTCGACGCCCTGCAGATCCTGCTGCCCGGGATCTTCGTCGTGGTCGTGGTGTGGCTCGGCGCCCGCTACGCCGTGCGGGGAGACATCAGCCCCGGCGAGCTGGTCGCGTTCTACGGGTACGCCGCGTTCCTGATGGTCCCCCTGCGTACGGCCACCGAGTTCGCCAACAAGTATCTCCGCGCGCTCGTGGCCGCCCGCCGGGTCTGCAACATCCTGCAGCTCACCCCGGAGCTGGCCGACCCGGCGGAGCCCGCTGTCGAGCCGGGCCGTGGTGCCCTGGTCGACGCCGGGAGCGGGGTACGGGTCGAGCCCGGCCGGCTGACCGCGATCGTCAGCGACGACTCCGCGATGTCAGGTGTCATCGCCGACCGCTTGGGCCGCTACTCCGAGGGCGACGTCACCTTGGCCGGTGTCGCGCTCGCCGACCTCCCGCGGGCCGTCGTCCGACGCCGGGTGCTGGTCAGCGACACCGGGTCGGCGCTGTTCGCCGGGTCGCTGCGCGAGGCACTCCAGGCCGGCCGGCCGGTCAACGACGCCGTGTTGTGGGACGCGGTCCACACGGCCTCCGCCGAGGACGTCGTCGACGCACTGCCCGACGGGCTGGCCTCACAGCTCGAGGAACGCGGGCGGTCGCTGTCCGGCGGCCAGCGCCAGCGGGTCGTCCTGGCCAGGGCGCTCGTCGCCGACCCCGACGTACTCCTGCTGGTCGAGCCGACGTCGGCCGTCGACGCACACACCGAGGCGCGCATCGCCGAGCGGCTCGCCGCGCACCGGGCCGGGCGTACGACCGCCGTCGTCACCGCCAGCCCGCTGCTGCTCGACCGGGTCGACCAGGTGGCGTTCGTGCACGAAGGCAGGGTGGTCGCCGAGGGCCGGCACCGCGACCTGCTGCGCTCCGACCCGCGCTACCGCCGGGTCGTCACCCGAGGTGAGGACGAATGAGGGAGATCCTGCCGGTCGCCGACGCCGGCCAGGTGCGCCGCTACGCGCGGTCGCTGGCCCGCCGGCACCCGCGTGCGCTGACCGTCACCGTCGGCCTGCACTGTCTGGCCGCGATCGCCGGGCTGGCCGCGCCACGGCTGATCGGCGACCTGGTCGAGGCGGTCGACGGGGGCACGACGGTGTCGTACGTCGACCGGACGATCCTGCTGGTCGGCGGCTTCCTGCTGACCCAGACCGTCCTCACCAGGTACGCCCGCTACGCGTCGTTCCGGCTGGGCGAGACGGTGCTGGCGGAGCTGCGCGAGGACTTCGTCAGGGAGACGCTGGCGCTGCCGGTGGGTACGGTCGAGCGGGCCGGCACCGGCGACCTGCTGACCCGCACCTCACGCGATGTCGACGCGCTGGGCTGGTCGGTGCGCTTCGCCGTGCCCGAGACGATCATCGCGCTGGTCACGACGCTGTTCACGGTTGCTGCGTGTCTGCTGGTGGGCGGCTGGGTCGGCATCGCGCTGGTGCTCGGAGTACCCGCGCTGTGGGTGGCGACCCGCTGGTACCTCAAGCGGGCGAAGGACGGCTACCTGCGGGAGAACGCGTCGTACGCCGAGATCAACGCGACGCTGGCCGAGACGGTCGACGGCGCGCGTACGGTCGAGGCGCTCGGCCTGCGCGACGAGCGGGTCGGCCGGATCGACGACGCGGTGCGGGAGTCGTTCGAGGCCGAGAAGTACACGCTGTACCTGCGCACGCGGTGGTTCCCGACCGCGGAGATGGGCTACCTGGTGCCGACCGTGGCGACGCTGCTGATCGGCGGCTGGCTGTACGCTGGCGGCCAGACGTCCCTGGGCGCCGTGACGGCGGCGACGCTGTACGTGCAGCAGCTGATCGACCCCGTCGACCGGCTGCTGATGTGGATGGACGAGCTGCAGGTCGGCGGCGCGTCGCTGGCTCGGCTGCTCGGTGTCGCGCAGGTGCCCGACGACCGCACGCCGACCGGGCGAGAGCCGGCGCACGAGGCGATCGAGGCCGACGACGTCCGGTTCTCCTACGTCGCGGGCCGCGACGTGCTGCACGGCGTGGACCTGTCGCTGACGGTTGGCGAGCGGATCGCCATGGTCGGGCCGTCGGGTGCCGGCAAGTCGACCCTCGGTCGGCTGCTCGCCGGGATCCACGGGCCGCGCACCGGCCGGGTGACCGTCGGCGACGTCGGGCTGACCGAGCTGCCGCTGGACGACCTGCGCGGCCACGTCGCGCTCGTCACCCAGGAGCACCACGTGTTCGTCGGCACGCTGCGCGACAACCTCGCGCTGGCGCTGGACGACGCGGCCGACGACAGCCGGCTGCGGGACGCGCTGGACGCCGTGGACGCGTGGGAGTGGGTGGCCGCGCTGCCGGCCGGGCTCGACACGGTCGTCGGGTCCGGCACGCTGGCGCTGACCCCGCCCCAGGCCCAGCAGCTGGCGCTGGCCCGGCTGGTGCTGGCCGACCCGCACACTCTCGTACTCGACGAGGCGACCTCGCTGATCGACCCACGGGCGGCGCGGCATCTGGAGCGGTCGCTGGCGGCCGTGCTCGAGGGCCGGACCGTGATCGCGATCGCGCACCGGCTGCAGACGGCGCACGACGCCGACCGGGTGGCGGTCGTCGAGGACGGCCTGATCAGCGAGCTCGGGAGCCACGACGAGCTGGTCGCGGCGGGTGGCTCGTACGCCGCGCTGTGGGAGTCGTGGCACGGCGACGGGGTCAGCCAGCCGACGCACTGAGCAAGTCCGATCAAACGAACGGCGCGACGATCGGTCCAGGATGAGGGCATGAACGCGTCAGCCGACACCTTCGCCGCCTTCGTGGACGTGCTCTCCCGGACACTCGACGACCACGACGCCTCGGGTGCCGACCTGGCCGAGCGGGTGCACCTGTCCCGCTTCCACCTCGACCGGGTGGTCGCGGCGACGGCCGGCGAGCCGCCCGCCAGGTTCCGCCGCCGCATCCTGCTCGAGCGGGCGGCGTTCCGACTCGTGACCGGCAGCAGCACGATCCTCGACGTGGCGGTCGAGGCGGGCTACTCGTCGCACGAGGCGTTCACCCGCGCGTTCGCCCGCGCGTACGGCGTCCCGCCCGACCGGTGGCGACGCCGGCCGACCCGGGTGCACCTCGCCGCGCCGAGCGACGTCCACTTCCACCCACCCGCGAGCCTGCGGCTGCCCGCACCAGAGAAGGTGAGCACGATGGACCTGCTGCTGAAGATGGTCGAACACCACGTCTGGCTGGTCGGCGAGATGGTGGACCGCGCAGCGACCTTGACCGACGAGCAGCTCGACGCGCCGATCGAGCTGTCGGTCGAGGGGGTCGACGACGACCCGACGCTGCGGTCACTGCTGTCTCGCCTGGTCGGGCAGATGGACATGTGGAACTCCGCGATCGCGCTGCGTGAGTACGACTTCGCGGTCGAGCGCGGCGAGACCGTCGAGCACCTGAAGGCCCGGCTCGCCGAGGTCGGTCCGGCCTTCCTCGCCCAGGTCGGCGAGGTGTGTGAGCAGGGCCGGCTCGACGACACGTTCGTCGACGCGCTCTGTGACCCGGCCGAGGTGTACACGTACGGCGGCATGGTCGCGCATGTGCTGACGTTCGCCGCGCACCGGCGCACCTTGGTCGCTGGCGCACTGCTCGACGCCGGCATCACCGACCTCGGCGCGGGCGACCCGATGCGGTGGGTGGCGGAGACCGCCTGACCGCCGCCGCTGGTACTCCCGCCGAAGTTGCACGTATGTCCGCCGGCTCGGGGCTCCTGAACGGCACGGGCCTGTGCCGTTCCCGACCGGGTACGGGTGGGGGTGAGTCGCCACCGGTCCGACATACGCGCAACCTCGACGCGAAGGGGGATGGGGTTCGGCGCGGCCACCACCTCCCGCCGAGGTTGCACGTATGTCCGCCGGCTCGACGCGAGGATCCCGGACATACGCGCAACCTCGGCGGGAAGGGGCGGTGGGGTCGGCTTGTCGTGTCAGGATGACGGCCATGACCGAGGGACCGGGGCCGCCCGAGAACGAGCCGCCACGCTGGGCCGCGCCGGGAGGGCAGCCGCCGAGCAGCCAGCCCGGGTGGCAACCGCCTACGGGTCCGCCGCCGTACCCGCCCCAGTACCCGCCGCACCCCTACGCCCGGCCGCCGGCACCGAGGCCCGGGATCATCCCGCTGCGACCGCTGGGGCTCGGCGACATCCTCGACGGCACGTTCAAGCTGATCCGGGCCCACCCGAGGACGACACTCGGGCTGTCCGCGGTCATCGCCGCCATCGCCGCCGTGCCGGTCGCGGTCGGCCAGGCGTTCTACTTCACGTCGCTCGGCCGGGTGCTCGACGACCCATCCAGCACGCCGACGATGTCGACCGGGGGCATGTTCGCCTCGCTGGGCGGGTCGCTGCTCGCGCTGGTGATGACCTTCGTCGGGACGATCATCCTCACCGGCATCTTGACCCGGGTGCTCGGCCGGGCGATCTTCGGCGGCCGGATCACCGCCGGCGAGGCCTGGCGCCTGACCCGGCCACGCCTCCTGGCCCTGCTCGGGCTCGTACTGCTGAACGCGCTGATCGTGCTGGCCCCGGCCCCGATCGTCGTCGGCCTGGTGGTGGCCCTCGTCGCCGCCGACGCCGGCCTCGGCGTCACCATCCCGGTGATCGCCCTCGCCGTCGTGCTTTACGTCGTGTACGCCGTGTTCATGGCCACCCGGCTCGCCCTCGGAGCGCCCGCGCTCGTGCTGGAGAACCGCGGCGTACGGTCCGCGCTGGGCCGCTCGTGGAGCCTCGTCAAGGGTGACTCGTGGCGGGTGTTCGGCATCATCTTGCTCACCCAGATCCTGGTCGTGGTGGTCGGCGGCGTGATCGCAGTGCCGTTCACGATCGGCGGCACGGCGGCCGGCTACCTGGGCGGCGGCTCCGTCGGCGCCGGCATCGTCGCCGCGATCCTCGCCGCCCTCGGCAGCATCGTCAGCTCGACCATCACGTACCCCTTCAACGCCGGCGTCACCGGGTTGCTCTACACCGACCGCCGCATGCGCGCAGAGGCGTTCGACCTCGTCCTCCAGACTGCCGCGACTCGTCTCGAGGGCGGGGTGGAGCCCTCGGTCGACGACCTCTGGGTCCCCGAGCACGGGTCGGGCGAGGGGAGCGGCGGCCCACCGTGACGCAGCCCCCGGTCGGGATCGACCGCGACGACGCGCGCCGTGAGGTGGCCGACGAGCTGCGCGACCCCGGCTACGAGCGCGAGGGTCTGTGGGACCGCTTCGTCCGGCTCGTCTCCGACGCCTGGGACACCCTGACGGACTCGCTCGGCGGAGGCGGGAGCTGGTGGGCGGTGCTCGTGATCGCCGGTGTCCTCGGCGCCGCCGCGGTGCTGCTGGCCTGGGCGCTCCGCGGTGCCGTCCGCGACCGGACGGCCACGGCCGGTGCCCTTTTCGGCGCCGCCGCACGCACTGCCGCCGAGCACCGTGCCACCAGTGCACAGCTGGCGCGTGAGCAGCGGTGGGCGGAGGCGATCCAGGAACGGGTACGAGCGATCGCGCGCGACCTGGAGGAGCGGGCGATCGTCTCGGCCCTGCCCGGTCGCACCGCCGACGAGCTGTCCGCCCTGGCCGGCCGTGAGCTGCCGGCGCACGCCGACGACCTGGCCGCTGTCGCCGTGCTGTTCGACGAGGTGACCTACGGCCAGCACTCGGGTACGCCGGACGGCTACGCCACGGCGGCCGCCATCGACGAGGCGCTGCGCTCTGCCCGACCGGTGGTGGCGACGTCATGAGCCCGACCACAGCCCGACGCGTCCGGCCGGTCGTTGCGGTCGTAGCGCTGGTGCTCGCGGTGGCGGTCATCCCCGTCGTCGTGGCCGGCCTGCGATCACCGGACCGGCGGCTCGACCCGACCGACTCCTCCCTCGCCGGGTCCCAGGCCCTCGCCGAGGTGCTGGGCCGGCACGGCGTGACGGTCCAGCGGCTCGACGACCCCGACGCCGTCCCGCGCGACGACCTCCAGGACACCCTGCTGCTGGTCAGCGACCCGCTGTCGCTCGCCCCCGACGATGCCAGGAGCCTCGCCGCGCTGCCGGTCGACCGGCTGGTGGTCGGCGCGGACGTCGCGGGCCACCTGGTCGGCCGGGCGACGGTGAGCGGGTCGGCCGTGCCGCGCTCGCGCGAGCCCGGCTGCGACCTCGACGCCGCGGACCGGGCCGGCTCCGCGTACCTCGGCGGCGTGACGTTCTCGACCGGCAACGGAGTCACCGGGTGCTACCGGTCCGACGGAGCGGCCACGATGGTCCGCTTCGAGCAGGGCGGGCGGACGGTGACGGTTGTCGGCGACGGCACGTTCATGACCAACCAGCGGGTCGACGAGGACGGCAACGCCGCGCTCGCGGTCAACCTGGCCGGCAGCCAGCCGCGGCTGCTCTGGCTGGTACGCGCCGCCGAGCAACGAGCAGCCGGAGCCGGTGGCGCGTCCCTGTCAGAGCTGGTCCCGACCCGGGTCTTCTGGGTCGTCGCCCAGCTGGCGGTCGCGGTGGTCCTGGTTGCCCTGTGGCGCGGGCGCCGGCTCGGCCCGGTCGTCACCGAGCGACTGCCGGTGGTCGTACGCGCGGCGGAGACGGTGGAGGGACGTGGACGTCTGTACCGCTCGCGACGGGCCCGGGACCGGGCCGCGCTGGCGCTACGCTCGGCGTCGTCGGACCGGCTGTCCCGGCTGCTCGGGCTGAGCAGTGCCGCCTCGGCGGAGGCGACGGTGTCCGCCGTCGTGGGCCGGGTGGGCGGCGACGCAGCCGCCGTACACGCGCTGCTGTATGGCGCACCGCCCACCGACGACGACGGTCTGGTCCGGCTGGCCGACGGGCTCGACGCCCTGGAGAGAGAGGTTCACGACTCATGACGACGGCCCGACCCGAAGCCGCCCCCGGCAGCGACGCCGACCAGGCCCGCGCGGCGCTCGTCGCCCTGCGCGGCGAGATCGCCAAGGCCGTGGTCGGGCAGGACGCCGTCGTCACCGGCCTGGTGATCGCGCTGCTGTGCCGTGGACACGTGCTGCTGGAGGGCGTCCCCGGCGTCGCGAAGACCCTGCTCGTACGCACCCTGGCCGCCACCTTGTCGCTGGACTTCAAGCGGGTGCAGTTCACCCCCGACCTGATGCCCGGCGACATCACCGGCTCGCTGGTCTACGACGCCAAGACCTCCGAGTTCGAGTTCCGCGACGGCCCGGTCTTCACCAACCTGCTGCTCGCCGACGAGATCAACCGGACCCCGCCGAAGACCCAGGCCGCGCTGCTCGAGGCGATGGAGGAGCGCCAGGTCAGCGTCGAGGGAGCACCGCGTCCGCTGCCCGACCCGTTCGTCGTCGCGGCCACCCAGAACCCGGTCGAGTACGAAGGGACGTACCAGCTGCCCGAGGCCCAGCTCGACCGGTTCCTGTTCAAGCTGCTGGTGACGCTGCCCCCGCGGGACGAGGAGATCGCGGTGCTCGAGCGGCATGCCGGTGGCTTCGACCCGCGCGACCTCTCGCAGCTCCGGCCGGTCGCGTCGGCCGAGGACCTGTCCGTCGGACAGCAGGCGGTCCGGCAGACCCATGTCGGCCCCGACGTCCTCGGGTACGTCGTCGATCTCGCCCGCGCGACCCGTGAGTCGCCGTCGCTGCTGCTCGGCGTGTCACCGCGCGGTGCCACGTCGCTGCTCGCCGCGGCGCGTGCCTGGGCCTGGCTCGCCGGGCGCTCCTACGTCACTCCGGACGACGTCAAGGCGCTCGCGAAGCCCGCGCTCCGGCATCGGATCTCGCTGCGGCCGGAGGCCGAGCTGGAGGGCGCGACCGCCGACGGCATCCTCGACGGCATCCTGGGCACCGTCGCCGTACCCCGCTGATGGCTCTCACGGGTCGGGTCGGTCTGGTCGCGGTGCTCGCCGCGGTCCTGGTCGTGGTCGCGCCGCAGCCGGGAGTGGTCGTCGTAGCCGTGCTGCTGCTGCTCGCGGTCCTGGTCGCGGTGGACCTGCTGCTGGCCGGCGGCGTCGGCGGGCTGCGGTTCGAGCGTCGCGGCGAGCGCCTCGTCCGGCTCGGTGAGTCGAGCGTCGCTGAGCTGGTCGTCGCGAACCCCGGCCGCCGGCGGGTGCGCGGCGTCCTGCGCGACGCGTGGCCGCCGTCGGCCGGTGCCACCCCACGCCGGCACCGCATCGACGTTCCCGGGGGCGAACGCCGGGCGGTGGTCTCGACCCTCTCCCCCACCCGCCGCGGCGACGTCTCCGCGGCCCGGGTCACGGTCCGGTCGGTCGGACCGCTCGGGCTCGCGGCCCGGCAGGGTCACCGGGTGGTCGAGGGTTCGGTGCGGGTGCTGCCGCCGTTCCTGAGCCGCAAGCACCTGCCGAGCAAGCTGACCCGGCTGCGCGAGCTGGAGGGCCAGCACCCGGCGCTGGTCCGCGGGCAGGGCACGGAGTTCGACTCGCTGCGCGGGTACGTCGACGGCGACGACGTACGGTCGATCGACTGGCGCGCCACCGCCCGCCGGCAGGACGTCGTCGTACGGACCTGGCGGCCCGAGCGCGACCGGCGAGTGCTGATCGTGCTCGACACCGGCCGCACGTCGGCCGGCCGGGTCGGCACGGCCCCGCTGCCGAACCAGACCGGCGGCTGGCCGCGGCTGGACTGGTCGATGGACGCGGCGCTGCTGCTCGCCGCGCTGGCCGCTCGGGCCGGCGACCGGGTGGACCTGCTCGCGTTCGACCGCCGTACCCGAGCCTGGACGTCCGGGGCGGCCCAGCGCGAGGCCCTCCCGACCCTGGTCGACACCCTCGCCGGCCTGGAGGCCGAGCTGGTCGAGTCCGACGCCGAGGCGATGGTGGCCGCGGTGCTCGCGCGAGCGCGGCGGCGGTGCCTCGTCGTGCTGCTCACCGACCTCAACGCCACCGCGATGGAGGACGGCCTGCTCCCGGTGCTGCGGCAGCTGTCCTCGCGTCACCTCGTGCTCGTGGCGGCGGTCGCCGACCCGCGGGCGGCGGAGATGGCGGCCGGGCGGGGCACGTCGGAGCTGGTCTATGACGCCGCGGCCGCCGAGCACCTGCGCGGGGAGCGGAGGCGGGTCACCGCACACCTGCGGCGCCTCGGTGTCGAGGTGGTCGACTCGCTGCCCGACGACCTCGCCTCGGCGCTGGCCGACGCCTACCTCGCGTTGAAGGCAGCCGGCCGACTGTAGGCCCTGCACGCCAACATGCGCGGGTCATCGTGAAAGCCGGCGGCGAGTCTCGTCGACGGCGTGTCAAAGATTGCCCAATTGGGGCTCTCCTGACTGATGTGTGGGTCAGCTTCGGCCGGGGAGGGTGGGTCGGTGGCCGCCGAGGTTGAGCATGGCGAGGGCGATGAGGGGGTCGGGGTCGTGGAAGCCGAACGCGATCCGGGTGATCA
>WHTB01000041.1 GCA_009379735.1 Propionibacteriales bacterium
AGATCCGCAAGGGTGTCGTGTCCTCGATCGTCAACTTCGGCGCGTTCGTCGACCTTGGCGGCGTCGACGGTCTGGTGCACGTCTCCGAGCTGTCCTGGAAGCACATCGACCACCCGAGCGAGGTCGTCCAGGTCGGCGACGAGGTCACCGTCGAGGTGCTCGACGTCGACATGGAGCGCGAGCGGGTCTCGCTCTCGCTGAAGGCGACCCAGGAAGACCCGTGGCAGCACTTCGCCCGAACCCACCAGATCGGGCAGATCGTCCCGGGCAAGGTCACCAAGCTGGTGCCGTTCGGAGCGTTCGTCCGGGTCGAGGAGGGCATCGAGGGCCTGGTGCACATCTCCGAGCTGGCCGAGCGTCACGTCGAGATCCCGGAGCAGGTCGTCCAGGTCAACGACGACGTCATGGTCAAGATCATCGACATCGACCTCGAGCGTCGCCGCATCTCGCTGTCGCTCAAGCAGGCTAACGAGAGCGCGCCGGCGACCGACGACCAGTTCGACCCGACGTTGTACGGCATGTCGGCGTCGTACGACGACCAGGGCAACTACATCTACCCCGAGGGCTTCGACCCGGAGACCGGCGAGTGGCTCGACGGCTACGACGAGGCGCGCGCCGTGTGGGAGCAGCAGTACGCCGTGGCGCACGAGCGCTGGGAGGCCCACAAGAAGCAGATCGAGGACGCCGCGAAGGCCGATGCCGAGGCCGGCGAGACGACCTCGTCGTACTCCTCGGAGCCGAGCGCACCGGCGAGTGCGGCGTCCGCTCCGGAGGAGGCCGAGGGTTCGCTGGCCTCCGACGAGGCGTTGCAGGCTCTGCGCGAGAAGCTCACCGGTGGTCAGTGACCTGATCGGCTGACTTTCAGCAACGACGAAGCCCCGCCCGGATCATCCGGGCGGGGCTTCGTCGTTCCACTGTTGTTCCCCCGTGTTGTTCCCCCGGGTCCGTGTGGTCAGAGTCAGTGAGGTCAGGCGGCGAAGTGCTGCGGCCCGTCGAACGGGTCGGAGTCACGTAGCCGGTAGGGCAGGTGGTTGTGGCCGTAGCCGTCACCGGACAGGACTCGCGCGAAGCGGCGCGCGAACCACACGGCGATCAGTACGGCGGCGATGAGGGCGAGTACGGTGGTCATGGCAGTAATTATTGCTCACTCGATATCATGCCACTAGTGGCAGAAATGCCAGAGTCCCTCGAAATACTGCCAAGACTGTGGCATGCTCGGTCCCATGCCACTGAAGACGGTCGCCGCACTGGTCTACGACGGAGTCGCACCCTTCGAGCTGGGGGTGCTGTGTGAGGCGTGGGGGGTCGACCGCACCGACACCGGCGGCCCGTCCTTCGACTTCGTGGTCTGCACCCCCGAGCCCGGCCGCGTCACGACCAGCATGGGGTTCGCCCTCGACGTCGGCGCCGGGCTCGACCGACTGGCCGAGGCCGACCTGATCGCGGTGCCTGCGGTGCCGCGTGACCGGTCTGCTCCGGTGGCGGTGCTCGAGGCGCTGCGCGACGCCTACCATCGCGGCGCCAGGATCATGTCGGTGTGCTCGGGAGCGTTCGCGCTGGGCGATGCCGGCCTGCTCGACGGCCGCGACTGCACCACCCACTGGCTGTACGCAAGCGAGCTGGCGGAGCGGTTCCCCAAGGCGCGTGTCAACAAGGATGTCCTGTACGTCGACGACGACCCGATCATCACCAGCGCCGGCTCGGCCGCCGGCCTCGACGCCTGCCTGCACCTGATCCGCAAGGAGTACGGCGCCCGGGCCGCGGTCAACGTCGCCCGCCGGATGGTCATACCACCGCACCGTGACGGCGGCCAGGCGCAGTTCGTCGAGACCCCCGTCTCGATGCCCGACGCCGACACGCTCGCCCCGGTGCTGACCTGGATGCAGGAGCACCTCGACCAGGACCTGCAGGTCGCCCAGCTGGCGCGCCGGGCGTCGATGTCGGCGCGTACGTTCGCCCGGCGCTTCCGGGCCGAGACCGGCACGACCCCGCACCAGTGGGTCACGTCGCAGCGTCTGGTGCTGGCCGAGCGCCTGCTCGAGGGGTCCGACGCGCCGATCGAGACCGTGGCGGCGCGCTCCGGTTTCGGCAACGCGGCGGTGCTTCGCCATCACTTCATGGCGGCCCGCGGCACGACACCGCAGGCCTACCGGCGCACCTTCTCCTGCTGCGAGGACTGACCGGCTCAGTCGGCGAAGAAGGACGCCGACCCGACGACGACGACCCGTACGGCGTCGCCGGGGGCCAGCGGCTGGACCTCGCCGGCTCGCCGCGACGCCACCACCAGCGGCTCGCTCCCCGCCGGCCGCAGGTCGCAGTGCACCAAGGCGTCGTGACCGTAGAACTCGTTGCTGACCACCCGGGCCGGGACTCCGGACCGGCCGTCGTCGGTGTCGACGACCAGCTGCTCCGGCCTGATCACCACGCTGCCGGCTCCGGTGGCCGGTCGCCGCAGCGTGACCCGGCCCAGCGCGCAGTCTGCCGTGTCGCCGCTGGCTGTGCCCCGCAGGACGCACGCGTCGCCGACGAACGTCGCCACGCCGAGGTCGGCCGGAGCACCGTACACCTCGGCGGGTGAGCCTGACTGGACCAGCCGGCCCGACCGCATCACCGCGACCCGGACCGCCATCGACAACGCCTCCTCCTGGTCATGGGTCACCAGGACCGCCGTCGCGCCGGCCAGCCGGAGCACCCGGCCGACCTCGGCCCGCACGGCCGCGCGCAGCCCGCTGTCGAGCGCGCTGAACGGCTCGTCGAGGAGCACCAGGGCAGGCTCCGGCGCCAGCGCCCGCGCCAGCGCGACCCGCTGCTGCTGGCCACCTGACAGCTCGTGCGGCATCCGGCTGGCGAAGTCGCTGAGGCCGACCAGGTCGAGCACCTCGCCGACCCGGCTGGACCGTCGACGCTCCCGCGACAGCCCGAAGCCGACGTTGCCGGCGACGTCGAGGTGAGGGAAGAGCGCGCCCTCCTGCGGGACGATCCCGACCCGACGCCGCTCGGGTGGCACGCCGGTGACGACCCGGCCGCCGATCGACACAGTGCCGGCGTCGGCGCGCTCGAAGCCGGCGACGACCCGCAGCAGTGTGGTCTTGCCGCAGCCGGACGGCCCGAGTACGGCGGCCAGCGTCCCGGCCTCGACCTCCAGGTCGACCCCGCGCAGCACCTGCACCGGTCCGAACGACTTGTGCAGGTCGCGCACGGCGAGCTCGCTCATGTCGCGCCTCCGTCGTCGAGCTGGTCCCGGCGCCATCCCAGCAGGACCGCCGGGAGCGCCGCCAGCAACACCAGCAGTGCAGCATACGGCGCGGCGCGGCCGTACTCACCCACCTCGGTAGCGCCCCACAGCTCGGTGGCCAAGGTGTCCATCCCGGTCGGCCGCAGCAGCAAGGTAGCCGGCAGCTCTTTCATACAGGTAAGGAAAACCAGTGCGGCACCGGCCGCCACACCAGGACCGGCGACGTGCAGCGTGACGTCGCGCAGGGCGCCGAGCGGTGTCCGCCCGAGCGAGCGCGCGACGTCCTCCAGCACCGGAGGCGCCTGCGCCACCGACGATCTGACGGCGCCGACCGCGAGCGGCAGGAACAGCACGACGTAGGCCAGCACCAGCAGTGGCGTCCGCTGGTAGATCGGGTACGCGTAGCGGACGCCGAAGAACACCAGGGACAGCGCCACCACGATCCCCGGCAAGGCGTGGCCGGCGTACGACGCCTGCTCGACCAGCGCGCCGAGCCGGCCGCGGTAGCGGGCCGCGATCACGCCGACCGGCACGGCCAGTGCCGTGGTGACGACGGCGCCTAGCGCGGCGACGAGCAGCGTCGACGTGCCGGCGCCGACCAGCTCGCCGACGTCGAGCTGCCGCGACGCGCCCCGTGCCGTCCAGTACGCCAGGCTGCCCAGCGGGAACAGTAGGGCCGCCGACAGGACGGCGGCGACGGCGCCGACCGCCGGCCCGGTCCATCGCCGCAGCGGCACCAGCGGGTGACGGCGGGCCGACCCGGTGCCGAGCCGGGAGTGCCCGGCCCGGCCACGCGTACGGTGCTCGCCCCACACGATGAGCACGGTCAGCGCGACCAGGAGGGTGCCGAGCACCGCGGCCGGGGTCGGGTCGAAGCTGGAGCGGTACGACGTGTAGATCACCCGGGTGAAGACGTCGTACCGCAAGATCGCGACCGCGCCGAAGTCCGACAGCACGTAGAGCGCGACCAGCAGCGCGCCGGCCGCCGCGGCGGGCCTGATCTCCGGCACCGTCACCAGCCGGAAGGTCTGCCAGCGGTTGCGCCCGAGCGAGCGCGCCACCTCCTCGGTCGCCGGGTCGGTGCGGGTGAGAGCCGCCGCGACGGGCAGCAGGACGTACGGGTAGCAGCACAGGGTCAGGACCAGGGCCGAGGCGGGGAAGCCGTCGAACCGGGGGAACGCCGCCAGCCAGGCGAACGCCGCGACGTACGACGGGATCGCCAGCGGCAGCGTCGCCAGCACCCGTACGAGCTGCCGGCCCGGGAACGTCGTACGCGTCAGCAGATAGGCCAGGCCGACGCCGAGCACGAGGCACCCGGCGGTCGTCACGCCGGCGAGCAACAGGCTCCGGCCGACCAGCGCCAGCGTGCGATCGCGGGCGACCACGTCGACGAACCCGCCGACGCCGTCGGACAGCGCCCGGACCACGAGGTAGCCGAGCGGGAGCAGGGCGACCAGCGCCGCCAGGGTTGCCGGTGCGAGCAGCGTCGCCGGTGGCCGGCGACTCGCCAAGCGCCGGCCGCCGGTCATGTGAGCCCGGCCTCCTGGATCATCGCCAGCGTCTCCTCGAGCGTGTCGAGGTCGGCCAGGTCGATCTCGGGCGGGTTCAGCGTGTCGAGCGGTGGCACACCTTCGGCGGTGGGAACGCCCTCGATCAGGGGGTACTCCTTGGTCTCCTCCGCGAAGTACGTCTGTGCGTCCTTCGACAGCAGGTACTTCACGAACTGCTCGGCCTCGGCAGACTTGTCGGTGCTCTCCAGGACGCCCGCACCGGCGACGTTGACCAGGGCGCCCGGGTCGGCGTTGCGCAGGTACTTCAGCCGCGCGGGTACGGCGTCGAGGCCCTCCTCGGCCACCTGCTCGTACCAGTAGTAGTGGTTGATCAGGCCGACCGAGATGAGGCCGTCCTCCGCGGCGTTGAGCACCAGGATGTTGTTGTCGAAGGTCTGTACGTCGTTGGCGGCGAGCCCGTCCAGGAACTCCCGGGCCTTGTCCTCGCCCTCCAGCACCCGGATCGAGGTCACGAACGCCTCGAAGCTGGCGTTGGACGGCGCGATGCCGACCTTGCCCTTCCACTCCGGCCCGGTCAGGTCGAAGACGCTGCCGGGCACCTCGTCCTCGCTGAGCTGGTCGGGGTCGTAGACCATCACCCGGGCCCGGCCGGACACGCCGACCCAGTCGCCGTCGGCACTGCGGTACTTCTCCTCGACCAGGCCGAGCACGTCGTCGGGCAGCGTGGCCAGCTGGCCGGCCTTCGCCAGCGCGCCCAGCGCTCCGCCGTCCTGGGCGAAGTAGACGTCGGCGGGCGACCGTTCGCCCTCCTCGATCAGCTGGGCCGCCAGCTGCGCGGTGTTGCCGTAGCGCACCTGGACGTCGACGCCGCTCTCGGCCTCGAAGTCGTCGATCACGTCGGCGACCAACGCCTCCTGGCGACCGGAGTAGATCACCAGCGCGTCCTCGTCGAACCCGCTGCCGCCGCCGCAGGCGGCGAGCCCGAAGCTGAGCGGGACGGCCGCCGCGGCGGCGAGGGGGCGGAGCGCGTGCTTCATCGAGGGGGTGCCCTTCGGATGGTATTAGGGTTGCCTAACCAACCCTAGCGCACGGTGTCCGCGGTCAGCTGATCAAGGTCATCGCGATGAAGCCCGTACCGACCTCGCTGCGGGCGCCGAGACCCGTGGCCGTGCCCGGGTAGAACCACAGGCGACCCAGGATGTCCCGCGCGACCACGTCGGGCCGACCGTCGCCGTCGGCGTCACCGGTGCCGACCATGGCGTTGTTGCTGGTCCAGCCGGTGGCCAGCTGCACCCGGTCGCCGAAGCCGGTGGCCGTGCCGGGGTACATCCACAGCCGTCCCTGGCTGTCCCGGCCGACCACGTCGACCAGCCCGTCGGCGGTGCGGTCGCCGATCCCGGTGGGCGCCGTCACGTTGAAGCCCGACAGCCGCAGGCTGCGCGCACCGAGACCTCCGCTGCCGTCGCCGGGGTAGAGCCACAGCTGGTTGCCGTCGCGGGCCAAGATGTCGGCCGTACCGTCGCCGTCCACGTCTCCCGCACCGAAGCCGGTCAGGCTGCCCCACCCGGTGCCGACCTGGGTGCGTGCGCCCAACCCTCCGGTGCCGTCGCCGGGGTAGAACCACAGCCGGCCGCTGGTGTCACGACCGAGGACGTCGGCGTGGTCGTCGCTGTTGAGGTCGCCGGCGCCGATGACGGCGTTGATGCCGGTCCAGCCGGTGGCCATCTGGACGCGTGCCCCGAGCCCGCCGGAACCGTTCCCCGGGTAGAGCCACAGCACGTTGCTGCTGTCGCTGGCGAGGATGTCAGGGTGGCCGTCGCCGTTGTAGTCGAGCTCGCGCCCGAGCGCCACCGGGACCGGGTCGGTCACGGTGACCGTCACCTCGTCGAAGGCTTCGAGCGAGCCGTCCGTCGCGGTGAGCCGGAGTACGTACACACCGGCCGCGTCGAAGCTCGCCGACGTCGCCGCCGCCGCGGCATCGGTGAACGTAACCGTGCCCGGACCGCTCGTCGTGGTCCAGGTCGTCGCGACCGCGCCCGGCGAGGCCGGCAGACCGTCGTCGGTGACCGTACCCGCCAGCGTCGCCGACGCGGGTCGCTCGACCGCCTGGTCCGCACCGGCGCCCACGACCGGAGGTGTGTTCGTCGGTGGTGCGGGCATGTGCCAGTCCACGACCAGCTCGGCTGCCGGTCCGTCCTCGAACGAGTCGGCGGTACGCCGGCCGGTGCCGCTGATCAGAACGGCGACGTTGTTGCCGGCCGCCCAACCGGGGCGGTCGACGACTTCCTGCACCACAGCCGCGAAGTTCGGCGTCGTCTGGTCGGTCCCCCTGACGTTGATGGTCGGCCAGGGTGCCGGCGCCCACGGCACCGAGGCCGTCGTCCGGGTCCGGTCGGTGAGGTTGCGGCTGACCGCCTGGAACGCCGCCGCGTCGTCGGCCGCCTCGGCCTGGATGTCGAGCGCCGCCGGGTCGATGCTCACCTCGTCCGCGGTGAACCGGAGTACGGCGGAGTCGACGATTGCGCCTGCGGGCACCGGGATCGCGTACCGCAGACCGACGACCTGCGCGGCAGCGCCGTCGAACCCGAGCTCGAGGTCGTTGTTGGTCGTGGACATGAATCCCGACAGCACCTGCTCGGCGTCGTCGGCGCCCGACGCCAGCGGCACGGTGACACCCATCGGGCGGTCGACCGGATGCACGGTCACGACCAGCTGGTCGCTCGCTTGGAGCGCGCCGTCGTCGGCGCTCAGCTGCAACACGTACTCGCCGGGGTCGCTGAAGCCGGCCGAGGTGGTCGGCGCCGCCGGGTCGACGAAGGTCACCGTCCCGGGGCCGCTGACCTTCGTCCAGGTCGATGTGACCGTCCCGGGCGGCGTGGGCAGACCGTCGTCCACCACGGTGCCGGCGAGCGCGGCGCTGCCCGGCAGCTGCACCTCCTGGTCGGCTCCCGCGTCGGTGACCGGTACGCGGTTGGCGCCGTCGAGCGGCAGGTGCCAGGTCAGGTTGATAACCGCCGGGTGGCCGTCCTCCAGCGCGTCGGCCGTGCGCCGGCCGGTGCCGCCGATGAGCACGGCGGCGTGGTTGCCGGCCGCCCAGCCCGGGCGGTCCACCACCCGCTGCAGCACCGAGGCGAAGTTCGGCGTGGTCTGCTCGACGCCGCTGGCGTTGACCGTCGGCCACGGCGCGGCGTTCCAGTCCACCGAGCCGGCCGCGCGGGTGCGGTTCGTCAGGTTGCCGCTGACGCTCTCGAACGGCGCGGCGTCGTCGGCCGCCTCGGCCTGGATCTGCAGCCGGGCGTTGTCTGTGCTGACCTCGTCGGTGGTGAAGCGGACCGTCGCCGAGTCGACGATCGCGCCGGCCGGGATCGGCAGCGCATAGCGCAGGCCGACGAGCTGTGCTGTCGTCCCGTCGACGCCGAGCTCGAGGTCGGGGTTGGTCGTCGACATGAAGCCGGACAGTGCCTGCTCCGCGTCGTCGGCACCGGCCGCGACCGTGATCGACGTACTCTGCGGCGCGTCTGCCGCGAGCACGGTGACGGTGACCTCGTCGTACGACTGCAGGGCGCCGTCGTTGCCGGTCAGGCGCAGGACGTAGGTGCCGGCCTCGCCGAAGGACGCCGAGGTGATGGCCGCCGACGCGTCGGCGAACGCCACCGTCCCGGGACCGCTGACCTTAGTCCAGGACGCGGTGACCGCTCCCGGGCTGGACGGCAGACCGTCGTCGGTGACGGTGCCGGACAGCGACGCGGTCTGCGGCAGCTGGATCTGCTGCGCTGCACCCGCACCGACGAGCGGAGCGCGGTTGGCGCCGGCGACCGGGCGTCGCCAGCCGACCTGGAGGACCGGTGCCTGGGTGCCGTCGCGGGCCTCGGCCGTACGGCGTCCAGTGCCGCTGACCATCAGGGCCAGCGCGTTGCCGGCCGACCAACCGGGCCGGTCCACGATCTCCTGCACGATCCGGCCGACGTCCGAGCTTCGCTGCGCGGGTCCACGCTCGAACACGACGTTCCACGGGTCAGGGTTCCAGAACGCCGAGGACGTGGTCTTGGGCCTGGTGGTGATGTTCTTGCTCACGGCCTGGTAGGTCGCGGCGTTGTCGGTCGCCTCACCCTGGATCCGCAGCGAGGTCGGCCCCGTGCTGGTGAGTGCCTCGTCGGTCTGGAACTGCACGAACGCGTTCTCGATGACAGCGCCCGCGGGGATGTGCATGTTCGCGAACCGCATGCCGACGGTCTGGTTCACGGTGCCGTCCTCGACCAGCTCGAGGTCGGCGCTGGTCACGGACACGAAGCCGGTGGCCGCCTCCTCGGCGTCGTCGGTGCCGACCACGACGGGGAACTGGCTGTTGTGCACGCCACCGGCCTCGACCACCGTGACGGTCACGTCGTCGATGTCGGGACGGTCGCCGTCGTCGACGGTGAGCCGCAGGGTGTAGACACCGGGCGTCGTGAAGCCCGCGGTCGTCGCAACCGCGCTGGCGTTGGCGAACGAGACCGGGCCGGGGCCGCTGAGCACTGACCACTGTGCGCTGACGTTGGCCGTCGGTTTGCCGTCGTCGGAGAACGAGCCGCTGAGGGTGGCCGTTTCGGGCAGCTCGATCTCGGAGTCAGGTCCCGCGTCGGCCAGCGGCGGCAGGTTGGTGATGGCCGGCAGGCTGGCCGAGAGCTCGAACATCAGGCCGTCGTTCTCGGTGGGGTGTGAGTTGTTGTCCAGACCGCGATCCACCACGTAGTAGCTGCGCTGGCTGGCGTTGCTGGAGCGAGGTGCGATCGCGACACCGGCGGCGGCCTGGGTGTTGAGGCTGGTGATGTCGATCGCGTTGATCAGCGAGCCGTTGCGGGCGAGCTCGAAGATCTTGGCCGCGGAGTCGTCGATCACGAGGAGTGTGCCTCGGACCGGGTCGTAGTTGATGCCCTCCGGGTCCATCGCGCCCAGGATCTCGAGGTCGAAGTGACCCCAGGTGTCGTCGCCCAGCGGGGGAACGCCGTCGAAGACGCCGTTGCTGCCGGGGGAGACCCGGGTGACCTCGCGTCCGAGCCCGTCGACGATGTAGAGGTCGCCGGTGGCGAGGTCCAAGGTGAGGTCTTCGGGGTCGGTGTTGCCGAACGCCGCGCTGCTGAAGGACGTGACGACGTCGTCGGCAGTCCCGAACACGTTGTCGGCACCGTCGTCGACCTCGAAGATGCGCTTCTTGTCGTCGTCGGAGGTGAACAGGTGCCCGTTGGCCGGGTTGTAGCCGACGCCGGTGGGCTCGTTCGACCAGGGCACGGTGGTGCCGCGCTTGCTGACGGTCGGGGTCAGCGTGGTCTCGTACAGGTTCGTACCCTCGTACAGCGGCATCTCGTCGACCTCGCCGTCGCTGATCATCAGCCGGCTGCGGTTCGACATCCAGACGATCCCGGAGGGGTCGGGACTGGTGGGGTTGAGCTGGGAGAGATCCCGGGTGCGCAGCAGCTGCGCGGTCACGGTCGGCGCGGTCGACGCGACGGCGGCCAGGGTCGCCTCCATCACGACGCCGTTCGTGCCGGGCGCACCGGCGTCGACAACGAAGAGGCTCATCCGGCCCTCGCTGTCGGTCGGGTCACCGCTCGGTCCGAAGGCCATCGCCTGCAGGCTGGTGATGCCCAGATCGGCCATGCCGTACGACCGGACCGGGTTGCCTTCGTCATCCAAGCCGACCAGCAGGTCGTTGGCGGTGTCGGCCACATACGTCAGGCCGTCGGCCGCGTTGTACGCGACCGCGCCCAGCGTGTCGCGCTTAACGCCGGAGGGCTTCGTCGTGTCGCCCTTGCGGCCGTCCACCCGGCTGGTGATCAGGTTGCCGGAGTCGTCCAGGACGACGAGCTTGTCGTCGGTCGGGTCAAAGGTCGCGTCACGCGGGTGCTCGGCTCCAGGGGCAGCGCCTGGCTGGCGGGTGACGCCGGTGCCGTCGATGACTACTTCGACGACGTCCGGGCCGTCCACGATGACGCCGTGGCCGGCGTCGTCGGCGGCCAGCGTCGACGACTTAGAGGACGTGGGCACGGCAATCGAGCCCGCCAGCGAACCCTCCGGGGTCAGTGCGACCGCCTCGGTCCCCTGACCGTCGTCGCCCGACACCACGAGCAGCTGGTCGGCGTCGGACCACGCGACACCCATCGGGTTCGCGAGCCCGAACTCCGCGGGGACGATCTCGCGCACGACCGTGAGGTCGCGCACGGGCGCAGGAACGTCGCCGGTCGGCTTGGGCGCCGCGGCGGCCGGCCCGGCCAGGACGGTCGTCACGGCGAGTGCCGCGGTCGCGACGAGGACGGTGGCGCGGACGCGGCTGGACTTGGTCGAATGCAGGCGCATGGACATGGTCCTCCCCAGGAGCGGAAACCCCGCTGCTCAGCATCCTGCGGGAGCCCGTGCGCACCGGCATCATGTGTTCGGCGTAGGCCCACTCGTCCCGCGGGTGGGTGCCGGCTTCGGTTGCCGACCTGCTTGACTGCGGGCGTGACCGCCCTGCTGTTCGCGACCGCGATGGTGGCGCTCGCCGTCGTCGGGGCCGTCTGGTCACGCCTCGGCTCGCTGCTGCTCGTCGTGGCGTCGGCCGGCTGGATCGTCGCCGACGTACGCCCCGAGGGACCGGTGCTGTGGTCGATCACCGACAGCCACGGGGTGGTGCTGGCGGACCTGTGGGGGGTCCTCTGTCTGCTGGTCGGCGGCGCCCTGCTCGTACGCGGGCCGGGTCGCTCGCGGAGGGGTCGCTAGGGTCTGCTGGGGCGCTGTCACGCCGCCGCCGACACGCAGAGGACGGAGACGACCATCAACTGGCTGGAAGCCGTCGTTCTCGGGGCCGTCGAAGGTCTGACCGAGTTCCTCCCGGTCTCGAGCACCGGGCACCTGACGATTCTGGAGAAGCTGTTCGGGTACGACATCGACGACCCAGACGTCACGGCGTTCACGGCGATCATCCAGGTGGGTGCCGTGCTGGCTACCGTGCTGTACCTGCGGCGCGACATCTGGCGGATCCTGACCGGGTGGCTGCGTGGGTTGCTCCGGGCGGAGCACCGCGACGCCGACTACCGGTTCGGCTGGGCCGTGATTCTGGGCTCGATCCCGATCGGCATCATCGGGCTGGCGTTCAAGGACCAGATCGAGACCACGCTGCGCAGCCTGTGGTTCGTCGGGTCGGCGCTGATCCTGTGGAGCGCAGTTATGTGGTTCGCCGACCGGCGGGCGACCCTGGAGCGGGACGAGTCGCAGGTCACCTGGCGGGACACGCTGATCATCGGCACGGTCCAGTGCCTGGCGCTGGTCCCAGGCGTCTCCCGGTCGGGCGCAACCATGTCAGCGGGCCTGCTGCGCGGCATCGACCGGGTCACGGTGACCCGGCTGTCGTTCTTCCTCTCCATCCCGGCGCTGTCGGCCGCCGGCGTGCTGCAGGTCGTGGACCGGCACGACGAGATCGCCAGCGGCGTCGGCTGGGGGCCGACCCTGCTGGCGACCGCGGTCAGCTTCGTCGTGGCGTACGTCGCGGTCGCCTGGTTGCTGAGGTTCATCGCGAAGCACACGTATGCGGTGTTCATCGTCTACCGGGTGGTGCTCGGCATCGTCGTGCTGCTGTTGGTCGGCACCAACACGATCAGCGCCACCTGAGGCAACCGTCGCGCCGAGATGCTGAGGGAGACCTTCCCGTCGGAGCACGTTTGAGTTTGCCCAATGGGGGCTGTCCTGACTGATGTGTGGGTCAGTTCCGTCTGGGGAGGGTGGGTCGGTGGCCGTCGAGGTCGAGCTGACCTGCGACCCCTCGTTGACTGGCGCGTTGCGTAGGCCTCGCGTCCGGTTTGTCCCTGCGGAACGCGCCAGTCGATGAGGTGGGGTGCCAGGTCCGGGTCGTCCACCGCCGTAACCGACGAGTGTGCGACATTGCTGTCGCCAGCCGCGAGTGACTGTCGTCAGTTACGTTCGTCACCGCGTGGCCGGACCGGACGAGACCGCGCCCGCGGGGCTGTGAACCGGACCCGCTGGCGGCAGAGCCACCCACACATCCAGCAGGAGAGGCCATTGGCAAGCTTCGACGCGCCGGTGGCCGCCCGGACCGGACCACGCCGGCGAGTAGATGCGGTCTAGGCTCGCGGGATGCTGAGAGTGGGACTCACCGGCGGGATTGGGTCGGGCAAGACCGCCGTGACCGAGCTGCTCGACGAGCTCGGTGCGGTTGTGGTCGACGCCGACCTGCTGGCCCGTGAGGTCGTCGAGCCGGGTACCGACGGCCTCTCCGAGGTGGTGGCGACGTTCGGCACCGGCGTGCTCGACGCCGACGGTGCGCTCGACCGTCAAGCGCTGGCCAAGGTCGTGTTCGACGACCCGGCCGCGCGGGCCCGGCTCGAGGCCGTCGTCCACCCCCGGGTGCGCCGCCGAGCCGCCGAGATCGAGGCCGCGGCCGACGACACGGCCATCGTCGTGCACTCGATCCCGCTGCTGGTCGAGACCGGTCAAGCGGACCGTTTTGACGTGGTCGTCGTGGTCGACGTACCCGAGGAACTGCAGGTCGAGCGGCTGACCGGGTTGCGGGGGATGAGCGAGCAGGAGGCGCGGTCGCGGATCGCGGCCCAGGCGACCCGTGAGCAGCGCCTCGCCGCGGCCGACGTCGTGGTCGACAACTCCGGGACGGTCGACGACCTCCGCCACCGGGTGACCGAGGTCTTCGCGCGGCTCCAGGCTCAGCGCGGCATGTAGGGCACGAAAAGAACCCCCGCCACGGAAGTGGCGGGGGTCCTCGGTAGGTGAGTCAGGCCGCGAGGTCGGGGTCGGCGACCTGGCGGAGGCGGGCGATCGCCTCGCGCTCGATCTGCCGGATCCGCTCGGCCGAGATGCCGTGCCTGGCCGCGATGTCGGCGAGCTTCTGCTGCCGGCCGTCGACCAGGCCGTAGCGCGAACGCACCACGTCGGCGGCCCGGTCGTCGAGCACCTTGATCAGTGACTCGAGACGCTCGCGCGCCTCGACGCTGAGCACCGTGCTGTCGGGTCCGGGTGTGGTCTCGCGGGCGACCAGGTCGCCGAGCGAGGTGTCGCCGTCCTCGTCCACCGGGGTGTCGAGGCTGACGTGGTCACGGCCCCAACGGAGCAGGTCGAGCACCCGGTCGAGGTCCATGTCGAGCTCGACGGCGATCTCCTCGGGCTCCGGGTCACGGCCGAGCTGACGCTCGAGCGTGCGCCGCGCCGAGCCGATCTGGTTGAGCTCCTCGACCACGTGGACCGGGAGGCGGACGACCCTGGCCTGCTGGGCGATACCGCGGGTGATGGCCTGACGGACCCACCAGGTGGCGTACGTCGAGAACTTGAAACCCTTGGCGTAATCGAACTTCTCGACCGCCCGGATCAGGCCGGTGTTGCCCTCCTGGACCAGGTCGAGCAGCGGCATCTGCGACCGGCCGTACTTGCGCGCGATCGATACCACCAGCCGCAGGTTGGCGGTCAGGAACCGCTCCTGCGCCTGCCGGCCCTGCTCGGCCAGCCACTCCAGCTCTTCTTGCGTTGCATATTTCGGCGCGCCGCCCTTGCGGCGCCCGATCCGGCCCTCGGCGAGCAGCTGCTCGGCGAACAGGCCGGCTTCGATCGTCTTGGACAGCTCGACTTCGGTGGCCGCGTCGAGCAGCGGCGTACGGGCGATCTCGTCGAGATAAAGACCGACGCTGTCGCGCCCGTCACTCGAGTCAAGCCCATGGGTCGCACGATTCGCCACGGACACTCCCTTCAACCTGGAATACGCCATCACCGGAACAACGTCGGAACCGGTTGGGGAATTCCACCTTCGCCTTGTATCCAGGCAGACGAGCAGGTACACAGAAAAGTTGCACCTCTCAGGGACTTCTCAGGAACCTTTCGGGCTGGTCTCATGCGCCGCCCCGGCGGTATCCACGACCCAGGCGTACGAGAACGCGCGCTCCCGCCACGCGTCGTAGCGCCCACTTCGCCCTCCGTGGCCGGCCTCCATCTCGGTCTTGAGCAGCACCGGGGCGTCCCCGGTCGCTGTCGCCCGCAGCCGCGCGACCCATTTGGCCGGCTCGACATACAGCACCCGGGTGTCGTTCAGGCTGGTGATCGCCAGGACCGCCGGGTAGTCCTTCGCCTCAACGTTCTCGTACGGCGAGTAGCTCTTCATGTACGCGTAGACGTCGGGGTCGTGCAGCGGGTCGCCCCACTCCTCCCACTCGATCACGGTCAGCGGCAGCGAAGGATCGAGGATGCTGGTCAGCGCGTCCACGAACGGCACCTCGGCGAGGATGCCGGTGAACGCCTCCGGCGCCAGGTTGGCGACCGCGCCCATCAGCAGACCGCCGGCGCTGCCGCCGTGTGCGACCAGGTGGTCGGGTGCCGTCCAGCCGGACTCCGTCAGGTGCTGGGCGCACGCCACGAAGTCGGTGAACGTATTCTTCTTCTGCAGCACCTTGCCCTCGTCGTACCACCGACGGCCCATCTCACCGCCGCCGCGCACATGGGCGATCGCGACGACGACCCCGCGGTCGAGCAGCGACAGCCGCGGGATCCCGAACGCCGGGTCCATCGACATCTCGTACGACCCGTAGCCGTAGATGAGTGCCGGGTTGCGGCCGTCGCGCGGCGTGCCCTTGCGGCAGACGATCGAGATCGGCACCTCGGTGCCGTCGGGCGCGGTTGCCCACTCGCGGTACTGCTCGTAGTCATTCGGGTCGTAGCCGCCGAGTACCGGCGTCTGCTTGCGCAGCGTGCGCTCCCGGGTGCGTACATCGAAGTCATAGACGGACGCGGGGGTCACCATCGACGTGTAGCCGAGGCGGATCGTTGGCTGCTCGAAGTCGGGGTTGCCGCCGGTGCCGACGGTGTAGATCGGCTCGTCGAACTCGATCGGGTACGACTCGCCGTAGCCGTCGTCGGACAACGGCAGGACGCGCACCTCGGTCCGGCCGTTGCGGCGCTGCGACACCACGAGATGGGTGCGGAACGCCTCGACGTCTTCCAGCCTGGTGCCCGGTGAGTGCGAGATGACCGGCGTCCACCGCTCGGGCGCCGCGTCGTCCACGGGTGCCTCGGCGAGCTCGAAGTCGAGGGCATTCTCGTTGTGCAGAACGAGAAAACGGTCCTCGCCCTGGATCACCGCATGCTCGAGGTGGTACTCCACCCCCTGACGCCGGGGCGCCACGACCCGTGGCTCGCCGGTCGGGTCGTCGGCGTCGAGCACGCGGTACTCGGTCGTCGTCTTGGAGCCGCTGACGAGGAACACGAACCGGTCCGAGCGGGTGCGACCGGCGCTGAGCCAGTAACGCTCGTCGGTCTCCTCGAAGACCACCACGTCGTCGGTCGCGGGTGTGCCGAGCGCGTGCCGCCACACCTTGTGCGGGCGCCATGCGTCGTCGACGGTCGTGTAGAACAGCGTGCTGCCGGTGAGGTCCCAGGTGGCACCGCCCAGCGTGCCCTCGACCACGTCGGGGAGCAGCTGCCCGGTGCGCAGGTCCTTGACCTGAAGGGTGTAACGCTCGTCGCCGACGAAGTCGGTGGAGAACGCCAGCAGGGTGCCGTCGATGCTGGCCGAGAACGCGCCGAGGGAGAAGAACTCCTTGCCGTCGGCGAGTGCGTTGCCGTCGAGCAGCACCTCCTCGCCGGGTACGTCGACACCGGCCTCGAGCGTCGGCGGGGTCCAGTCACCAGCGCCGGCAGCCGTCCGGCAGTGCAGCGAGTACTGCTGGCCCTCGACCGTGCGGGAGTAGTACCACCAGTCGCCGACCCGGGTCGGGACCGAGAGGTCGGTCTCCTGAGTGCGGGTCTTGATCTCGGTGAAGATCTGCTCCTGCAGCTGCTCGAGATGCCCGGTCTGCTGCTTGGTGAAGGTGTTCTCGGCCTCCAGGTAGGCGACCGTCTCGGCGTCATCCTTGTCCCGCAGCCACTCGTACGGGTCGACGAACATGTCACCGTGGTGGACGCGCTCCTGCGGCACCTCTTTGGCGACCGGCGGAGCAAGGCGGGCCGACGTGGCGACGGGGGCATCAGTCATGCGGAGACGCTATCTCGGGGCGGCAACCGAACTCTGCTCAGGTGGTGGCCGACAGCCATAGCTGAACGGCCAGCCCGAGACCGGCCAGGGCGATGACGACGCGCAGCGGCTCGGCCGGCAGCCGACGGTGGACGGCCGGGCCCAGCATGCTGCCGGCCAGCGCGCCCACCGCGAGCGTGAGCGCCGCCGGCCAGTCCACCGGCGCGAACAGGGCGTAGGTCGCCGCGGCGATGCTGTTGGCCGCGCCGAGGACGATGTTCTTGACCGCGTTGCTGACGGCCAGCGGCTCGACCGTCGTGGCGCAGAGCACAGCGAGCATGAGGACGCCGGCGGCCGCGCCGAAGTAGCCGCCGTACACCGCGACGAGGGTGAGGGAGACCAGGAGGACCGGTCGGCGGTGGTGCCGCAGCCGGTGGATCCGCTGAACCCGGTTGCGGAACAGCAGCAGCAGCGAGCCGAGGGCGATCAGCCAGGGAACGACCAGCTCGAACGACTCGGCCGGGGTGACCAGCAAGACGACGGCGCCCACCGTGCCGCCGACTGCGGTCAGCGCGGACAGCTGGGCGATCCGCCGGCCCTGCCCGGCGAGCTCGGGTCGCGACCCGGCCGCTGCGCCGACGGCGGTGGAGACCAGCGCGACGGTGTTCGTGACGTTGGCGGCGACCGGCGGGAGGCCGACCGCGAGGAGGGCGGGGTAGGAGATGAGGGACGCGAGCCCGGCGGTCGACCCGATCAGGCCGCCGCCGACCCCGGCCAGCAGGAGGAACGCGGCGGTCGAGAGGTCCAAGCCCGTCCCCTCACCGCGCGTCGTGGTCGGCTCGAAGTCTATTCGGGCTGGTCGTCCTCGGGTCGCGTCGGCGCCGACGTGAGATCGGGGTCGTCGGCGGCGAACGTGCGGACGGGGCCCGGCTCTGTCTCGGCGGTCTCGAACCGTACGGTGACCCGGCCGAGGCCGGACCCCCAGACCCAGCCCCGGCCATGGGCCGTGTGCACGACGTCAGCGCCCGGGACCCACCGCACGCGGGCGCGGTGGGCGTCGAAGCTGGCGACGGCCGGCGCGTCGGGGAGCGGCTCGTCTTCCTCCTCGGTGTCGCCGAACAGGTCGTCCTGGATCCAGTCGGCGAGGCCGGAGACACCAACGCCCAGCAGCCGTACTCCTGCCGACGTGTCGACTTCGGTCACCAGCCTCCGGGCGAGCCGGGCGATCACCCGCGGGTCGTCGGTAGGCCCGGGCAGGGTGGTCGAGCGGGTGTGGGTGGTGAAGTCGTAGAGCCGGACCTTGACCGTGATCGTGCGGCCGGAGAGCTTGGCCTTGCGGGCGCGCTGCGCCACCTGCTCGGCGTGCCGTCCGACGATCACACCGAGCAGGGCCGGGTCGACCAGGTCGGTGTCGAAGGTGTCCTCTACGCTGATCGACTTGGACTCGCGCTCGACCACGACGGGGCGGTCGTCGTCGGCCCGGCAGAGCCGGAACAGCGACCGGCCCTGGGCCGAGCCGACGACGCGGACCAGCTCGTCTTCGCTGATCTGCTCGAGCTCCTCGACCGTGTGTACGCCGACGCGGCGCAGCCGCTCCGCGGTCGCCGGCCCGACACCGGGGATCACCGTGACCTGCATGGGGCGCAGCAGGTCCTGCTCGGTGCCGGGCGGCACGATCACCAGGCCGTCCGGCTTCTGGAGGTCGCTGGCGATCTTGGCGACCAGCTTGGACGTCGCGACGCCGACCGAGCCGTGGAGCCCGCCGGTCACCTCGTGCACGCGGTCCTTGATCTCGGCGACCGTCGTGCGGAGCGCGGCAGGGGACAGGTCGGTGACCGCGCCCGCGCGGAGGTCCACGAACGCCTCGTCGAGCGACAGCGGCTCGACCAGCGGTGAGACGTCGTGCAGCACCTTCATCACGGCGCGGCTGGTGGCGCGGTAGGCGTGGAACCGGCCGCCGAG
This sequence comes from Propionibacteriales bacterium, assembly GCA_009379735.1. Taxonomy (GTDB): domain Bacteria; phylum Actinomycetota; class Actinomycetes; order Propionibacteriales; family Nocardioidaceae; genus WHTB01. The sequence continues at coordinate 18,686 of WHTB01000041.1, forward strand.
GAACGCGGCGTGCGGGCACCGGGACCTCGCTTCCGCACTCGACATCGCGGAGTGCACGCCGTAGGCCCGCGCCTCGTACGACGCGGTCGACACGACGCCACGGTTGCCGAGACCGCCGACCACGACCGGCTTGCCGCGCAGGGACGGCTTGTCGCGCTGCTCGACCGAGGCGAAGAACGCGTCGAGGTCCAGGTGGAGGATCGAGGCGTCAGCGCGCATAGGGCCATTGTGGCGGCCGGCACCGACTGACCTGTCAGGCGAAACGTGCGGTATGCCGCACGTTTCGCCTGACAACGTGGTCGGGACTGGGGGGTGAACGGCCCGGTTTTCATCCACAGGGGCCGCTCCGGGGGCCGTTCTCCACAGCGTGCGGCCGGACGCTGTCGCGGATCGGCCCGGGGCAGCAGGCTCGCTGGCATGAGCAAGCAGAACCGACGCCGTCCCCGTCCGACCGGCCCCACCGCACCGCCGCGGCCGACCGATCCGCCCGTCCTCCGGGCCCGTGACCCGGGCGACCTGCTGGCGGTGGTGCCGTACCAGCTCGGTTTCCACCCTGCCGACAGCCTGGTGGTGGTCGCCGTCGGTGCGCCCCGTCGGCGGCTCGGGTTCACCCTTCGGGTCGACCTGCCACTTTCCGAGTACGTCGCTGTCGCGGAGCAGCAGGTCGTCGAGGCGCTGGAGCGAAACGACGTCCACACCGTGGTGCTGGTCGCATACTCCGCTGAGCCGTCCGCGGCCCAGCTGTTGGTCGACCGGGTCCTCGGGCGGCTCGACGCGGCCGGCATCGAGGTGCTGGAGGCGCTGCGGGCCGACGGCAGCCGCTGGTTCTCGTACCGCTGCCAGGAGTCATGCTGCCCCGCCGAGGGCACGCCGTACGACAACGCGTGCCATCCGCTGACCGCGACCGCGGTCGCGGAGGGTGCGGTCGCCCTGCCCGACCGGGCCACCCTGGAGCGCCGGGTCGCCCCGGCCGGTGGCGCGGCAGCGGAGGCGGTGCGGCAGTCCGTCACTCGCGTCGAGCTCGACCTCGCCGACCCGCTGGCCGATCCGGCCGGCCGGGCGATGCTGGTCCGCCGGCTGGAGCGTCGGATGCGCGAGTTCGTCGACGCGTACGTCGCGGAGCCGCGGCAGCTCACTGACGACGACGTCGCCAACGCCTGTGTCTGGGCCGGCCTGGTCACAGTCCGCGACGCCGCCTGGACGGCGATGAGCAAGGACTCCGCCGCCGTCCACGGCGAGCTGTGGCAGCAGGTGCTGCGGCTCGCGGTGCCGCGGTATGTCGCTCCGGTCGCGTCGCTGACCGCCTTCGCCGCGTGGCTTTCCGGCAACGGCGCTCTGGCCATCTGTGCCGTCGAGCGGGCGTTGGCGGCCGACCCCGAATACTCGATGGC
>WHTB01000332.1 GCA_009379735.1 Propionibacteriales bacterium
GCCCGACTTCGACCTCGAGCTGATCGAGAGCCGGACGCTCGACGGCCACACCCAAGAACTCATCTACCGGCCCACCCTGCATGGCTGAGTCCATCCATGCACCCCACCCCGTCAAGCAGCCGACCCTGACCCGGAGGTTCCCGCTGGACCGACATGCCGACCGGTCTCATTGGCCGCTGCTGGTCACGCGGCTTGCTGATCACCTTGTGATTCGTCGGGTCGTTCGATGAGTTTGCCGTTCTCGAACTTCGCGCCGGCGCGGACCACGACGACCAGGTGGGGCGCGTTGACCGCGCGCCAGCGGTGTTAGGCGGACTCAATGAGCTTGAACGCCATCGCCACGCCGGCGGCGCGGGACCCGATGCTCATCGATTCTCCGCTTCTTGGGCGGTCCGGATGCTAGCGCGGTCCTCAGCCCGCCGCCTTCGTCACGAGCTCGGCAATCTTCGCCTCGTCGTCGGCGGTCAGCTTCGTCAGTGCGAAGGCGGTTGGCCACATGGTGCCTTCGTCGAGGTCGGCCGCGGTGTCGAAGCCGAACGTCGCATACCGTGACTTGAACTTCGCCGCGGCTTGGAAGAAGCAGACGACCTTGCCGTCCTTGGCGTACGCCGGCATGCCGTACCAGGTCTTAGGCGTCAGCGCAGGCGCGTTGGCCTTGACGATCTCGTGGATCCGCTCGGCCATCGCCTGATCGGACCCCTGCAACTTGGCGATTGCCTCGCGTACGGCCGCCTCCCCGTCGGTCTTGCCCGCGCGCTTGCCGCGGCGTGCTTCCGTCTTCAGCTCTGTGGTGCGCTCCTTCATCGCGGCTCGCTCATCCTCGGTGAGCCCGGTGTACGCCTTGTCAGCTTCCTTCTTCTCAGGCATCGCAATGCACCTCCGCGTGTCGTACGAGTACGTTCATCGGTCCTGCAGCAGCCCGAGGACATTGCCGTCGGGGTCGGTGACGGTGGCGACCAGGCGGCCGCCACCGACGTCGTGGGCGGGCTCGTTCAGGGTCGCCCCCGCGGCGGTCACCTCGGCAAGTTTGGCCTCGATGTCCGGCACGTGCCAGTAGGCCAACGGCGACGTCATGGCCTGCGGTCCACCGCCCGGCACGAGCCCGATGTGCTGGCCCTCGGCCTCGAAGCCGACGTAGTAGGTCTCGTCGGTCTGCGGCGGTACGCCGAGCAGGGCGGCGTACACCGCCTTCGCCTTCGCCAGGTCCGTCACCGGATGCAGCACGGTCTTGATCCCCTGGGTTGTCGAGCCGGTCATATTCGCTCCTAGGTAGGCCTGGTAGTGATGTCTCATTGCCCTCACGCGTTCTCCCACGCGAAGCCGTCCGGGTCGGTGAAGGACCCGGCACCGTTGCCGATCACGATGCGGTGTGACCCGGTGCCCTCCGGGGCGACACCCGCGTCCCTGGCCAGCCCACGGCGCCCGTAGAGCGCCAGCCTCCACTGCCTCGGCTCGGCTGCGAACTCGGTGTACTTGCGGCCGAAGCTCCTCGTCACCCGCTGGCCGCGATCGACGTAGAATCGCTTGGTCGAAGGCATGTCCCCGACCGCCAGCAGGACCACCATCTCGTCGACCTCCCGGCTGGCCGGCCGGGTGTTCTTCTTCGACGACGTGGCGATCTTCCAGATCGCGCCGTCCGGGGCCTGTACGGTGCCGCCGTAGCCCCAGAACGACTTCGCCACCGGCTTCAGCACGGTGGCGCCGGCGTCGACACCGGCGCCGACGAGTGCGTCGACGTTGGCCGGCTGGGACACGACGAGCGAGAGCGTGAACCCACGGAAGCCGGTCGTCGGTGCATCCGAGGCGCGCACGCGCAGCCTCGTGCCCAACCCAAACGCCCTGGTGTAGAAGGCCTCGGCGGCCACGGGATCGGGAACCTCGAGCGTGATCGAGACGATGGAAGCGGTGGTCTCCTGGGTGGAATTGCCGGTCATGTCTGCTCCTGATGTCGTGGTGGTGATGTCCATGTCGATCACGCTAGGAGCGGGTGGACGACTCGTGCTTCTCGATTCCTGATCGGTCTCGTGCCGTGGATCGAGGCTTAGTCGGACCGTCCGAGCCCGGCATCGCGGGCGAGGACTATCGCTTGGCCGCGTTCGGACAGGTTCAACTTCGCGAGGATCATGGAGACGTTGTTGGCGACCGTCTTGGGCGAGAGGAACAGTGCGCGGCCGATCTCGACGTTCGTGAGCCGGCGGCGAGCTTGTCGAGGATCGCGCGCTCTCGGTCAGTGAGCTCGGGGAACGATGCCGCTGACCTGGTCGGGGCGCTCGCGAAGAACGTCTGCAGACGATGCGCGATCGCGGCGCCGAACACCGCCTGCCCGGCCGCGGCGGAACGTACGGCGGCGAGGATGTCCTCGCCGTCCGCGCCCTTCAGCAGGTAGCCGACCGCACCGGCGGTTATCGCCGCATGGACCGTGTCGTCGTCCTCGAACATCGTCAGCACCAGCACCGCCGTGTCGGGCCGCGCCGCGAGGATCTCCCGGGTGGCTTCCAGACCCGACAGTCCCGGCAGCTGCAGATCCATCAGTACGACGTCTGGTTCGACGTCGCCGACCACGTCGACCGCGCCACGGCCATCGGCGGCCTGTCCGACGAGGGCGATGTCGGCGGCGGAGGCCAGGACGGCCTCGAGCCCCTGGCGGACGAGGCGGTGGTCGTCGACAATGACGACACGGATGCTTCCCTGGGTCGTCATACCGATCCCTCCGGGCCCTGGGGCTCGGTCAGCGGGAACGATGCCCGAAGGCGGCCGCCCTCCTCGGTGGGGCCGAGTTCCAGCGTCCCGCCGAGCTCGGCCACCCGTTCACGCATGGCAACGGTGCCGACACCGGGTGCCCAGGGCTGATTGGCTGCACCGTCGTCCACGACCTCCACCACGGCATTCCCGTCGAGGGCACAGAGTCGGACCCTGCAGGCGCGTGCGTCAGCGTGGCGGACGACGTTGGTCACCCCCTCGACTGCGATCCGGTACAGAGCGACCTCGACCGCGGCGGGCAGCGCCGGCAGACCGTCGTTCTCGACCTCGATGTCGATCCTGCTGCCGTCGCCCAGTCGACGTACGTGCGCGGTGACCGCCCCGACCACGCCGAGGTCGTCCAGCGCGGGCGGGCGGAGGGAGTAGACCACGGTTCGCAGGTCCGCGATGGCCTGGCTGGAGGCGTCCTTTGCCCGGGCGAGGAGCGCGAGCGGATCGCCGTTGCCAACCGTCAGCTGGGCTCGCATGGCGTCGAGGTTGAGCCCGACACTGGTCAGCAGCGGGCCCAGGCCATCATGGAGCTCGCGGCGAAGCCGGCGTCGTTCCTCTTCACGCGCCTCGACGATGCGTTGACGAGAGGCCACCAGATCGGCCGTGAGCGCCTCGGCGTGCACGGCGGCGCCCGCCTGCCGAGCCAGGTCGGCCAGGACGGCGCGGTCCCGCGCATCCAGTGTCGACTCCCCCCGCCGCGGCGCGGCCACCAGGGTGCCGACATCCGTGCCCTGGGACACGAGCGGCCACCGACCGAGCTCGACGTCCGTGGGCTGCCGGTCGCCGTGCTGGGCCAGCACCGAGCCGTCGCCGGGTCGCTCGATCGCGACGTAGGGCAGCCGGAGCGAGTCCGCGACCGCGGTGACCACGGTTGTCAGGACCGCGCCTGGGGCGGCCACGGCATCGAGTCTCTGACTCAGGTCGCTCAACGCACGGTGGGGATCGCTTCGACGACCGTAGAACAGTTCGTCGACCAGGTGCTGACTGCGGCGAAGGGCCGGCCCGAAGGCGAGCGCGGCGATCACCGCCGCCGTAACCAGGCCGACCCTTTCCCCCGCGAGCGCCGCGACGCTGGCCGCGAAGGCGGCGAAGATCCCGGCGACGAGGACGGTCACGAGCAGGTACGCCGCCGACCGCCGGATGATGGAGTCGATCGCCGACAGCCGGTATCGGACGATCGGGATGACCAGGGTGGCGGTGAAGAGCAGCCCGTCGACCAGGTTCACCGCAAGCGGAAGCGACTCGGTGACCGCGATGGGAAACAGGGCGAGCGAGAGCACAACGCCGAACGCACGCCACCGGAGCTGGTCGCGCTCGATGCCGGTGGCCTTCCAGGCGCGGCGAACGACGTGGAGCCCCGCGATGATGCCCACCAAGATCACGAGCGGGACGGCCACGGTGAGTGCCGAC
>WHTB01000321.1 GCA_009379735.1 Propionibacteriales bacterium
AGCCGGTAGATCTGCTCGTAGCAGTCCCGATGACCCTCGACCACGATCGAGTCGCGCTGGAGCTGCTCCGCCGTGGTTCGGTCGGTCGGTGTCATCACACCCGCTCCTCCTCGATGGCCGACTCGGCATCCACCTCGGCGGGGAACACGGAGGCGTGGCGCTCGTCGATGTCGACGGAGACGCGGTCGCCGCGATCCAGCTCGACGTCGCTGGCGGTCTGCACCCGCAGCGTCGTGCCGGCGAGGTCCAGCACGTAGTAACACAGGTGGCCCAGCATGGTCGTGTGGGTGACGTCGGCGACCAGTGCTTCCCCTGCGTCGGCGGACCGCCGAACCGTCACGTTCTCCGGCCGGATGGCGACGGTGACGTCGTCACCGACGAACACCGTGGTCCCGTCGGTGAGGCCCAGCCGCAGTCGAGTGCCGAATGCCAGCACGACTTCGACCGCTGCCGCGGGACGGTCGACGGACACCACCCGACCCTGGAGCAGGTTGACGAGCCCCATGAAGTCGGCGACCGCGACGTTGGCCGGCCGATGGTAGACCTGCCGAGGTGCGGCGAACTGCTCGAGCCGGCCGGAGCTCATCACGGCGATCCGGTCGGACATGCTCATCGCCTCCCCCTGGTCATGCGTGACGTAGACGAAGGTGATGTCGGTGCGGCGCTGGATCTCCTGCACCTCCTCACGCATCCGGTCGCGCAGCTTGGCGTCCAGGTTCGACAACGGCTCGTCGAGGAGCAGGATGGACGGCTCGGTGACCAGCGACCTCGCCAAGGCCACCCGCTGCTGCTGCCCGCCGCTGAGCTGACCCGGGAACCGGTCCTCGAAGCCGGGAAGGCTCACCACCTCCAGCATCGCACCGACTCGGGCTCGGATCTCCTTGCGTGCCAGCCGGGGCCGCTGCATCCGCAACCCGTACGCGACGTTGTGGTAGACGGTCTTGTGCGGCCAGAGCGCGTAGTTCTGGAACACCATCCCCATGCCGCGCTCCTCCGGCGGCACGACCCGAGCGGGTGACGAGAGCTCGCAGCCGTCGACGGTGATCGTGCCCTCGTCGGGTCGGATGAAGCCGGCGAGCATCCGCAGGGTCGTCGTCTTGCCACAACCGCTCGGGCCGAGCAGGGTGATGAACTGACCGTCCTCGATCGACAGGTCGAGACCGTCGACGGCGTTGTGGTCGCCGTACCTCTTGGTCAGTTTCGTGACCTCGATCGTACCCATGCACTCCTCCAGTTCGTGGCGTCTACCACCGGGTGACTGAGGCGCCGGTCAGTCGGCGGGCCAGGCCGAGCACGACCGCCGTCGCGAGCAGGACAAGGACGGAGAGGGCCGAGACCTCCTCGAGGTGGCCCTCCTCCGAGCGTTGGTAGATCGCGACCGCCACCGTCTCGTTGCCCACCGAGAACAGCAGGATGGTCGCGGCGAGCTCACCGATCACCTGGACGAAGATCAAGGACCAGCCGGCGACCATGCCGCCCTTCATCAGCGGTAGCGTGATCTCGACGATGCTGCGTAGCCACGAGCCGCCGCTGATGCGTGACGCCTCCTCGAGCGACGGGTCGATCTGGCGCAGCGCGCTGTCGGCCGAACGCACGGCCAGCGGGATGAACCGGGTCAGGTACGCGATCAGCAGGATCCACATCGTGGCGTAGATCGCGATCGGCAGCCTGATCCAGGCCAGCACGAGACCGACGGCCAGCACGACGCCGGGCAACCCCAGAGGAATGGTGGACAGGTAGTCGAGGACCTTGGCCCCGCGGACCTTGAGTCGAAGGTTGATGTACGCGACCAGCGCCCCGAGGACGATCCCTGCGGTCGCCGCGGACACCGCCAAGATGAGGGTGTTGACGGTGGCGCGTTGCGTCAGGGAGTACTCGAACATCACGTACCGGTAGTTGGCCCAGGTGAGGTTGTCCCACCCGAAGCCGAGCCCCCGCGACTTGGTGAGCGACGCCAGCACCAGCACCAGCACCGGCAGGTACGCCGCGAACGCGAAGAACCCGTGGCAGGCCAGGAACGCCGGCCACCGGTACCTACCCAGATCGACCTGCGCCTGGAACCCAGCCTTGCCTTCGGTCGTGACGTACGACCGTCGCTTCAGCAACCGGCGCTGGAGGTAGAGGACCCCGATGGTGAGGAGCACCAGCACCATCGACAGCGCGGTGGCCGCGCCATAGTCCGGGGGGAACGCGAACAGCGAGTAGATGCGCGTCGGCAGCGTGTAGATCTGGACTGGCAGACCGAGGATGGCGTGCGATCCGAACAGCGCGAGGCTGTGGACGAACACCAGCAGGGTCGACGCCAGCAGCGCGGGTGTGACGAGCGGCCAGGTGATCCCCATAATGACCTTCCAGCGGGACGCGCCGAGGATCTGCGCGGACTGCTCGAGGCCCGAGTCCACCGAGTCGAGCGCGGCCGTGGCCAGGTACACCACGAACGCTACCGACCCGAACGACGTGACCGCCGTGATGCCCAGCAGGCTGTAGATGTTGAACGGGCCCTGGTCGAGGCCGAACATTCGCTCGACCAGCTCGTTCAGCCAGCCCGTGTTCGGGGCCATCAAGACGACGTACGCGATGGCACTGAGGAAGCCCGGGATCATGAACGAGACCGACGTCGCGGTCCGCAGCGCCTCCTTGCCCGGGATGTTCGTCCGGCTGATGAACCAGGCGATCGGCACCCCGGCGCACAGGCTGATGACGCTGGCACCGGTGGCGATCAGCAGGGTGTTCAGCAGGGCCCGGTAGAGGTCCGGCTCGCGCACGACCCGCAGGTAGTTGCTGACGGTGAGCTCGTCGGTGCCGCCGAAACTGCCCAGCACCAGCCAGAAGAGCGGGTAGACGACCAGCACGAGCAGGATCAGCGCGGCACCGCCGAGGACGAGTCGCGCGCTCACGGCGCTCCCCCATCGGCCGCGCCGCGGCGATCCGGCCGCTTGCTGCGGCAGCGTCGTCATCGCTGGGGGGCCTTCTGTTACCACCTCGGTCAGCTGGCGCTCTCGACCGTCGAGCTGAACTGGTCGCGGACGTCCTTGGACTCGCCGGCGAGCTTGTCGTAGTCGACCTCCAGCCGCTTCATCTCGTCGATCTCCGGCTGGCCCTCGGGTGCGGGGAAGTCCTCCATCGCCGCGTAGTTGCCGTCGTCGACCATGACCTGCTGGACCTCGTCGGTGAGCAGGAAGTCGGCGAGCAGCTTGCCGGCGGCGGGGTGGGGTGCCTCGGCGATCACGGCGCTCGGTGCTGGGATCAGGTAGATCCCGTCCTCGGGGAACACCCACTCGACGGGCTGTCCTTCGGCTTTCGCCTCCGACACGTACGTGCTGTTGACGAACGTCGCGATGCCCCGCTCGCCGGTCACGACCGTCTGCATCGTGTCGTTGTTCCCCTTGACCACGAACGGTTTGCTCTCCGCCAACTGCTCGAACCACTCCCAGCCCTTGTCGTTGGCGAGACCGGCCGTGACGATGAGGGACCCGGAGCTGAAGCTCGGGTTGATGTAGGCGAGGTCGCCGGCGAACTTCGGGTCCAGCAGGTCGTCGAACCCGGTCGGCGGGTCGGTGACCTCCTTGGTGTTGTACGCGATGACGTACGCGTTCATCCGGGTGGCGATCCAGCAGCCGTCGTCGTCCCTCGCGTACTCGAGCACGGAGTCGAAGTTGCGTGGCACGAAGCAGGTGAGCACGTCGTCTTGCTTGAGGCTGATGAAGGCCGCCGGGTCGGAGAGCGTGAGCACGTCGTTCTGGACACGGCCGGCCTCCTCCTCGAGCAGGAACTTCTGCAGCAGGTCCTCGCCGCCGGAGCGCTGCACGACGACCTCGATGTCGTACTCGGCGGTGAACATCTTGGCGATCTCGTCGGCGCGCTCGCTCGGAACCGACGTGTACCAGACGACCTGACCCTCCTCCTTCGCCGCCTCGACCAGCTTGTCGAGCGACGCCTGGTCCGTCACGTCGTCGATCGACGTGGACGAGTCGCTGGTGCTGCCTTGCCCGCCGCAACCTGCGATCAGGCACGCCGCAGCTGCCAGGACAAGGGATCCCTGTCTCATCAGATTCACCTCGGTGCTCGGATCGTGTCGCGCAGCCCGCGAAGGCCCCCGTCCCGTCGAAGGTCGGCGGTCATAGCCGCCGGCACGCCTTCCGGCAGAACATATCTGATATGAAATGCGCCGACAATCGTCCGGCAGCGGCGGTGAGACGGCGCGGGCGGCCAGCGGGTCCCCGGACCGGGCCCCCCCACCCCGTCCTCGTACCCCCCGCGCCTTGCAAGGCTCGGACCGTCCATGGAACACGCGGTTACGCCTCGTCCACGGGCAGCGGCGTCGGTCAGGGCGTGGGCGGCGGCCGGTTCGGCTGGGGAGAGGTACGGGTTCGTGCCGGTGTCAGCTGAAGTCACTCTTCCGGATGAGTGCGTGGATGCCGGTCGTGCGGTCCACCACCTGCGAGACCTCGAAGTCGGTCGCTGCACTGAGGTAGGTGTAGGCCACCGGACCCGCCATCCCCAGCTCCTC
>WHTB01000250.1 GCA_009379735.1 Propionibacteriales bacterium
CCGTCGGTGTCCGGGACCAGCCGGTCGATCAGATTCTGTTCCACCACCGGGGTCAGACTGGGGTCGACCAGCTTGTCCAGCTCGCTGGTGATGATGCTCGCGGTGTACTCGTCGACCCGACCCGCACACAGCAACCCCCACACCCTCGGCAACCGGGTATGCAGGACTTCGGCCAACCGCAACCGGCCACCCAGCCCGGCACCTCGACTGGCCCAACACAGGCTGCAGCTCGGTCAACGTCTGCGACCGCGCCCCCACCACCTGCCGATCGTCACGATCCACGGACCGGCGACGCCGGTACAGCTCGTACATCAACGCCAACTGCCGCGCCTCGCCGATGCACGCCTGCCTTCTCGCGGCGCTGAGCGCATCGACCAGGGAGGCATCGTCGAACGGGATCGTGCGAACCTCTGCCCGGCCGACATCATCGGGTGTGGTGTCACCGACGCTGGACTGAACGGTCATGGAGAGTATCTCCTAGAAGAGGTTCGCTAGTATGTTCGACTATACCCCTTCCGCCGTCCGGACACAACATTGTTTCTCCAATTCCACAAGGAAAATACTCCATCTGCGATGCCGCCCATCTGACGACGACCGATCCCCGAAAGAACGGCCACCTTCTTCGCGCCGAGGTTGGGGCGTCAGGGGCGGCGCCAGCGCACGACGGCACTGCTCTGGCTCGACGGCACGGCCGGCAGCCTGCTGTCCAACAGCGCCGACTCGGCGACCGCGAGCCGAGACTGGAGTACGGCCACGCGCCGACGCAGCTCATCGACTTCGTTCTGCAGTTGCAAAATCCGGCGTACGCCCTCCAGGCCGATACCTTGAGCGCTCAGCTGCGACACCTGGCGCAGCTGCTCGATGTCGCGCAACGAGTACCGCCGGCCTCGACCGACGGTACGGCCCGGACTCACCAGGCCCATCCGGTCGTAGCTGCGCAGTGTCTGCGGGTGCATCCCGCTGAGCTCGGCGGCGACGCTGATCACGAACACCGGGGTGTCGTCGCCCGGCGGGTCGAACGTCGACGGATCGGTCATGGTCATTCACCTGCCTCTGCGAACAGCCTGGCGCGTACGTCGCCGCCGTCGACGGCGCCGCGCAGGGCTTCGACGGCCGAGCGGGCCTCGTCGTTGAGCTTGGTGGGTACGACGACCTCGACGGTGGTCAGCAGGTCGCCGTTGGTGCCGTCCTTGCGGCGCACTCCACGGCCACGAATCCGGAAGGTCCGGCCGTTCGGCGTACCCGCCGGAATCTTCAGCGTCACCGCCGATCCACCGAGGGTCGGCACCTTGATCTCGGCGCCCAGAGCGGCCTCGTCGAAGGTCACCGGGACGGTCAACGTCAGGTTGTCCCCCGACCGGCCGAACAAGGGGTGCGCCCTCACGTGCACCTGAACGTACAGATCGCCCGCCGGTCCTCCGCTCTCGCCCGGTGCGCCCTTGCTGCGCAGCCGGATCCGCTGGCCGTCCTTGACACCGGCCGGTATCCGCACCTGCATCGTCTTCGTCGACGTACCCCGCCCCGAACCGTGGCACGTCGGGCACGGGTCCTCGACCACCAACCCCCGGCCGCGACACGCGCGGCACGGCTCGGTCAGCGCGAACACGCCACCCTCACTCGACGTCTGCATGCCGGTGCCCTGGCAGTTCGGGCACACCTTCGGGACCGTGCCACTGCGCGCACCGGTACCCGAGCACGCCGGGCAGGCGCCCTCACTGGTCATCCGCAGAGGCACCGTCACCCCGGTCATCGACTGGTCGAACGACAGGGTGGTCTCGGTCTCCACGTCGGCGCCCCGGCGGGCACCAGGGGAGGTACGCCGGCCGGCGCCGCCGAAGATGTCCCCGAGCAGGTCACCCAGCCCGCCCTCCTGGCCGGTGCGGCTGCCGAACAGGTCACCGAGGTCGAACGTGGTGGTTCCGCCACGACCTGCGCCGCGTGGCTGGAACCCGCCCGACCCGAACATGCTGCGGGTCTGGTCGTACTCCTTGCGCCGCTTCGGGTCGGAGAGCACCTGGTGCGCCTCGCTGACCGCCTTGAACCGCTCCTCGGCCTTGGCGTCACCGGGATTGGAGTCGGGATGGTTCTCACGCGCGAGCTTGCGGTAGGCCTTCTTGATCTCCTCGGTGCTGGCGTCCTTGGACACACCGAGGACCTTGTAGAAGTCCTTCTGCAGCCAGTCGGCGTTGCTCATCGCGTCTCACCTCCCGCGCGTGTTGGTCACCCCATCAGCGTTCGTCGTCCGGAGCCTGTTCTTCCTGCGTCTCGGCATCACCGGCCGGTTCCTCCGACTCGGCCCGCTCCGCCGGCTCCTCCGACTGGACGGACACCGGCGGCTCGGCCGGGAATTCCGGTTCGGCCACGGCGACCCGAGCCGGGCGGAGGATGCGTTCGCCGACCCGATATCCGGACTGCAGGATCGCCGAACACGTGGGCCCGTCGACGTCGTCGGAGTGCGCGTGCATCAACGCCTCGTGGATCCGGGGATCGAAGGGCTCACCCACCTCGCCGTACCGCTCCAGGCCCATGTTGGACAGCGCCCGATTGAACGAGTCCGCCACGGCCTTGAAGCCGCCCTCCAGCTCACCGTGCTCGTACGCCCGGTCGATGTCGTCGAGCACCGGCAGCAGCGCGGACAAGACGTTGGCCGTGGCGCCCTCGCGCACGCTCTGGCGGTCGCGCTCGACCCGCCGCTTGTAGTTGAGGTACTCCGCCTGCAGCCGCTGGAGATCCGAGGTCCGCTCGGCCAGCGCCTTCTCCAGCTCCGCGATTCGGCTCTCCTCCGTCTCGTCCGTCTCGGCCTCCGGCTCGGCCTCCGGCGCCACGGTCTCCCCGGCCGCGCTCGGTGCGGCGGCGGTCTCGGTCTCAGCGGTGGCCGCGGGAGCCGACGTCCTGCTCGGCTCCCGCAGCTCGCCGGTCTCGGGGTCGATGCGACGGCGGTCGCGGATGACCGGCTGCTCGCTCGACTCCTCGGTCACTTCTTGGTGTCCTCACCCGAGGAGTCGTCGTCCGCGCCGGTCTCCTCGTCGACGATCTCGTCATCCACGACGTCCTCGGCGCCCGAGCCCTCCGCAGCGTCGTCCGCGCCGGCCGTGCCGGCATCACCGGGTGCGCCGGCCGCTCCGGCCTCCTGCTGAGCGCTGGCGTACATGGCGGCACCCATCTTCTGGCTGGACTCCGCGAGCTTGGCGGCCGCGGTCTTGATGGTGTCGCTGTCGTCGCCCTCGAGCGCCTTCTTCAGCTCGGCCACGTCGGCCTCGACCTCGGTCTTGACGTCGGTCGGAACCTTGTCCGCGTTGTCGGCGAGGAACTTCTCGCTGGTGTAGACCGCGCTCTCCGCCTGGTTGCGGATCTCCGCGGCGTCGCGACGCTGTCGGTCCTCGTCGGCGTACTGCTCGGCCTCCTTGATCATCCGGTCGATGTCGTCCTTGCCCAGGGCGGACCCACCGGTGATCGTCATGGACTGCTCGCGGCCGGTTCCGCGGTCCTTCGCCGAGACGTGCACGATGCCGTTGGCGTCGATGTCGAACGTCACCTCGATCTGCGGCACGTTGCGCGGTGCCGGGGGCAGACCGGTCAGCTCGAAGTTGCCGAGCGGCTGGTTCTGACCCCACATCTCACGCTCGCCCTGGGCGACCTTGATCTCCACCGAGGGCTGGTTGTCCTCGGCGGTGGTGAAGACCTCGGAGCGCTTGGTCGGGATGGTCGTGTTGCGGTCGATCAGCTTGGTCATCACGCCGCCCTTGGTCTCGATGCCCAGCGACAACGGGGTGACGTCGAGCAGCAGCACGTCCTTGACCTCACCCTTGAGGACGCCGCTCTGCAGGGCGGCGCCGAGCGCAACGACCTCGTCGGGGTTGACGCCCTTGTTGGGCTCCTTGCCCTTGGTCAGGTCGCGCACCAGGTCGGTGACGGCCGGCATCCGGGTCGAGCCGCCGACCAGGATGACGTGGTCGATCTTGTTGACGTCGATGCCGACGTCGGCGATGACGTGCTCGAAGGGCGACTTCGCGCGGTCGAGCAGGTCGGAGGTCATCCGCTGGAACTCCGAGCGGATGAGCTTCTCCTCGAAGTGCAACGGACCCTCGGCGCCCGCGGTGATGTAGGGCAGGTGGATCGTGGTCTCCGAGGAGGATGACAGCTCGATCTTGGCCTTCTCGGCGGCCTCCTGCAGCCGCTGGCCGGCGATCTTGTCCTTGCTCAGGTCGATGCCGTGGGCCGCCTGGAACTTCTTCACCATCCAGTCGACGATGCGGGCGTCCCAGTCGTCGCCACCGAGGTGGTTGTCACCGCTGGTGGCCTTGACCTCGACGACGCCGTCGCCGATCTCGAGCAGTGACACGTCGAACGTGCCGCCACCGAGGTCGAAGACGAGGATGGTCTGGTCGTTCTCCTTCTCCAGGCCGTAGGCCAGGGCGGCAGCGGTCGGCTCGTTGACGATGCGCTGAACGGTGAGGCCGGCGATCTCGCCGGCCTCCTTGGTCGCCTGGCGCTGGGCGTCGCTGAAGTACGCCGGGACGGTGATCACGGCGTCGGTCACCGACTCGCCGAGGTACGCCTCGGCGTCACGCTTGAGCTTCTGCAGCACGAAGGCCGAGATCTGCTGGGGGGTGAAGTCCTTGTCGTCGAGACTGCGGTTCCAGTCCGTGCCCATCTCGCGCTTGACCGAGCGGATCGTGCGGTCGACGTTGGTCACCGCCTGCCGCTTGGCCACCTCGCCGACGAGCACCTCGCCGTTCTTGGCGAACGCAACGACCGACGGCGTCGTGCGAGCGCCCTCGGCGTTGGGGATGACGGTGGGTTCTCCACCTTCGAGTACGGCGACGACGGAGTTGGTCGTGCCGAGGTCGATTCCGACCGCGCGGGCCATCTGTTACCTCCACAAAAGTTGAGCGATTCAGACGCAAGTCTCGGGGCTTTGACGCCGGCCGTCAAATCAAGTTGAGTCCGGACGGCTCAAGTCTTACACCAGCCCCCAACGTCACGACGTACCCGGTTTGTTCCCACCCCCTCAGTGTGGCGCCTTCCGGGGCGGTGGTGTCCGATTTGTCCACCCGGAACGCGCCACGGTTGGCCCGGGGGTCGGGCGGCTAGGGTGGAGCCGGTGGACGTGCTGCGTGAGATCTGGGAGGGCGTCGCGTCCACCCAGCCCCGTCCCTCCGACACGGTCGTGCTCGCCACCGGGCTGGTCGCCGCCGCCCTGGTCGCACTCCGCCCCACCTGGTTGCTCACCCGGCACGTCGTGACGATCGCGCACGAGGGCGCCCACGGGGTCGTCGCCACCCTCTCCGGCCGCCGGCTCGCCGGCATCCGCCTGCATTCCGACACCTCCGGGCTCACGGTCTCCGCCGGCCGGCCGGGCGGGCCCGGGATGGTGGTCACCGCGGCCGCCGGGTACGTCGGACCCGCGCTGATCGGACTCGGAGCGGCGGCGCTGCTCGCCACCGGCCGGCCGGTGCTGGTGCTGTGGCTGCTGCTGGCCGCCCTCGCCCTGCTGCTGGTGCAGATCCGCAACTTCTTCGGGCTGTGGTCGGTGCTGGTGACCGGCGCCCTGGTCTTCGCCGTCTCGTGGTGGCTGCCCGAGGACGCGCAGTCGGCGTTCGCCTACCTGGTCACGTGGTTCCTGCTGATCGCCGCGCCGCGCCCCGTGCTGGAGATGCAGGCCGAGCGCCGGCGTCGCCGTACCCGCACCTCCGACGCCGACCAGCTCGCCCGGCTGACCCGGCTGCCGGCAGTGGTGTGGGTCGGCGTCTTCTGGCTCGCCACCGTGGTGGCACTGGCCGCGGGCGCCGCCCTGCTGCTCCGCTGACCGATTCGTCTGCGGTCGGCCCGCGAAGAACACCCGGCAGATCGCAGACGAATCGGGGTTTCAGGCGGGCGGGATGAGGTCCGGCCGCTCGAACATCTGCGCCGTGGCCCGCGCGGTCGGCGTACCCGCGTCCGGGTCGGCTCCGGCCTCGAGCAGCACCTGCACGACCTCGTCCTCCCCCTTGAACACCACGCCGGCCAGCGGGCTCTGTCCGCGGTCGTTGAGCCGGTTGACGTCGGCGCCACGCTCGATCAGCGCCCGCACCGTGCCGGGGTGCCCGTTGTAGGCGGCCAGCATCAGCAGGGAGTTGCCGGACGTGTCGGCCATCTCGACCGGGATCCCGGCGTCGAGCAGCGGCATCAGCTTCTCGGTGTCGCCCCGCCGCGCCATGTCCATCATCTGCTGGGCCAGCGCGATCGCGCGCCGCTGCATCCCGGACTCGTCCACCGGCTCATCCCACCACAGGACGCCCCGCCTGCCACACCGCGGCGACCAGCGGCACGCCCGGCCGGTACGGCAGGTGCAGGTGCGACGGTGCCTCGAGCAGCACCAGGTCGGCGCGCGCGCCCACCCCGAGATGGCCGACGTCGTCCCGCCGGAGGGCGGCGGCCCCGCCGGCCGTCGCCGACCACAGTGCCTCGTCCGGCGTCATGCGCATCTCGCGCACCGCCAGCGCGACGCACAGGGCCATCGACGACGAGTAGCAGGAGCCGGGGTTGCAGTCGCTCGCGAGCGCCACCGTCGCCCCCGCCGCCAGCAGCCGCCGCGCATCCGGGTACGGCGACCGGGTGGAGAACTCGACACCGGGCAGCAGCGTCGCGACGACTCCGGAGTCGGCCAGCGCGGCGACGTCGGTGTCGTCGAGGTACGTGCAGTGGTCCACCGACGCCGCACCGACCTCGCA
>WHTB01000293.1 GCA_009379735.1 Propionibacteriales bacterium
CGACCGACCAGGCCGGCGACCAGCTGCGCTGGCTGCTCGCCCAGCTCGGCGCCGACGTCGCGCTGTCGGCCGACGGGCTCACGGTGTCCGGCCCGGGCCGGCTGAGCGGTGTGGACCTCGACCTGCACGACGTCGGCGAGCTCACCCCGGTGGTCGCCGCCTGCTGCGCGCTCGCCGGTCAGCCGTCCCGGCTGCGCGGCATCGCCCACCTGCGCGGCCACGAGACTGACCGGCTGGCGGCCATCAGCACCGAGCTGAACCGCCTCGGCGGCGACGTCACCGAGACCGTCGACGGGCTGGAGATCCGGCCGCGTCCGCTGCACGCCGGGGTCTTCCACACCTACGCCGACCACCGGATGGCGCACGCCGGCGCGGTCCTCGGTCTCGTCGTCGACGGCGTGCAGATCGAGAACGTCGCGACGACCGGCAAGACCCACCCCGACTTCGCCGGAGCATGGAAGGCACTGCTGCGATGAGCCATCGCGGGTACGACGAGCACGACGTCGAGCGCTACGACCGTCCGCGCCGCCGGACCCGCCCACGCACGAAGGACCGGCCCAGCCACGACGACGCCGTGCCGGCCCGCGTGATCACCGTCGACCGCGGCCGCTACACCTGCATGCTCGACGACACCACGCTGGTCAGCGCGATGAAGTCGCGGCCGCTCGGACGCAAGGGCGTGGTGGTCGGCGACCACGTGCGGCTCGTCGGCGATGTGTCCGGGGCCGACGGTTCGCTGGCCCGCATCGTAAAGGTCGACGACCGGACCAACGTGCTCCGGCGCACGGCCGACGACGACGACCCGGTGGAGCGGGTGGTCGTCGCCAACGCCGACCAGCTGGTGATGGTCACCTCGCTGGCCGACCCGCCACCGCGGCACGGCTTCATCGACCGAGCCCTCGCCGCGGCGTACGACGCCGGCATCGAACCCCTGCTGTGCTTGACGAAAGCCGACCTCGGATCGCCCGACGAGCTGCTCGAGCTGTACCGTCCGCTGGGGGTCGACTACGTCGTGACGCAGCGCGGCGGCGACCTGGACGAGCTGCGGTCGCACCTGCGTGACCGGGCCAGTGTGCTGCTCGGTCACTCCGGCGTCGGCAAGTCGACGCTGGTCAACGGCCTGGTGCCGGGAGCCGACCGGTCGACGGGTCTCGTCAACGCGGTGACCGGCCGTGGCAGACACACGTCGACCTCTGCGTACGCGCTGCGGCTGCCCTTCGGCGGCTGGGTCTTCGACACCCCGGGCATCCGGTCCTTCGGCCTCGCCCACGTGGATCCCGACCGGCTGATCGAGGCGTTCGGTGACCTGGTCGAGTTCACCGCCCAGTGTTCGCGGGGGTGCACGCATGCCGAGGCCGAGCCGGAGTGCGGGCTCGACCTCGCGGTGCGGGAGGGCCACCTCGACGGAGTACGGGTGGCCTCGTTCCGCCGGATCCTGGCCAGCCGCGAGGGCGGCGACTCCGACGACAGCCGCAAGTAGCGCGGGCTAGGTGAGGCGGTCGGCCCGGCCGTGTAGGTAGCGCTGCTTCGGGATGCTGGTCGTCCGCTCGGCCGCCGCCCGGTAGGAGTCGCGCGCCGCCGCGCGGTCGCCGGCCAGGTCCAGCAGGTGCGCGCGGACGGCGTACAGCCGGTGGTCGCCGGCGATCCGCTGGTCGGACTCGAGCCCTCCGAGCAGGTCGAGCCCGGCCCGCGCGCCGCGCGCCATGGCCACCGCGACGGCGTGGTTGAGCGCCACCACCGGGTTGTCGGCGGTCTGCATCAGCAGCCCGTACAGGGCCACGATCTGTGGCCAGTCGGTCGCCTCGGCCGACGGCGCCTCGTCGTGCAGCGCGGCGATCGCCGCCTGGAGCTGGTACGGGCCGGTGACTCCCTTGGGCAGCGCAGCGGTGATCAGGGCCACGCCTTCGGCGATCTGGTCGGCGTCCCAGCGGCATCGATCCTGCTCGGCCATCGAGATCAGCTCGCCGTCCGGGCCGGTGCGCGCCGGCCGACGCGCGTCGGTGAGCACCATCAGCGCAAGCAGCCCGGTCACCTCGCCGTCGTCGGGCAGCAGGCCGTGAACCAGCCGGGTCAGCCGGATCGCCTCCGCCGACAGCTCGACGCGGTGCAGGCTCGGGCCTGACGTCGCAGCGTAGCCCTCGTTGAAGATCAGGTAGAGCACGTGGAGAACCGCGCCGAGCCGCTCGATCTGCTCCGGGCCCGGCGGCAGGGCGAAGGGAAGGCCGCTGTCCTTGATCCGCTGCTTGGCCCGGCTGATCCGCCGGGCCATGGTCGGCTCCGGTACCAGAAACGCGCGGGCGATCTCCGTCGTGGTCAGGCCACCCACCGCCCGCAGGGTCAGCGCGATCTGCCCGGCCGGAGCCAGCGAGGGGTGACAGCAAAGGAACAGCAGGACGAGCGTGTCATCTGAGTCTGGCGATGCCGCCGATGGCCACGTGTCTGCCGCGGGTGCCAGCGACTGGTCGGGCAGCTGCCACTGGGCGACGGTGTCCTCTCGACGTCGGCGAGCCTGCTCGCTGCGCAGCAGGTCGGTCAGCCGGCGCGACGCGACCGTGATCAGCCAGCCGCGGGGACTGTCCGGGAGTCCGTCCCTCGGCCATTGCGTGGCAGCCGCGAGGAGCGCCTCCTGCACCGCGTCCTCGGCCGTGTCGAAGTGCCCGTAGCGTCGTACCACCGCGCCGAGGACCTGCGGCGCCAGTCGGCGGAGCAGGTCCTCGACCTCGGTGTCGGACACGGCGCGGTCAGAGGTCCAGCTCGGCCCGGGACTCGGCGATCGGCCGTACGTCCGCGTAGGCGGTGGCGGCGACAAAGTCCGGACCCGGGCAGCTCGCCAGCCCGGCGGCGATCTCGGTGGCCCGGTCGAAGCTCTCGCACTCCACGACCCAGTAACCGGCCAGGACCTCCTCGGTCTCGGCGTACGGCCCGTCCGTCACGACCGGGACACCACCCTGCGACCCGAGCCTTCTGGTGTGCACTGGAGCGACCAGACCTCGTGTCTCGACGAGCTCCCCGGACTCCTCCAGGTCCTTGTTGAACTGCTCCATGAACGCGCCCATCGCCGCGAACTCCTCGGCGGACCAGGCTGGCTTGTCGGTGGCCTTGCCCCCCATGCCGTCGTAGTCCTGCTGCGATCCGTAGGTCAAGATCATGTATTTCACGGCTGTCTCCTTCTTGCCGGCACCCGTGCGGTGCCTCTCGCCAGAGACGTCGGTGCCACTGGCTCGCTCCGGACAACCCGCACCCGAGTCGTCCTCGTCAGCCGCCCCAGACGGCGCGGGCGCCGAGGTCTCCGGTCCGGATGACCTGGTACAGACAGAGCAACGCCATCACCACCAGCAGCGAGCCGATGCCCACCCGAGCCGGCTTGGGGACCCCACGCCGGCCGCCGGCGCCGGACACCATCGGTGACGGGCCGCCGAGCGTCGCGACGGCGACCAACGTGGCCACCGTGAACATGACCACGAACCACAGCAGGGTCTTGCCGGCGTCCTGGTGCTTGGCCACCAGCGGAGCGAGCTCCGGCCGACTTGCCAGGAAGGCCTCACCAGCCAACAGCGACAGGCCGGTGGAGGCGAGCGAGCCCAACACCATCGCCCCCAACAGCCAGCGGAGCGCCCAGCGCCACTGCTCGACCACGGCGAACACGATCGCGACCACCGCGGTGGTCGGGACGAGGACGACTGTCAGGTGCACGACAAGCGGGTGCAGCGGCAGACCGAAGAACTCGTCCAACATCGCGAACTCACCTCTCTGCACTTGCCGACAGCCTGGTGTCCAACACCCTAATGGGGTCGATGGCCGTAGGGTCGTGCCCATGCGCTCCCCCCACACCGATGACCTGCGGCTCGCGCACGTGCTCGCCGACGACGCGGACTCGCTGACGATGAGCCGGTTCAAGGCGCTCGATCTGCACGTCGAGGCGAAGCCCGACCTCACGCCGGTGAGTGACGCCGACCGCTCGGTCGAGGAGGCCATCCGCCGTACGCTGGGGCGGGCCCGACCACGCGACGCGATCCTCGGCGAGGAGCAGGGTTCGTCCGGGTGGGGCCCGCGCCGCTGGGTGCTCGACCCGATCGACGGCACCAAGAACTTCGTCCGCGGCGTGCCGGTGTGGGCGACGCTGATCGCACTCGTGGTCGAGGACGAGGTGGTCGTCGGCCTGGTGTCGGCTCCCGGGCTCAACCGCCGCTGGTGGGCGTCGAAGGACGAAGGCGCCTGGACCGGACGCTCCATCATGAACGCCACCCAGTGTCAGGTGTCCGACGTGTCCAGCCTCGCCGACGCGTCGCTCTCGTACTCCTCGTTCGGCACCTGGGAGCAGCAGGACAAGCTCGAGGACCTGCTGTCGCTGGGACGGCGCTGCTGGCGGACCCGGGCGTACGGCGACTTCTGGTCGCACATGCTGGTCGCCGAGGGCGCCGTCGACATCGCGGTCGAGCCCGAGCTCGAGGTGTACGACATGGCCGCGCTCGCGGTGATCGTCGAGGAGGCCGGCGGCATGTTCACGTCGCTCGCCGGTCGGCGCGGGCCGTACGGCGGCAACGCGCTGACCACCAACGGGAAGCTGCACGACCAGGCCCTGTCGTACGTCGGCTCGGTGCCCGCCGGCGACGACCCCGACGAGCCACCTCGCGACGGCGGCTCGGTGCACAACCTGACGTCACGGCGTCGCTCGGACTTCGACTGACTCGCCAGGCGCCGCGCCCAGCCGCCACACCGACGGCGCCAGCAGCACCGCCAGCGCCACCGCGGCGTACACGACGGCGCAGCCGACCACGACGCTGCGGACGTCGAACCAGACGACCAGCGGTCCGGCCGCCAGCTGGCCGAGCGGCAGCGCGATAATCGAGCCGAGCATGTCGTACGACGCCACCCGCGACAGCTTGTCGAGCGGCACGTGCTGCTGCAGCGAGGTCTCCCAGGTGACGCCGAACAGCTCGAGACCGATGCCGGCGACGAACGAAGCGAGAGCGAGCACCATGAACTGGGGCGAGACGCCGAGGGCCGCCATCGGCAGGGCGAGCCCCAGTGCCCCGATCATGCCCAGCCGCAACGGAAAACGCAGCGATACCCGCAGCATCACGACCGTGCCGAGCAGGAACCCGACCGCCTGCACCGTCAGCACGAAGCCCCAGCCGTCCGCACCGATCGTGCCGTCGGCGACCACGGGTCCGAGGGTGACCCAGCCGCACGCGTACACGGCGTTGAGCACGCCGAACCCGAGGACCACCACCCAGACCCAG
>WHTB01000294.1 GCA_009379735.1 Propionibacteriales bacterium
AAGCGACCCGCGACGGGGTGATCTCAGCACCGTGCTTGCAATTGTTCGGAGACCTCGTCGCGCTGACCGTGACAAAGTCTCCGAAGAACCGTCTCGTCGCGTCGCCCGTTTCGGGGACACCGATCTACGTCGACCGGTACCGGCCAGATTGCCGAATCGGCACGTACCCTTTGTCGTCACACCCCGGTCCTCCGGCTCTACTGGCGCTGTTCTCGGCGCGAGCGCGGTTGGTTGACCGCGATGGTCGCGATCGTCGGCGCCGTCGGGAGTCTCTGGGGGAGTGTCACAGGCGGAGACGCCATCTCGTCTCTGTAGGTGACCGAGACGAGTAAGGAGTTGCCATGAAGGTTTTCGGGCTCTTCTGACGTTTCCGTGGGTCCCTTGAGCTGCTGAGACGCGGCGCACGCCGCTCCCCGCCTACGTTTCCGGCTATCTGAAGGCTGGATTGGAGAGGACGGAGAACGGCGTGCGGTTCGCGAAGGTATGGCAACGGCTGCTGGGCGTCGAGCGCACGGTCGTGGAGCAGGTGGTGTTCGACGAGGACGAGGGGGCGATCGTCGCCTCCGTGCGGCCCCGCAAGGGGGCCACCCGGCGGTGTGGGATCTGCGGGCGGCGCTGCCCGTGGGAGGACCGGGGGGAGGGACGCCGGCGGTGGCGTGCCCTTGATCTGGGCGCGATCCCCGCGTACCTGGAGGCTGACGCGCCGCGGGTGCGCTGCGCGGAGCACGGGGTGATCGTCGCCCAGGTTCCGTGGGCCCGGCACCGGGCTCGTCACACCACCGCGTTCGAGGACCAGTGCGCGTGGCTCGCCGCGCACTGCTCGCGGTCCGCGGTGGAGGAGTTGTTGCGGATCGCGTGGCGTACGGTCGGGGCGATCGTGACCCGGGTGGTGGCCGACGCGCAGGCCCGCCACGACCCGCTGGATGGGCTGAGGCGCATCGGGATCGACGAGGTGGCCTATAAGAAGGGCCATCGGTATCTGATCGTGATCGTCGACCACGACACCGGCCGTCTGGTGTGGGCCGCGGCAGGGCGTGACAAGAAGACCCTGAACCGGTTCTTCGACGCGCTCGGCAAGTCGGGCTGCGCCCGCTTGCGGGAGGTGTCCGCTGACGGGGCCAACTGGATCGGCGACGTGGTCCACTCCCGGTGCCTGAACGCCAGGCTGGTCATGGACAACTTCCATGTCGTGCAGTGGGCGACTGACGCGCTCGACGAGGTCCGTCGGGAGGTGTGGAACCAGGCCCGGCGTGACCTCGGCGACAAGGTCCTCGCGGATCGTTTGAAGGGCTGCCGCTACGCGTTGTGGAAGAACCCCGATCGTCTCACCAAACGCCAGCGGGGCAGGCTCGCCTGGGTCGCCAACACCAACGCCCGGCTGTACCGGGCGTACCTGTTGAAAGAGGAACTGCGCCTGGCGATCCGCATGAAGGGCGACGAAGGGATCAGGCTGCTGGCCCACTGGCTGGCGTGGGCGTCACGATGCCAGATCCCCGCCTTCGTGGAGTTGGGCCGCAAGATCCGACGCCACCGCCAGGCGATCCACAACGCGATGCGCTCTGGCAGCTCGAACGCGTTGATCGAGTCGACCAACACCAAGATCCGGGTCCTGACCCGGGTGGCGTTCGGGTTCCGCTCCCCCGAAGCCCTCATCGCCATGGCCATGCTCGCCGTCGGCGGGTGCTGCCCCGCCCTGCCCGGCAGGACCACACCGATCGCCTTCGAGCTCACCGCCACCTGAACCTCACCTCGGCACGTTGGCGCGCTGTCGCCGCTCGCCGCGCCAACGCCCGCGCGGCTGCGGGTAGGTAGCAGCCGGCTCGCGGTCGGCGTCAAGGGCACTCCGCTTCGCTCCGTGTCCCTACGGGACTCCCTCGCTAACGCTCGGTCGCCCTTGACCCCGACACGCCGGCCGCTACATGGCGACCAGGCAAGCTGACGGAGCAGCTTGCCGTTGCTCAACGACCGCCCTCGATCGTCGGAACCAACGCCACACCCGTCAAGAGCGGGACGTCGCCAGCGACCCACGGAAACGTCAGGAGACCCAGATAATGCCGAGCGCCATCGCGGCCACCCCCGACCGCTCCTGCAGGAACGTGGCCTTGGCCGCCGACCGTCCCTCGCCCTCCGGGCTCTCGGTCTCGCCGATCAGCCGGTCACGGCCCACCCGCACGTCGGTGAGGAACAGCTCACCCGTGGGCGAGCTGTGCATACCCATCTTCTTCAGCGGCTTCGACTGCTCGAGCCCCGGCATACCCGAGTCGAGGACGAAGCTCACGATCTTGCGTTCGGCGGGCGGGTGGCCCTCGTCGAGCTTGCAGATGAACACGATCGTGTCGGCGTATGGCCCGTTGGTGATGAACGTCTTCGACCCGTTGAGCAGGTACTCGTCGCCGTCGCGGCGGGCGGTCGACCGCATCGACCCGAAGGCGTCGGAGCCGGACCCCGGCTCGGTGATGGCCCACGCGCCGATCTTCTCCATCGTGAGCAGCGGCAGCGCCCACCGCTCCTTCTGGGCGACGGTGCCCTTGGACAGGATCGCCGCCGACGTGAGCCCCATCGACACGCCCATCGCGGTAACCATGCCCGGGCTCCAGCGGCACAGCTCGATGATCGGGATCATCTGGAAGGCGGTCGCGTTCGCCGCCTCGGCCGGGTCGCGGGGCGCGCGCTCCAACGGCTCGTCGACCTGCTCACCGGGGCTCGCACCGGCCGCCCGGTCGCGGGCGAGCTGGCGCTCGAACCGGTCGCGCGCCATCGCGTCCATGCCGAAGGTCGAGAACAGCTTGCGGAGGATGTCGTAGGGCGGTAGGTCGCCGTGCTCGAGCTCGCGGTGGTGCGGCACGACCTCCTTCTCGATGAAGTCGCGCACCGCGGCACGCACCATCTGCTGCTCGTCGGACCATTCGATCACCGCAGCCCTCCCGGGTACTCGCATCTGGCGTGCAACGACCATACACACGCCCAGTTCCTGGGCCTGAACTGTGGCAAGCACGCTCCGAAGTGGCATCCTGTACGGACCCCTAGGGACGTTCCGAGGAGTTCTGCGTGTCGTTTCGCGTCAAGGATCGGGTGGTCTATCCCCACCACGGCGCCGCTGTCATCGAAGCCACAGAGAAGCGGGGAATGCCCGACGGCGAGGAGAAGCAGTTCTTCGTCCTTCGCATGACCCATGGCGATCTGATCCTGCGGGTCCCGGTCGACAAGGCCGAGGAGATCGGGATGCGCTACCCGATCAGCGTCGAGGACGTGGAAGACGTCTTCGAGGTGCTCGCCAAGAAGGACGTGCGCGAGCCCACCAACTGGTCGCGGCGATTCAAGAACCACCAGGAGAAGCTCAAGTCGGGCGACGTGTACCAGGTGGCCGAGGTAGTGCGGAACCTGGCACTGCGCGACAACGACAAGGGCCTGTCGGCCGGCGAGAAGTCGATGTTCGTGAAGGCCCGCCAGGTGCTCGTCTCGGAGCTGGCGTTCGCACTCGACATCAGCGAGGACGACGCCATGGACCGCCTCGCCAAGACCATCGCCTAACCCCCAGGCGGGAGTGGGCGTAACAGGACTCGAACCTGTGACCTCACGCGTGTGAAGCGTGCGCTCTAACCAACTGAGCCATACGCCCTGGGGCGATACAGCGTAGCAAGCGGCCTCACTCGCCTCCGAACGGAGCTAGCGGGTCGAGGGCGAGCGCGTCCTCCAGCAGGGCGAGCGCCCGCAGCACGACCACGTCGCCGTGCTGGGGGCCGACGACCTGCAGTCCGACCGGCAGACCGTCGGACGTGTAGCCGGCGCACACCGTGCCGGCGGGCGACCGGGTCATGTTGAACGGGTACGTGAAGGCCACCCAGTTGACGTCGGGCTCGCCGTCGATGGTGCCGGGCTCGCCCAGGCGGGGCAGCTGGCCGGCGACCGTGGGTGACAGCAGCAGCGACACCTGGTGGAACAGGTCGACCAGTGTGAGGTTGAGCGTGTGGCACGCGTCCATGGCCTCGATCACCTGCGCCGGGCCGACCGAGTTGCGCGCCCACTCGAGGAGGGCGACGAGGCCGGGGTCGATGCGGCTCCACACGGCATCGTCGTCGCGGAAGCGGTCGAGCGTGCGCAGCGAGCAGGCGCCCACCAGCGCCAGCCAGTCCTGCACCGGGTCGACGTCGATCAGCCGATCGAGCACCACGACCTCGGTGCCGAGCCCCTCGAGCCGCTTGACCGCCGTCTCGCAGACGGCCAGCACCTCGGCGTCGACCCGGCCGTAGCCCAGGTTGGGCGACCACGCCACCTTCCGGGGTGGGTTGAGGTCGCCGAGTGAGCGGGACCATGACGCCTCCGGCAGCGGCAACGCGTCGAGGTCGCTCGCCTCCGGCCCGACGACGCTGTCGAGGGCGAGGGCCACGTTGCGGATGCCGCGGGCCATGACGCCCTTGGTCGACAGCATCGGCCAGCCTGGCGGGTCGTCGCCGCCCATCGGCACGCGCCCGAGCGACGGCTTGAACCCCGAGAGTCCCGCCGCCGACGACGGGATGCGGATCGACCCACCCCCGTCGGACGCCGTGGCCAGCGGCACGAGGCCCGCGGCCACCGCCGCCGCCGACCCGCCCGAGGACCCGCCGACCGACCGGTCGAGCGCCCACGGGTTGTGGGTCGCGCCGAACACTTGGTTGACGGTGTCGGCCTTCCAGCCGAACTCGGGCGTGTTGGTCTTGCCGATCACGACGCAGCCGGCGGCCCGCAGGCGTTCGACCAGCGGCGAGTCGTCGGTGGCGGGCGGGCTGTCGGCGTAGGCGACCGAGCCCCGGGTGGTGACGAAGCCGGCAGCGTCCTCGAGGTCCTTGACCGCCAGGGGGATGCCCGCCAGCGCTCCCACGTCCTCGCCGGCGGCGATGCGATCGTCGATGGCGGCGGCCTCGGCAAGGGCGGCCTCGCCGTCGACGGCCACGAAGGCTCCGATCTCGCCGTCGAGGCGATCGATGCGATCGAGGGCGGCCTGCGTGACCTCGCGGGCCGCGAGCTCGCCCGCGGTGATCTGGTCCGCCAGCTCGGCGACGGTGAACGTGCGGAAGTCCACGTCCGCACCATAGGGGCGCCGCTCCGGGGAATGGGGCCCTTCCCGCTTGCGTGAGGCGGCCCCTGGGCCGCCGCTGCCAGCGGCGCCGCCGTCCCCCGCCCGGTCCCCGTCCGACTTCGAGCCTCCTTCTCCGCGCCCTGCCTCACATCGCCCTCGACGCCGCCCGCCGCGCAACGGTGTCGTG
>WHTB01000288.1 GCA_009379735.1 Propionibacteriales bacterium
CGGTGACCGTGGCGACGGCAACGACCGCGGCGACGGTGACCAGCCCGGCGATGGTGCCGAGCCGGCGCCTGGTCCGGGTGGTTCCGCTGAGGTGATCCTGCCCGGCGGTGACTCCGTCTCCGGCGAGGCCGGCGTGCAGCCGGACGGCGGTGACCGTGGCGACGGTAACGACGGTGACCGTGGCGACGGTAACGACGGCGACGGTAACGACGGCGACCGTAATGGTGACCGTGGAGACGGCAACGACAGTGACCGCGGTGATGGCGACCGTGGCAACGGTGATGGTGACCGTGGCGATGGTGACCGTGGCGACGGCAACGACGGCGACCGCGGCGACGGTGACGGGAACCGTGGCGACGGCGCGGGTGGTGACCAGCCCGGCGACGGCGACGGCGCGAGTGACGGCGATGGTGACCAGCCCGGCGACAACACGGACGGTGACAACGCGAACGACGGTTCTGGGCGCGACGACACGACGCTCAACCGGGTGGCACCGGTGCTTGTGCCACCTGCCGGCGGCGTGACCGTGGCAACCGGAGGGTCGGCGCTCGACACCTCCCCGCTGCCCAATACGGGGGTTGGTGATTCGCTGCTGTGGCTTCTGCTGCTGGGCGGCTCACTGATCGGTGGCGGCCTGTTGCTCCTCCGACGGAAGGGGGTGGCCAGCTCCTGACGACCTGGAGCAGGGTGGTCGGTGCAGCCTGCACAAGCCGGCCACCCTGTTCCGCCTGCTCCAACAACTGGACTGCGTGCTCATAGGATGGACCCTCGAACGGGAGTTTCTGGGACCGCCCCATACCCTGGGCGAGCCTCTACCCACGTCCCGCAGGGAGTTTCATCGTGCCCAGCTCACCGCCCAGCCTCCGCACCGCGCTCAAGGAGCGCGTCGTCGTGGCCGATGGGGCGATGGGCACGATGCTGCAGTTGCACGACCTGTCCCTCGACGACTTCGAGGGTCATGAGGGCTGCAACGAGATCCTCAACGTCACCCGTCCGGACGTCGTCGACGCGATCCACGACGCGTACTTCGAGGCCGGTGCGGACTGCGTCGGCACCAACACGTTCGGCTGCAACTTCGGCAACCTGAACGAGTACGGCATCACGGACCGGAACTATGAGCTGACGGTCGCCGGCACGCGGATCGCCCGGGAGGTCGCTGACCGCTGGTCGACACCGGATCGTCCCCGCTACGTGCTGGGGTCCCTCGGTCCCGGCACCAAGCTCCCGACCCTCGGCCACGCACCGTTCGCGACCCTCAGAGACGCCTACCAGGAGGAGGTACGCGGGCTCATCGATGGCGGCGCCGACGCCGTACTCGTCGAAACTGCCCAGGACCTCCTGCAGGCGAAGGCAGCTGTCGTCGGCGCGCGGCGGGCACTGGACGCTGCCGGCGCCGACCTCACCCTGATCGTCAACGTCACCGTCGAGACCACCGGCACCATGCTGCTCGGCACCGAGATCGGTGCGGCGCTGACCGCGCTCGAGCCGCTCCGGATCGACCTGATCGGGCTCAACTGCGCCACCGGGCCGGACGAGATGAGCGAGCACCTCCGCCACCTGGCCCGACATGCCACGATCGGCCTGGCCTGCATGCCCAACGCCGGCCTGCCCCAGCTCGGGCCGAACGGCGCGGAGTACCCGCTGACCCCGAAGGAGCTGGCCGACGCCCACGACACGTTCACCCGTGAGTACGGCCTGGCGCTGGTCGGTGGGTGTTGCGGTACGACGCCGGAGCACATCCGGCAGCTGGTCGACCGCGTGCGTGGCCGTGAGCTGACGACCCGTGAGCCCAAGTTCGAGGCAGGCGCCGCCTCGTTGTACCAGCACGTGCCGTTCCGCCAGGACGTCTCGTACCTCTCGATCGGCGAGCGCACCAACGCGAACGGCAGCAAGGCCTTCCGGGAGGCGATGCTCGAGGAGCGGTGGGACGACTGCGTGGAGATCGCGCGGGCCCAGATCCGGGACGGCGCCCACATGCTCGACCTGTGCATCGACTACGTCGGACGCGACGGGGTGGCGGACATGCGGGAGGTCGCGTCCCGGCTCGCCACCTCCTCGACCCTGCCGATCGTGCTCGACTCAACCGAGCCGGCCGTGCTCGAAGCCGGGTTGCAGCTGCTCGGTGGTCGCTGCGCACTCAACTCCGTCAACTTCGAGGACGGCGAGGCCGACGACTCCCGGTTCGCCAGGATCGCCTCGTTGGCCAAGGAGTACGGCTCGGCGCTCGTCGCCCTCACCATCGACGAGGAGGGACAGGCCCGCACCGCCGAGCACAAGGTCGCGATCGCCGAGCGGCTGCTCGACACCCTGCAGGAGCGGTACGGCATCCCCGGTCACGACGTACTCATCGATTGCTTGACCTTCACCCTGGCGACGGGGCAAGAGGAGTCTCGCCGCGACGGGTTGGAGACCATCGAGGCGATCCGCGAGCTGAAGCGGCGGCGCCCCGACGTGCAGACAGTGCTCGGACTGTCCAACATCTCCTTCGGCCTCAACCCGGCCGCCCGGCACGTGGTCAACTCGGTCTTCCTGCATGAGTGCGCGCAGGCAGGTCTCGACTCGGCGATCGTGCACGCCAGCCGGATCGTGCCGATGTCGAAGATCCCGGACGAGCAGCGCGAGGTCGCGCTCGACCTCGTCTACGACCGCCGCGGGGAGGACTACGACCCACTGCAGAAGCTGCTCGAGGTGTTCGCCGGTGTCACCGCCGCGGACGCGAAGGCCGACCGCGCCGCCGAGCTGGCCGCGCTGCCGCTGAAGGAGCGGCTCGAACGCCGCATCATCGACGGCGAGCGTAAGGGGCTCGAAGTCGACCTCGAAGAGGCGCTCAGCGGCGGCCGCGGAGCACTCGAGATCGTCAACGAGGAGCTGCTCGGCGGCATGAAGGTGGTTGGCGAGCTGTTCGGCTCCGGCGAGATGCAGCTGCCGTTCGTGCTCCAGTCGGCCGAGGTGATGAAGACCGCGGTCGCTTATCTCGAGCCGCACATGGAGAAGACCGACGACGAGGGCAAAGGCACGATCGTGCTCGCCACCGTCAAGGGCGACGTCCACGACATCGGCAAGAACCTCGTCGACATCATCTTGACCAACAACGGCTACACCGTCGTCAACCTCGGGATCAAGCAACCCGTGAACGCCATCATCGACGCAGCCCAGGAGCACCGGGCCGATGTGATCGGCATGTCCGGCCTGCTCGTCAAGAGCACCGTCGTGATGCGGGAAAACCTCGAGGAGCTGAACCAGCGCTCGCTCGGGCAGAGCTGGCCCATCCTGCTCGGCGGCGCAGCCCTCACCCGCGCGTACGTCGAGCAGGACCTCGCCGAGCAGTTCAGCGGCCAGGTGCGCTACGCCCGCGACGCGTTCGAGGGTCTCCGGCTGATGGACGCGGCGATGGCGGTGAAGCGTGGCGTTCCGGGCGCCGCGCTGCCCGAGCTCCGGCAGCGACGTGTACGCCAGCGCGCTGCGACGACCACGGAGCAGGTCGAGCTGCCGGCCCGCTCCGACGTCAGCACCACCAACGACGTACCGAAGCCGCCGTTCTGGGGCGACCGGATCGTCAAGGGCATCGCGCTCGCGGAGTTCGCGTCGTACCTCGACGAACGGGCAACGTTCATGGGGCAGTGGGGCCTGAAGACCTCCCGCGCCGAAGGTGGGCCGTCGTACGAGGACCTCGTCGAGACCGAGGGCCGACCACGGCTCCGGGCCTGGCTCGACCAGATCCAGACCGACGCGATCATGGAGCCGGCGGTCGTGTATGGCTACTGGCCCTGCTACTCGGAGGGCAACGACCTGGTCGTACTCGACGCCGACAAGCAGACCGACGAGGTGGCCAGGTTCACCTTCCCGCGGCAGCGCCGTGACCGCTTCCTGTGCCTGTCGGACTTCTTCCGCGCCAAGGACTCCGGGGAGCTCGACGTAGTCGGGTTCCATCTGGTCACGATGGGGTCCCGGGTCGCCGACGTGACGGGGGAGATGTTCGCGAAGAACGCCTACCGCGACTATCTCGAGCTGCACGGCCTGTCGGTCCAGCTGACCGAGGCGCTCGCCGAGTACTGGCACGCCCGGGTCCGTGAGGAGCTCGGCATCGCCGACCAGGACTCCGACGACATGGGCGAGGTCTTCCGCCAGGGCTACCGAGGGTCGCGCTACTCCTTCGGCTACCCGGCCTGCCCCGAGCTCGAGGACCGGGCGACGCTCGTCCGGATGCTCAAGCCGGAACGGATCGGCGTCGAGCTGTCCGAGGAGCTCCAGCTGCACCCTGAACAGTCCACCGACGCGATGATCGTCCACCACCCCGAGGCCAAGTACTTCAACGCCACCTGACGGGCCTTAGGCTGTGCGGTGATGACCCGAACACTCCCCTCCGAGCTGCCGCACGCTGTCCTGTGGGACATGGACGGCACCCTGGTCGACACCGAGCCGGCCTGGATCGCCGCGGAGTTCCGGCTCGCCGAGCGCCATGGCGGCAGCTGGAGCGAGGACCACGCCCTCACCCTGGTCGGCAACGACCTGCTCACCTCGGCGACCTACATCCGCGAGCACATGGGCATCGACCTGAGCCCGGAGCAGATCGTGGACGCGTTGCTCGACCATGTCGTCGAGGAGGTACGCCGGACAGTCCCGTGGCGAGCCGGCGCGCTCGACCTGCTGCTGAGCCACGTGGAGGCCGGCATCCCGGCGGCGCTCGTGACCATGTCGTACCGGCGCTTCGCCCAGGCCGTGATCGACTCGCTGCCCGACGACACGTTCTCCGCCATCGTCGTCGGCGACGAGGTCGACAACGGCAAGCCCCACCCCGAGCCCTACCTCGCGGCGGCGGCACTGCTCGGCGCCGACCCGGCGAACTGCCTGGCGATCGAGGACTCCGGTCCGGGCGCGACCTCGGCCGAGGCGGCGGGGTGCCACGTGCTGGTCGTGCCCAACCATGTCGAGGTGGCGACCGGCCCGCGGCGCACCCGCCGTGACTCGCTGGTCGGGCTCGAGGTGTCCGACCTCGGCGCCTTCTGGGGCTCAGCGGTCAGCTGACTCGAAGAGCCCCCAAACCGACGCCCTGTTCTATGCCGCCGCCAACCTTGCCGCCAGCATCATCACCGGGCTCGGTGCGGCGTTTGTCGGCGCCTCAGTCGCCCAGGCGATCTGGACCTGACAACCACGGTCGTTCTGCCGGGCGCTCCGGGCGACCGAGAATCGTCGAGCAAGACCCTGCACTCCACCGATCGCGGCATATCGACATCAAGGTCGACCCCAACGGGGCCGGCGCTCACCTCGGCGTAGACGCAGGCGGGCGTTCCGCGCGTCTGGTCGTAGAGTGCCTGGCGGCCGCGGAATACCTTGCGGCGCAGGACCGTCCGCGACTTTCGACCGGCACGGTACCCGCGTGGCAGCAACAGGCCCCGCCGGCGCAGTGCGAGCAGCACCGTCGGAGTGGACACGTCGCGACCGTGATGTGAACGAGGCCCCGCTCGATCCGGCCGCTCCGGAACTACAGTGAATAGATGC
>WHTB01000263.1 GCA_009379735.1 Propionibacteriales bacterium
GCCCGCCAGCCCAGGTCCGGGATCACCAAGATCGCGGTCAGCGCGGCGACGATCCCGCCGACCGAGTAGCCGCAGAACATCACCGCGTTGGTGGCGCTGCGGTGCTGGGGGTGGGCGTACTCGACGGTCAGCGCGATCGCCGTCGGGACGACACCGCCCAGCCCGATCCCGGCGACGAACCGGGTCAGCCCGAACAGCTCGGGCGAGGGAGCGAGCGCCGACAGCAAGGTCGCCGTGGAGAACCACACGATGCAGGCGAGGATGATCCGCCGGCGGCCGACGATGTCGGTGATGGTGCCGATCACCATCGCGCCGATCAGCATGCCGATCAACGCGTACGAACCGATCCGGCCGGCCTGCGCCGTGGTCAAGGTCCACTCGGCGCTGCCGTCGACCAGGGTCGGCACCACCGTTCCGTACACGATCAGGTCATAGCCGTCGATGATGATCGCGGCGCAACAGATCGCCACCGCGACGAAGCGGGAGTTGAGGGCGGAGCGGGCATGGGCGTCTGACGACGTGCTCGCTGTCATGGGTAAGTACCTTCCGTCGGCCCCCCTGGGTGCGGCCGAGCCGGGTGCTCAGTGTCCGCGGAACGCCTCCTCGAGCCACCAAGAACCCCGATCGCGGGTGACCTTGGCGTCGATGAGGAGGGGAGCGGAGGGTCCGCCCTCCAGCCACTGCCGCACCGGCGCGAGATCGTCGGCCGTCCGGGCAGTGATCGCCTCGAAGCCGAAGCCCCGGGCGATGGCAGCGATGTCTGTGGGTGGGAACTGCACGGTCTGCAAGGGAAAACCGCCCGGCGCGAAGTGGTGCACCTCGGCGCCGTACGCCTCGTCGTCGTAGACCACGACGACCATCGGGAGGCCGAGCCGAGCCACCGTCTCCAGCTCGGCGACGCTCATCAGGCAGCCACCGTCGCCGAGCGCCGCGACCGGCAGCCGGCCGGGCTGCGCCAGGGCGGCGCCGATGGTGGTGGCGAGGCCGAGCCCGATCGACTGGAACGCCTGGGTGAAGCAGAAGCCCCACTCGTCGGGCACCGACAGGAACATCGACGGGTAGCCCATGAAGTTGCCCGAGTCCACGCCGACGACTCGTTCGGCCGGCAGCAGGTCGTCGAGCGCGATGGTCAGCGTGCGCGGGTCGATCAGACCGTCTGCTCCCGTGTCGTCGTACGGCACGTCGCGCCAGCGTCCCTCGGCGGCGATCCGGTCGCGGAGCCCGTCGCTGCGGTAGCCGGTCCGCGCCCCGGCCAACGCGGCCGAAGCCGCCGACGCGGTCGCGCGTACGTCGCCGACGACGCCGAGCGTCACGGGTCGCTGGGCGCCGATCCGGTCGGCCTCCACGTCGACCTGCACGACGGTCGCGTCCGGGGCGATCAGGTGACCGTGCCGCATCGTCCACATGTTCAGCGCGCAGCCCCAGCCGACGATCAGGTCGGCGCCGCGGATCGTGTCGGCGGCGAGCGGCGTGGCGAACCCGCCGGACACGTCCAACGACCACGGGCTGCCGTGGAACAGCCCTTTCGCCACGGCCGACGTCGCGAGCACCGCGCCACAGCGCTCGGCGAGCTGCTCCAGCGCCACGCGGCTGCCGGGCCCGCGGGCGCCGCGGCCGGCCACGAACACCGGGCGCTCGGACCGCTCCAGGGCCTCCACCAGCGCCCGCAGGTCGGCGTCGGACGGCACGGCCGGCGCCGGCGCCTCGGGTGCCACGGCGGTGTCCGGGCCGCGGTCGGCGGGCACGTCGAGCGCCTGCACGTCCAGGGGCAGGTTGAGGAGTACGGTCCGGCGCTGCTGCAGGGCGGTCGCGAACGCGTCGACCGTGTCGGCGACGCAGGTGTCCGCCGACACGATCCGGCGCGGCACGGCGCCGACCGCCTCGGCGAGCGCTGGCTGGTCGACGTAGAAGTTGGACAGCGGCTGGCCGACCTCGGCGGCCAGGACGACGAGCGGCGTGCGGCTCTTGGCGGCCTCGGTGATGCCGGTCATCGCGTTGGTGAGCCCACAGCCCTGGTGCACGCTCAGCGCGGCCACCGTCGAGCTCATCCGCGCGTACGCGTCGGCCATCGTCGCCGCGCCACCCTCATGCCGGGCCGCCACGAACCGCGCCCCGCCGGCCATCAACGCGTTGGTCACGTGGAAGTTCCCCGAGCCGACCACCCCGAACACGTGGTCGACCCCGAGCCGGGCCAGCGTGCTGCCGACCGCCTCGGCGACGATCATCAGCGCTCGACCAGTGCCAGCACGCGGGCGGGGGCGCCGGATCCGGTGACGATCGGCAGCGGCCCGGCGATGACGACGGCTCCGGTGGGCGGCACCTGGGCGAGATTCTGCAGCTGGGTAAGGCCGTACTTGTCGTTGCCCATCAGGTACGAGTGGCAGGGGAACGCCGGCTCGAACGAGTGCGCAGCACCGGCGTCGGTGCCGACCGTCTCGACGCCCACCCCGATCACCGGCGCC
Source organism: Propionibacteriales bacterium (assembly GCA_009379735.1). Lineage (GTDB taxonomy): Bacteria > Actinomycetota > Actinomycetes > Propionibacteriales > Nocardioidaceae > WHTB01. The sequence goes on from WHTB01000263.1 coordinate 2,463, forward strand.
TCCTCGGCCACCCAGCGCGCACACTCGGCCGACATCCCGGGTGTGTGCGGGCCCGACTCGTCGGCGTTGACGTACTCCTCCTGCGACGAGGACCGCGCGTCCCAGCCGGTGCGGTAGAACAGCCAGCCGCCGGCCGGAAGCGCCTGGTGCTCGGACTCCCACGCCTTGATGTGGTCGACCTCGAGCAGGAAGTCGGCGTCCTCGCCGGCCTGCGCGGAGAAGTCGAGCACGACCACCGGTGCGATCAGGTGTCCGGCCGGCACCGACGCGATGTCGGCCTTGCCCTGGCCGGTGACCCAGTGGTTGGGGGCGTCGAAGTGGGTGCCGGTGTGCTCCCCGGAGCGGAAGTTGTTCCAGTACCAGGCCGGCCCCCGGTCGTCGTAGCGGCTGATCTCCTCCAGCGCGAAGTGCGCGGTCTGGCCGAACTCCGGCGGGAGCTGGATCACCGGCGTCTCAGCCGACAGCGGCGAGGTCAGGTCGACGACCTCGATGCTGCCGTCACCGAGTGCGGACACGAGACTCGAGAGTACGGACATGCTGCCTCCTGGTGTGCGGGTCAGGACTGGTGGGGACGCCAGCGGTCGTGCCGGGTGCCGGTGTCGCCGTCCCGGATGAGCTGCAGGCGTGGCTTGGGGCCGTCGCTGCGACCGGTCTGCGGCTTGCGCCGCCCGGACTGCCACGGCAGCGGCCAGGTCACACCGGGGCCGTCGTAGTCCTGGTCGAGCGCGGCGTGCAGCGTCCAGCTCGGGTCGTAGAGATGGATGCGGCCGAGAGCGCAGAGGTCGGCCCGGCCGGCCAGCACGATCGAGTTGACGTCGTCGTACGAAGAGATCACGCCGACCGCGATGGTGGGGATGCCGACCCGGTTGCGGATCGCGTCGGCGAACGGGGTCTGGAACGACCGCCCGAAGGCCGGCCGCTCGTCGGGTGTCACCTGACCGGACGAGACGTCGATCGCGGCGGCGCCGGCGGCCTGCAAAGCCCGGGCGATCTCGACGGCATCGTCGACGGTGATGCCGCCGTCGACCCAGTCGGTGGCCGAGATGCGTACGGTCATCGGCTTGTGCGCAGGCCAGACGGCGCGCATCGCCTCGAACACGTCGACGGGATAGCGGAGCCGGTTGGCGAGCGACCCGCCGTACTCGTCGGTGCGTTGGTTGCTGACCGGCGAGATGAACGACGACAGCAGGTAGCCGTGCGCGCAGTGCAGCTCCAGCAGGTCGAAGCCGGCCTGGTCACCGCGCCGGGTGGCGTCGACGAACTGCTGCTTGATCTCGTCGAGGTCGGCGCGGGTGAGCTCGCGCGGCACCTGGTTGACGCCGGGCTCGTACGGCAGCGGGGACGGCGCGACGACCTCCCAGTTGCCGTCGTCGAGCGGCTGGTCGATGCCCTCCCACATCAGCTTGGTGGAGCCCTTGCGGCCGGAGTGCCCGACCTGCAGGCCGACCTTGGCAGCCGACTCGGCGTGCACGAACTCGGTCACCCGCCGCCACTCCTGGGCCTGCTCGTCGGTCCAGATCCCGGTGCAGCCGGGGCTGATCCGGCCGGTGTCCGACACGCACACCATCTCGGTCATCACCAGGCCTGCGCCGCCGAGTGCCTTGCCGCCGAGATGCGCGAGGTGGAAGTCGTTCGGCATCCCGTCGGTCGCGCGGTACATGTCCATCGGCGACACGATGATGCGGTTGACCAGCTCGAGCTCACCGAGCCGGAACGGCTGGAACATCGGCGGCCGGACGTCACCCGGCGCCACGCCGCGCCGCCTCTCATGGTCGGCGAACCAGGCGTCGACCCGCTGCACGAACTCCGGGTCGCGCACCTTGAGGTTGTCGTACGTGACGCGCCGGCTGCGGGTCATGATGTTGAAGCCGAACTGCAGCGGCTCCTGGTGGGTGTACTGGCCGAGGTTCTCGAACCACTCGAGGCTGGCCTGCGCGGCGCGTTGCGTCGAGAGCACCACGGGACGGCGCTCCTCCTCGTACGCGTCGAGGGCCGACGGTGCATCGGCATGCTCGTGCAGGCAGGCGGCCAGCGCGAGGGCGTCCTCCATGGCCAGCTTGGTGCCCGACCCGATGGAGAAGTGCGCGGTGTGCGCGGCGTCGCCGAGGAGTACGACGTTGGCGTGCCGCCAGCTCTCGTTGCGGATCGTGGTGAAGCTCAGCCAGCGGGAGTTGTTGGCCATCACGTCGTGGCCGTCGAGCACGTCGGCGAACAGGTCGGTGACGAAGTCGATCGACTTCTCGTCGGACTCACCGGGGCTGAACTGACGGTCGGCGCCGGCGTCGAGTCCGGCGGCGCGCCACACGGCGTCGTTCATCTCGACGATGAACGTGCTGCCGGTCGCGTCGTACGGATAGCCGTGGATCTGCATCACGCCGTACGGCGTCTCTCGTACGTAGAACTTGAAGGCGTCGAACACCTTGTCGGTGCCGAGCCACATGTACTTGCAGTCACGGACCTCGAGGGTGGGCCGGAACGTCTCGGCGTACCGGCCGCGGACTGCGGAGTTGAGCCCGTCGGCAGCGATCACCAGGTCGTACGTGGCGGACAGCTCGTCGACGTCGGGCGCCTCGGTCTCGAAGTGCACCGACACGCCGAGGTCGGCGCAGCGCTGCTGCAGGATCTGGAGCAGCCGCTTGCGACTCATCGCGGCGAAGCCGTGGCCCCCGCTGGTGACGACCTCGTCCTCGACGTGCACGTCGATGTCGTCCCAGCGGGCGAACTCCGCGGACATCTGCCGGTAGATCGCGGCGTCGGCGTGCTCGATCCCGCCGAGCGTCTCGTCGGAGAAGACCACCCCGAAGCCGAACGTGTCGTCGGCGGCGTTGCGCTCCCAGACGGTGATGTCGTGGTGCGGGCCGAGCTGCTTGGCGAGCGCGGCGAAGTACAGCCCGCCTGGCCCCCCGCCGATGACACCAATCCGCACGGTGGCTCATTCCTCGTTGGTGGGCCCGTGTCGACCCGTTGTCGTGGAGATCCGGTTCAGAGTATGTTGTGTCCGCGACGACCGTCAACAAAACGTAGGGAGCAGGTCGATGGGCCGGTTCGCTGACCGCACGGCGGTCGTCACCGGCGGCGCGGGTGGGATCGGCCGCGAGGTGTGTGCGGCGCTCGCCGCGGAGGGTGCCCGGGTCGCCGTCGTGGATGTCGACGAAGCGGCGGTGGAGTCCACGGTCGGCGTGCTGACCGGTCCGGCCGAGGGCTTCGTGGTCGACGTGCGCGATCCGCAGGCGGTCGCGGCGCTGATGCAGGACGTGCACGAGCAGCTCGGCGGACCGCACGTGTTGGTCACGCTGGCCGGTGGCTCGCTGGGGACGCCCCGCGACCTCGCCGAGATCGGGCCGGCCGACGTCGACCTGGTCGTCGACGTCAACGTCAAGGGCACGTTCTACTGCTGCCAGTCCGTCGTGCCGTTCATGGTCGAGGCCGGCGGTGGAGCGATCGTCACGACGTCGTCGATCGGCGGGCGGCAGCCGTCACCGGTCACCGGCGTGCCGTACGCGACGTCCAAGGCGGCCGTCGTCGGGCTGACCAAGCGGCTGGCCCGTGAGGTCGGCGGTCGAGGGGTACGGGTCAACGCCGTCGCGCCCGGTCTCTTCCTGACCGGCCGGTTGCAGCAGATGTACGACGCGATGGCCGAGGCCGAGCGGCGTGAGGTGCTCGACGCGATCCCGCTGGACCGGTTCCCGGAGATCCGGGAGGCCGTCGACCCGATCCTGTTCTTGGCGTCGGACGAGGCGTCGTACATCACCGGCGTCGTGCTCGACGTCAACGGCGGCCGCTTCATGCCCCTCTGACC
>WHTB01000446.1 GCA_009379735.1 Propionibacteriales bacterium
CGGCGCCGGCGACGGTGTCCCAGAACCGGTCGGCCTCGTTCTGACGCGTGTCGACAGCGATCGCGTTGATGCTGTCGAGCACCGCCCGGCGCTCCGACCCCGCCGGTGCCTTCGCGGCGGATCGCGTGGCGGATCCTGGGGTGCTCCGGTAGCTGAGGATGAGCGGCAGGCCGTCGTCGTACCCCTGCTCGACGAGGTCGCTGACGTTGAACAGCGCCAGGTCGAGGCGGTCGGTGCCGAGCAGTGGCTGCGCCTCAGCGGGCACCAGGTAGGCGTCGCCGGCACTGACGAACGCGTGGTAGCCGGACCCCTGGATCAAGCGGGCCCGTTCGGTGCCGTCGGACCGTACCTCCAACTCGGCGACGTCGCCGGTGACCAGCGTGACGCGGTGGGTCTCAGTGACCCCAGTCGGGGCGGTCGACGGGGCGGTCGACGGGGCGGTCGACGGGGCGGCCGCTGCGGCGGGCTCGGACGTGGCCCGCGCGCCGGTCTGGCCGGCAACTGCGAGAGCGACGACTGCGGCGGCGAGGGTCCGCCTCAGGGGAACGGTGCGCATCGGAGATCCTCCCGGGAGGCGGCCAGATCACCGGCAGCCTAGGAGCCGGGCGGAGGCTACCGGGCGATCCGCGATGGCGTCTTCCGGACACGGCACGATGTCGCCACTACCCGCTCGACACCCCCACCCGGGCCGCCGTCGGCGACACGGCGACCCGGCGGCGTGGCCGTGGGACGTACGGGCCGGGCAGATGGAACAGCCAGGCCGCCGAGGAGAGCACCACCTCCTTGTACCGAGCGGCCAGGCGGCCGGTGAGGATTGCCCGCTTCGGCGACTCGTCGGCGTTCAGGAACTGGATGACACCGTCCCCCCGGCCCAGGCTGATGCACTCGTGGAAGTACCGGAACCCGAACGGCTTCGGGGTCCGGCCCGACAGGGCAGTCGCGATGCCGTCGGCCACGTACGGGCCGGTGAAACCGCCTGACCGGCATCCCATCGCGAGACTGTCACCCCACTCCCCGGAGGCCGCCGCGGCGTCGCCGATCGCGTACACGTTGCGGTGCGACGTCGACCGGAGCCGCTCGTCGACCAGGATCCGGCCCGCGCTGTCCACCGCGAGACCGGCGTCGCGGGCGAGCGGCCACACCGTGAACCCGCCGGTCCACGCGCACCCGTCGAACGGCATCGAGGTGCCGTCGTCGAACACGAGCGCGCCGTCGTCGACCCGGCTCACCCGGCGACCGGTGTGCACCTCGACCCCGAGACGCTCGAATGCCGACCCGACGTGCGCCTGCGCGCGAGACGACAGCCAGTGCCCCGGCGGCCTCGGTGCCACCAGGTGCATGCTCAGTCGGGGGTACGACTGCGCGATCTCGGCCGCGGTCTCGATGCCGGTCAGGCCGCCACCGCACACCACGAAGGTGCCGCCGGCCCGGTTGACCTGTCCTGCCTGCTCGCGCAGCCGCTCGGCCGACGACGCTCCGACGAACGCGTGCGCGTGCTCGGCGACGCCGGGCACCCGGTCGACGTCGGTGGTGCTTCCCAGCGCGTAGACGAGCGTGTCGTACCGGACCGGGCCCTGTCCGTCGAGCGTCACGACGCGAGCGTCCAGGTCGATCCCGGTCACCGTGTCGATGACCAGCCTGGCTCCGGCCGGCTCGAGATAGCGCGCCAGCGGCATCGTCCTCAACCGCTGACCCGCCGACAGCTGGTGCAGCCGCGGCCGTTCCAGGAACGTCGGTCGGGAGCTCACCACGGTGACCTCGACCTCGTCCGAACGGACCTGGTTGGCCAGCCGCCGAGCGGCCGGAAGACCCGCGTAACCCGCACCCAGGATCACTACTCTGTGCTTCATCTGCCCTCACCCTTACCTTGATTCGTCATGTCGATGGCAAGACGCGGGGCACGTACGGGTCCGTGACATGACGGCGGTCCGACGTGGGCGATGTCACGTCGGGCCGCTCCCCTGCGTCAAGGTGGGCAGTACGACGTCGAGCAGCCAGAGAGGGCGACCGGAGCGATGGACGACGAGGCGAACGGGTCCGACCAGGACGAGGCGGCCCGCGAGTTCGCCGAGCATCGGCCCGCAC
>WHTB01000061.1 GCA_009379735.1 Propionibacteriales bacterium
GCGACCCTCGGGCTGCTGACGGCGGCCTGCGGCGGGGACGACAGCGCGGGGACCGAGAAGGACGTGACCCTGCGGGTCAACCTGTTCGGCAAGTTCGGCTACACGGAGCTGTACAAGCAGTTCGAAAAGGACCACCCCGGCGTGACGATCGTCGAGACGGCCGAGGGTGACCTGGGGGCGTTCAACACCCAGCTCACCCAGCGGATCGCCGCCGGCAGCGGGGCGGGAGACGTGGTTGCGATCGAGGAGGGCCAGGTCATCAACTTCTTGCAGAAACCCGACAACTTCGTGAACCTGCAAGACCACGGCTCGGAGGACATGAAGGACCAGTGGCTCGGCTGGAAGTACGACCAGGCCACGACCGCGGACGGCACCTACACGATCGGGCTCGGCACCGACGTCGGGGGGCTGGCTATGTGCTACCGCCGCGACCTGTTCGAGCAGGCCGGTCTCCCCACCGAGCGCGAGGAGGTCGGCGCGCTGTGGCCGACGTGGGAGGACTACATCGAGACCGGCAAGAAGTTCGCGGCCGGCATCGGTGACGAGAAGGTGCACTTCGTCGACTCAGCGACCAACACGTACAACTCGATCCTGATGCAGTCCGGCGACCACACGTACTTCGACCGGGACGACAGCCTCGTCATCGAGTCGAATCCCGCGGTGCGGTCGGCGTGGGAAACCTCGATCGAGATGGTCGACGCCGGCCTCTCCGCCAAGCTGAAGGCGTTCTCCAACGAGTGGAACGCCGGTTTCAAGAGCGGGGCGTTCGCGACCCTGGCCTGCCCGGCCTGGATGACCGGCTACATCGCCGACCAGGCGGGCGACGCAGGCAAGGGCAAGTGGGACATCGCGACCGTGCCCGGTGGCGGCGGCAACTGGGGCGGCTCGTTCCTCGCCGTACCCACGAGCAGCGAGAACCAGAAGGTCGCCATCGAGCTGGTGAAGTTCCTGACCAGCGGCGACTCGCAGCTGGCGGCGTTCGAGGCGGTGGGCAACCTGCCGTCCAACCCGACGCTGTACGGCGAGGACGCGCTCGGCGCAGCCACCAACGAGTACTTCAACGACGCGCCGGTCGGCGAGCTGTTCGTCGCCGGAGCGGAGAGTCTCGAGCCGGTCTACCTGGGAGCCAAGAACCAGCCGGTGCGCGACTCCGTCGAGAACGCGCTGCGCAGTGTCGAGTCCGGCAGCAAGTCGACCGACGAGGGTTGGCAGGAAGCCGTCAAGGCAGCCGAGAAGGCCGCAGGCTGACCCGATGAGCTGGAGATCAGCGCGGGCGCGCTTGGACACCAGGGCGTCACCGTACGCCTTCGTGGCGCCGTTCTTCCTGGTGTTCGCGGTGTTCGGCGCGTTCCCGCTGGTCTACACGTTCTGGGTCTCGCTGCACGACTGGCAGCTGGTGGGCACCAACGAGTGGGCGGGGCTTGCGAACTACCGCGAGCTGCTCACCGACTCGTACTTCTGGAATGCCCTCTTGAACACCCTCGGGATGTTCGTGCTGATGACGGTGCCGCAGCTGCTGCTGGCCCTGGCGCTCGCGCAGGTGCTCAACCGGCGGCTGCGCATGCGGATGCTGTTCCGGGTCGGCGTGCTGATCCCGAACATCACGTCCATCGCCGCCGTGGGCATCATCTTCGGGCTGATCTTCGCGCGTGACTTCGGGTTCGCGAACTGGCTGCTCTCGACGATCGGCATCGATGCGATCGACTGGCGGGAGAACCGGTTCGCGTCCTGGGTAGCGATCTCGGTGATGGTCGACTGGCGGTGGACCGGCTACAACGCGCTGATTCTCCTTGCTGCGCTGCAATCCGTGCCACGCAGCTTGTACGAGTCGGCGGCGATGGACGGCGCGTCGGCGTGGCGGCAGTTCTGGAGCATCACGGTGCCGATGCTGCGTCCGACGCTGATCTTCGTCACGATCGTCGCCACGATCGGCGGCATCCAGCTGTTCACCGAGCCGCTGTTGTTCAACTCGGGGTCGAACGCGATCGCCGGCGGCACGACGCGGCAGTTCCAGACGATCGCGATGTACCTGGTCGAGCAGGCTTTCACCGGCCAGGAGTTCGGCTACGCCGCGGCGGTCGCGTGGGTGCTCTTCGTCATCATCGCGGTGGTGTCCGCGATCAACCTGGTGCTGCTGCGGCGCATCAAGGCGGCGGACTGAGATGAGTCGAGTAATCGCAGTCCAGGACACCGAGCCGGCGCTCGTCGTCTCCGAGACCGTGATGGCCAAGGCGCCCCGTCGGCGGGGCCGGTTGCGCGAGTCCGGGCCGTTGACCTACGGCATCCTGGTCATCGCGCTGGCGGTCTCGGCGTTCCCGCTGTACTTCATGGTGGTGATGGCCTCCCGGCCCAACGACCAGATCACCACGGTGCCGCCGCCGCTGTCGCCCGGCGACAAGCTGGTCGACAACGTGCAGCGGGTCTTCGCCAACCCTGATGTCCTGTTCTCGCAAGCGATGGTCAACACGCTGATCGTGGCGGGGGTCTGCAGCGCCGCGGTGGTGCTCTGCTCCAGCCTCGCCGGGTTCGCGTTCGCCAAGCTGAGGTTCCGCGGACGCAACGCACTGCTGCTGACCGTGATCGCCACCATGATGGTCCCGATCCAGCTCGGCTTCATCCCGCTCTACATGCTGATGACCAAGCTCAACCTGGTCGGCCAGCTCCCGTCGGTGATCCTGCCGTTCGTGGTCAGCGGGTTCGGTGTCTTCATGATGCGGCAGTACGCCGGCCAGGCCGTACCCGACGAGCTGATCGAAGCGGCCAGGATCGACGGCGCCTCGACGATCCGCATCTTCTGGAGCGTGGTGCTCCCGGCCCTGCGGCCGGCTGCGGCCGTCCTCGGCCTGTTCACGTTCATGGAGCGATGGAACGACTTCCTCTGGCCGTACCTCGTGCTCAGCCCGGACCACCCAACCGTGCAGGTCGCGCTGTCGCGACTCTCCAACGGCTACTACGCAGACCAAGCCCTGGTCATCGCCGGAACGCTCGTCGGCACGCTGCCCCTGGCGGTCGTGTTCGTCGTGTTCGGCCGGCAGATTATCGGCGGAATCATGGAAGCGGGGATCAAGGCATGACCGATCTGCAGACGCGTACGACGCCGGGACTCGACCTGGCGCCCATCGACCTGGCCGCGTTCCCCCCGAACTTCGCGTGGGGAGCGTCGACGGCGGCGTACCAGATCGAAGGGGCGGTGTCCGCGGACGGTCGGACCCCCTCGATCTGGGACACGTTCAGCCACCTGCCGGGGCGCGTCCGCGACGGCGACACCGGCGACATCGCCGCCGACCACTACCACCGGTGGGAGGAGGATCTCGACCTCGTCCAGCAGCTCGGCCTGCCGACGTACCGCTTCTCGCTGTCGTGGTCGCGGGTGCAGCCGACCGGTCGTGGGCCGGCCAACCAGCGCGGGCTCGACTTCTACCGCCGGCTCGTCGACGGGATGCTCGAGCGCGGGATCACCCCCTGGCTGACGCTGTACCACTGGGATCTCCCACAGGAGCTGGAGGATGCCGGTGGGTGGCCCGCGCGGGAGACCGCGCAGCGGTTCGCCGACTACGCGGGATTGGTCGTGGACGCGCTCGGGGACCGTGTCGATGACTGGACGACGCTCAACGAGCCGTGGTGTTCTGCCTTCCTGGGTTACGGAAACGGCCGCCACGCGCCTGGCCGCCAGGACCCGGCGGCATCCCTCGGCGCGGCACACCATCTGCTGCTCGGGCACGGCTTGGCGACACAGGCCCTTCGTGCGCGTGGCGCCGAGCGGATCGGCGTGACGCTCAACCTCTATGCGGTGACGCCGGAGTCGGAGCGTCCCGGGGACCGGGAGGCGGCGCGCCGTGTCGACGGGCTGCACAACCGCTGGTTCCTCGACCCGCTGTTCCGTGGTTCGTACCCCGACGACGTACGCACGGACGTCGGCGACCTGTTCAGTGCCGAGCAACCAGGTGATGCGCACATCATCGCCACTCCGATCGACCTGCTCGGCGTCAACTACTACACGCGGCTGGTCACGACGGCGACGGCATACCCGGGCTCGGCGACGGTGGGGTTCGGCGATCTCGGGTTGCCGCGCACGTCGATGGGATGGGAGGTGGACGGCTCGGGTCTGACCGAGGTGCTCGGCCGGGTCGGACGCGACTACACCCAGATTCCGTTGTACGTCACAGAAAACGGTGCTGCCTTCGAGGATCGGGTCGGTCCGGACGGCACGGTGCACGACGCCGCGCGCACGGAGTACATCGCCGACCACATCGCCGCCTGTGCGGCGGCCCGACGCGATGGCGTCAACCTGCAGGGCTACTTCGTGTGGTCGCTGTTGGACAACTTCGAGTGGGGTCAGGGCTACGCCAAGCGGTTCGGTCTGGTGTACGTCGACTACGGGACCCAGGAGCGGATCGTGAAGACCAGCGGCAGGTGGTTCGCCGACCTCATCAGGCGCCATCGGGGCGGACTACTGTGACCGTGCACCCATCCACTCAGCGGCCGGTCAAGGGCCAGCCGACGTTGGAGCAGGTCGCGGCGCACGCCGGTGTCGGCCGCGGCACGGTGTCGCGGGTCGTCAACGGCTCGACGCATGTCTCCGAACCCACCCGGGCCGCCGTGCTCAAGGCGGTTCAGGAGCTCGGCTACGTGCCCAACCGGGCGGCACGTTCCCTGGTCACCAGACGGACCGACACCGTCGCGTTGTTGATCTCGGAGTCCGAGGAGCGAATCTTCGGCCAACCGTTCTTCGCCAGCATCGTGCGCGGGATCAGTGCGGGTGTCAGCGAGTCGTCGCGCCAGCTGCTGCTGGCGATGGCGCAGTCGCCGGAGGAGCTCAGCCGGTTCGACCACTACCTCACGACGCAGCACGTGGACGGCGTACTCCTGCTGTCCCTGCACGGAGACGACCCGCTTCCGCGGCACCTCGAGGAACGTGGCGTGCCGATGGTGCTCGGCGGGAGACCGAGCGGCTGGACCGGCGGTCACTTCGTCGACGTCGACAACCGGGGAGGGGCGGCGGTGGCGGTCGAGCACCTGATGGAGCGCGGTCGTCGACGGATCGCGACCGTCACCGGGCCGCCGGACATGACCGCCGGCCAGGGCCGCTACGAGGGGTACGTCGATGCGTTGACGGCGGCCGGGATCGAGCCCGACCCGTCGCTGGTGTCCGTCGGCGACTTCAGCGAGGCCGGTGGGGAGCGGGCCATGACCGAGCTGCTCGAACGTCGCCCGGACATCGACGGGGTGTTCGCCGCGAGTGACCTGATGGCGATCGGTGCACTGCGCGTGCTCCGGCTGTCGAACCGGGCCGTTCCGGATGACGTGGCCGTCGTCGGCTTCGACGACTCGCCGCTTGCCCGCCTTACCGACCCGCCGCTCACCACGGTGCATCAACCCGCCGAGCAGATGGGTCGGGACATGGCCCGGCTGCTGGTGGCGCAGATCGACGGCAGCGCGGCGCCCGAGGACCACGTACTGCTCGACACCGACCTGGTCGTCCGCGACTCGACCTGACCGCTGAGTGTGACGTTTTCGACAGACACGCCGGCGTGTCGCGTCGAAAACGTCACACTCGACGGGACGGTCAGCGGGTGAGGGCGGACTCGATCTCGTCCGCGACGGCGTCCATGCCGGCCCGGAACGGGTGGTACCTCATCGCCGACCTGGTGTCGATCCGGCTGCCGTTTACCCACGGGTGGTCCGAGCAGATGTCGTGCCCCTCGGACGGACCGTACGTGTCCACCCAGTCGACCTGGTTGACGTGGGCGGCCAGCCGCAGGGCGGCGTTCAGCTGCTGCTCGAGCGTCACCGCGTACCGGTAGTCGCCGTCGGCGAGCGGCAGCCGCTGGGGGCAGCTGCCGGCGGCCGGCGCGATCTGCGGGTAGCCGACCACGAGGACGCGCGCGTCGGGGGACCGCATCCGGATGCCGCGGACGACGTGCACCAGCCGTCGCTTCGTACGCTCGACCCGCTGCTCGAGCTGGTTGCCGCTCGCGCGGTCGAAGTGCTCGCGGCAGGGCGCACCGGCTGGGTCCTGGTCGCGCAGCGTCGGGCAGAAGCCGGTCAGCTCGGCGAACAGCCCGAAGTCGTTGCCGCCGATGCCTACCGACACCAGGTCGGTCTCCGGCGTCAGCGCCTCGAACTGCGCCGGCGTGTGCCCGAGGAACGTCTGCTGGAACGTCGCCATGTTCGACGTGTCGGCGTTGCTGCAGCTCACGTCGACGAAGGTCTCGACAGCGAGCCGCTCCGCCACCTGTGCGGGGTAGTTGTTGGTGGACCGCACACAGCCGGCGGCGGTGTCGACGGACGGGATCAGCGGTCCGGCCGTGAACGAGTCACCGAGTGCGACATAGCGGGAGTACGTCGGGGCGCTCGAGGCGGTCGTCGACCCGGCCAGCGGACCGCCCAGCAGACCAGCCAGCGCGGCCGCGTAGCCCGCGGCTTTGAGCGACCGCCTCACCGTGCCCATCCCCGTCCCGTCCACTCGCCCGTCGTCGGCGGCTCCCAGGATGGCACGGGCGTGTGGCGCGGCCGTCGTCCGTGGGAGGATCGCGGTCGTGCGAGCCTTGCGACAAGGAGTCAGCTGACCGTGCGGATCTGGCGCTCTCTGGCAGACGTCCCGGCCGATCTGGGCCCGACCGTCGTCACCATCGGCAACTTCGACGGCGTCCACCTGGGCCACGCCCATGTCGCCGCCGAGGCGCGCGCGGCGGCCCGGCGCGACGGCGGCCTCCCGGTGGTCGCGGTGACGTTCGACCCGCACCCGATCGCAGTGCTTCGGCCCGAGCACGCGCCGACCATCATCACCACCATCGAGGATCGGGCGCGGCTGCTCGCGGACGCGGGCGTCGACGACGTGCTGGTCGTACCGTTCGACCGGGAGACCGCCGGCTGGTCGCCGCAGCGTTTCGTCGACGACATCCTGGTCGGGACGCTGCACGCGGCGGTGATCGTCGTCGGCGACAACTTCCGCTTCGGCGCCAAGGCGGCCGGTGACGTCCGGACGCTGGTGGACCTGGGGCACGACCGCGGGTTCACCGTCGTCGACGTCGCACTCGACGGCGGGCCGCAGGTGTGGTCCTCGACGTACGTCCGGACCTGCCTCGCGGCGGGTGACGTGGAGGGCGCCGCGGAGGCGCTCGGCCGCCCGTTCACCGTGCGCGGTGTCGTGGTCGAGGGCGAGAAACGCGGCCATCAGCTCGGCTACCCGACTGCCAACGTGCCCACGGCCGGGATGGCAGCCGCGCCCGCCGACGGGGTCTACGCCGGCTGGCTCCGCCGACTCGACGAGCCCGAGGCGCCCGCCCTGCCCACGGCCATCTCGGTCGGCACCAACCCGACCTTCGACGGCGACGTCCGAGCGGTCGAGTCGTACGTCCTCGACCGCGACGACCTCGAGCTGTACGGCGTCGAGGTCGAGGTGTCGTTCACCGCCCGGCTACGCGGCATGGAGAAGTTCGACACGATCGACGCCCTGCTCGTACGGATGGCCGACGACGTCGACCGAGCGCGCGCCCTGCTGCTGTCGCCGGCCCAGTGAAGACCCAGTGAATGACCCAGTGAATGACCCCGTGACCGACGACGTCGCCCGGGCCGAGCGGTGGTTCCTGGACAACGGGCTGCCGTACTTCGTGGCCGAGGACCACCGCGGCGTGTCCGAGGCCCTGCATGCTCGCCGGCTGGTCGCGGTAACCGGGGCGTCGGTGCTGGGTGCGGCGGTCGCCGGCGTGCTCGTCGGCGTCGCCACCGACGACCCGTCGCTGGGGTTCCTGACCGGCCTGGTCGCGCTCGGTGCGCTCGCCGGCCTCTACGCGCTGGTGGCCCTCCGGCTGGCACCGATCGCCGGCTGGGCCGTTCGCCGGTCGTTCCGGAGCCTCGGTCTGCTGTTCCCCCTGGTCACCCGGGCGTTGCCCCTGCTGCTGCTGTTCGTCACGTTCTTCTTCATCAACACCGAGGTGTGGCAGGTCGCCTCGAGCATGGACCGGCCGTTGCTGTGGACGGTGGTGCTGCTGTTCGCCGCGGTGGCCGTGGTGTTCTTGCTGGCCCGGCTGCCGGAGGAGCTCGACCGGGTCGGGCACGAGCTGGAGGGGGACCGGCTGGTCGACTGCTGCGCCGACACCCCGCTGCACGAGACCGCCGCCCGGCTCGGCGGGGAGCTCGAGATCGAGCCGGTCCGCGGGCTGCGCCGGGCCAACCTGTTGCTGCTGCTGGTCATCGCCCAGGCGATCCAGGTGCTGCTGCTCTCGCTGGCCGTGTTCGCGTTCTTCGCGGTGTTCGGACGGCTCGCGATCACCGCCGAGGTGGTCGAGTCGTGGATCGGCCGGCCACCCGGCTACCTCGGCGACGTGACGCTGATCAGCACCGAGCTGTTCCAGGTCTCAGTCTTCCTAGCCGCCTTCTCCGGGCTCTACTTCACCGTGTACGCCGTCAACGACGACAGCTACCGCAAGCAGTTCTTCACCTCCGTGACCCACGAGCTGGAGCGCGCGCTCGGCATGCTCGCGGTCTACCGGGCGCTGCGCCGCGCCCCATAATTGCCCCGTGATCGGGCCGTGATTGGGCCGTGATTGGGAGGAACCGGGCGACCGCTGATAACCTTGACGACGCCGTGTAACGGCCGCGGAAGAACTGTGCCCGGGTGAACCGGCCCCGGCGCGCCGCGCAACGGACCCCCGAGAGGAGATCGCGTGTCGCTTGACGCTGCGACCAAGAAGCAGATCATGACCGAGTACGCCACCAACGAGGGCGACACCGGCTCGCCCGAGGTCCAGGTGGCGCTCCTGACCCGTCGGATCTCCGACCTGACGGAGCACCTCAAGGAGCACAAGCACGACCACCACAGCCGGCGCGGCCTGCTGTTGCTGGTCGGTCAACGCCGACGCCTTCTGAACTACCTTCAGAAGACCGAGATCGCGCGCTACCGCAGCCTCATCGAGAGGCTCGGCCTGCGCCGATGAACGCACGGGGAGCGGTTGCCTCATCGGCAGCCGCTCCTCGCACAACAGAATCCATTCAAGACCGGGGCAGCATCTGACAGGCCCCGTGCGAGGACCGTCGGTCCTCGGTAGTGGCCACCGGGCGGCGCATCAGCGCCCCGCCGCGGGCCTCGATCGAAGACCGGCTCAGTCGCCTCCCGCGGGCCCGTCGAGCCGCTCCGGCGAGACAGAAAGAGGTATCCCGTGCAGGGAACCGATCTTCAGTCCGTCGAGACTGTCATCGACAACGGTGCGCACGGAACGCGCACCATCCGGTTCGAAACCGGACAGCTCGCCCGCCAGGCCGCCGGCTCCGCCGTCGCGTACCTGGACGACGAGACCATGCTGCTGTCGGCTACCACGGTCGGCAAGCAGCCCAAGGACCACTTCGACTTCTTCCCGCTGACCATCGACGTCGAGGAGCGGATGTACGCCGCGGGCCGGATCCCCGGCTCGTTCTTCCGCCGCGAGGGTCGTCCGTCCGAGGACGCGATCCTCACCTGCCGGCTGACCGACCGGCCGCTGCGCCCGACCTTCAAGAAGGGTCTCCGCAACGAGGTGCAGGTCGTCGTCACGGTGATGGCTCTGCATCCGGACACGCCGTACGACGTTCTGGCGATCAACGCCGCGTCGCTGTCGACCCAGCTGTCCGGCCTGCCGTTCTCCGGCCCGGTCGGCGCCGTCCGCGTCGGGCTGATCGACGGCCAGTGGGTCGGGTTCCCGGGTCACAGCCAGCTCGAGGAGGCCACCTTCGACATGGTCGTCGCCGGGCGCGCGCTCGACGACGGTGACGTCGCGATCATGATGGTCGAGGCCGAGTCCACCAACGCCACCTGGGACCAGGTGCAGGCGGGCAAGCAGGCACCGACCGAGGCGGTCGTGGCCGAGGGCCTCGACGCCGCCAAGGTCTTCATCAAGCAGCTGTGCGACGCCCAGGCCGAGCTGGCCAACAAGTCCGCCAAGCCGGTCCAGGAGTTCCCGGTCTTCCTCGAGCACGAGGACGACGCGTACGCCGCGGTCGAGGGTGCTGTCAGCAGCGACCTCGCGCAGGCGCTGACCATCGTCTCGAAGGTCGAGCGCGAGGCCCGTCTCGACGAGCTCAAGGCGATCGCGCTGGAGAAGGTCGGCGGTGACTTCGAGGGTCGCGAGAAGGAGCTCGGCGCTGCCTTCCGTACGCTCACCAAGTCCCTCGTGCGCGAGCGCGTGCTGCGCGACAAGGTGCGCATCGACGGCCGCGGGTTGACCGACATCCGCACGCTGTCGGCCGAGGTCGGCCCGCTGCCCCGGGTACACGGCTCGGCGCTGTTCGAGCGCGGCGAGACCCAGATCCTGGGCGTCACCACGCTGAACATGCTGTCGCTCGAGCAGAAGCTCGACACGCTCTCCCCGGAGACGAAGCGCCGCTACATGCATAACTACAACTTCCCGCCGTACTCCACCGGTGAGACCGGTCGGGTGGGCTCGCCGAAGCGCCGTGAGATCGGCCACGGTGCGCTGGCCGGCCGCGCCCTGCTGCCGGTGCTGCCGACCCGCGAGGAGTTCCCGTACGCCATCCGCCAGGTGTCGGAGGCTCTGGGCTCCAACGGCTCCACGTCGATGGGCTCGGTCTGTGCCTCGACGATGTCGCTGCTGAACGCCGGCGTGCCGCTGCGCGCTCCGGTCGCGGGCATCGCGATGGGCCTGATCAGCGGCGAGGTTGAAGGCAAGACCGACTACGTGACGCTGACCGACATCCTCGGTGCCGAGGACGCGTTCGGCGACATGGACTTCAAGGTCGCCGGCACGCGCGACTTCGTGACCGCGCTCCAGCTCGACACCAAGCTCGACGGCATCCCCGCCTCGGTGCTCGCGGCCGCGCTGCAGCAGGCCCACGATGCCCGGATCGCGATCCTCGACGTGATGAGCGAGGCCATCGACGAGCCCGACGAGATGGCGCCGACGGCTCCGCGGATCATCACCATGAAGGTCCCGGTCGACAAGATCGGCGAGGTCATCGGCCCCAAGGGCAAGGTGATCAACCAGATCCAGGACGACACCGGCGCACAGATCAGCATCGAGGACGACGGCACGATCTATGTCGGTGCCGACAACGGTGAGGCCGCCGAGGCCGCGCGGGCGACGATCAACGCGATCGCCAACCCGACGATGCCTGAGGTGGGCGAGCGCTACCTCGGCACGGTGGTCAAGACCACCAACTTCGGTGCCTTCGTGTCGCTGATGCCGGGCCGGGACGGCCTGCTCCACATCTCGAAGCTGCGGGCACTGGCCGGTGGCAAGCGGGTCGAGAACGTCGACGACGTGGTCTCGGTGGGCCAGAAGCTCCAGGTCGAGATCGGCGAGATCGACGACCGGGGCAAGCTGTCGCTGGTGGCCGTGGTCGAGGACGACGAGGACGACGAGGCCGCGGAGTCCGACGACGCCGCTGCCGAGGCCACCGAGCAGGCGTGAGCCCGCAGCTCGGCCACCTGCAGAAGCCGGGCACAACGCGCACGCTGCTGACGGAGCGGCGGGGGAGCGAGATCGTCTCCCGGGTCCGCCGCTCCGTCCTTCCCGGCGGTCTGCGCGTGGTGACCGAGGCGATGCCGGGGGTACGGTCCGCGGCCGTCGGCGTGTGGGTCGGTGTCGGCTCGGTCGACGAGTCGCCGACGCTGTCGGGTGCGTCGCACTTCCTGGAGCACCTGCTGTTCAAGGGCACTCGGCGGCGTACGGCGCTCGACATCAGCGTGGCCCTGGACTCGTGCGGGGGAGAGCTCAACGCCTTCACCGGCCGCGAGTACACCTGCTACCACGCCTCGACCCTCGACGAGGACCTCCCGCTGGCGATCGACGTGCTGACCGACATGGTGTCGGGCGCCACGCTGCACACCGACGACGTCGGTGGCGAGCGTGAGGTGATCCTCGACGAGATCGCGATGCACGACGACGACCCGGACGACGCCGTCCAGGAGCTGTTCACGCGGCACCTGCTCGGCGCGGGGCCGCTCGGCCGTCCCATCGCCGGTGAGCCGGACTCGATCAAGTCGCTGACCCGGACCCAGATCGCCGGTTACTACCGGCGCCGCTACCGGCCGGACAGCATCGTGATCGCGGCCGCCGGCAGCCTCGACCACACCACGGTCGTCCGGCAGGTCCGGCGGTCGCTCGCCGGCTCTGCCTTCCTCGACGACACCGGCACAGGTGCACGTCCACCGCGGGCAGCGGCTCGTCGCCCGATGCGGCACGGTTCCGGCGTCGTCGTACGTCGGCGCACCCAGGAGCAGGCCAACCTGGTGCTCGGCCTGGCGGGGCTCAACCGCAACGACGAGCGACGGTACGCCATGGCGGTGCTCAACGCCGCGGTCGGCGGAGGTACGTCGAGCCGGCTCTTCCAGGAGGTCCGCGAGGAGCGCGGGCTGGCGTACTCCATCTTCTCGACCTACGGCGGCTACACCAGCACCGGCTCCTTCGCCGTGTTCGTCGGCTGCCTGCCCAACCGCGTCGACGACGTGATCGCGGTCTGCCGGGCGCAGCTCTCCGACGTCGCGGAGCACGGCATCACCGCCGAGGAGCTGGCCCGGGTTCGCGGCCAGCTGCGCGGGGGCTACGTCCTCGGCCTTGAGGACAGCGGGTCACGGATGTACCGCGTCGCGCAGGCGGAGCTGACCCGGGGAGAGGTGCGGAGCATGGCCGACCACCTCGACCGGATCGAGCAGGTGACCGTGGACGACGTCGCCGCGCTGGCGGCCGACCTGTTGACCCGGCCGCAGACGCTGGCCGTGGTCGGTCCGTTCGACGGTGCCGACCGGTTCGCCACCGCCCTTTCCTGACCGCCCCGACCCCTTCGCGCCGAGGTTGCGCGTGTGGGTGTCCCGCTCGCGCCGAGGTTGCGCATCCGTGTGCCCCTTTCCCTACTTCCGGACGGTTGTGCAACCTCGGCGCGAAAGAACCGGGCGGATGGCGACATTGTCGGCACGGTGAGTCGCGGTCTGCTGGCAGTGCGTACAGGACAGGTTGGTGGACAGGACTGACGCAACATCTTGACAACGTTGTCAGGGTCGTACTTTGCTCGACCGCGACACCCGCGAGAAACCCGGTCCCAGGAAGGCGTCCGCCATGCCTACTGTTACCCCGTGCCCCCGACCGCGCCGTCACGCCGGCCGCGGCCTGCTCGTCCCCGTCGCGTCCGTGGCGCTGTCGGTCTGTCTGATCGCAGCCAGCCCGAGTACGGCGTCCGCCACGCCGACGGCCCCACCCAGCTCGGCGCCGGAGGCGAGGACGATGGCCGCCGGTGACTTCGCCAGCTCCTTCGAGGACGGTGAGCCGGCACCGACCTGGGCCGACACGGTCGACACCGACGCCGACGGGTCCCCGCGCTCGGCGGGCGTCACCGGCCCCGACCACTTCGGACTGCCCGGTGACATCTCCGCCCACATCACCGAGGTGACCGCCAGCGCCGAGAACACCGGCGCCGGCGAGGTCGCCGTCAACGTCGCCGACGGCGACATCAACTCCAAGTGGCTCGCCTTCGAAAGCTCTGCCTGGCTGCACATCGAGCTCGACGAGCCGGTCACGATCGTGCGCTACGCGCTGACGTCGGCCAACGACGCGCCCGAGCGTGACCCGCGCGCCTGGGAGCTGCAGGGCTCCGCCGACGGCGTGACGTGGACGACCATCGACACCCGCACCGCGCAGCAGTGGGACGAGCGTTTCCAGACCCGCGAGTTCGAGCTGGCCGCGGCACAGACGTACCAGCACTACCGGCTCGACATCTCGGCCAACCAGAGCGGCGGCCTCCTGCAGCTCGCCGAGTGGCAGATGTCCGACGGCTCGGAGCCACCGCCGCCCCTGGAGCACATGATCAGCCGGCCCGAGGACGGCCCGTCGTCGGCGTACGCCGCGAAGCGCAACGTCGGCTTCACCGGTCTGCACTCGTTCGAGTACGCCGGGAAGGTGACCGGCGAGGGCCGCGGCTGGTCGAGCAACCGGGTGTTCGACGTCGACATCCCGGTCGGCCCGCAGACCGAGCTGTCGTACCGGATCTTCCCGCAGTTCATCAAGGACGACCTGACCTACCGGAGCACGTACGCGGCGGTCGACCTCGCGTTCACCGACGGCACGTACCTGTCCGAGCTGGCGGCCAAGGACCAGCACGGCTTCACGCTGTCGCCGCGGGGGCAGGGCGACTCCAAGTCGCTCTACACCGACCAGTGGAACCACAAGCAGTCGGTGATCGGCGCGGTCGCGGACGGTAAGACCATCGACCGGATCCTGGTGACGTACGACGCGCCGAGCGGTCCCGGTGGCTTCCGGGGCTGGATCGACGACGTCACGATCGCGGGGGATCCCGAGACGCCGGAGGTCGACAGCTTCACCGACTACGTACGCACGACCCGCGGGACCCAGTCCAGCGGCAGCTTCTCCCGGGGCAACAACATCCCGGCTACCGCGGTGCCGCACGGCTTCAACTTCTGGGCGCCGGTGACCAACGCCGGCTCGCTGTCGTGGTTCTACCGCTACCACGAGGACAACAACGACCAGAACCTGCCCGAGCTGCAGGCCCTGCAGCTGACCCACGAGACGAGCCCGTGGATGGGCGACCGGCAGACGTTCCAGTTGATGCCGTCGGCCGCCAGCGGCATCCCGGACCCGTCCCGGGCGGCCCGCGCCCTGCCGTTCCGGCACGAGAACGAGACGGCCAGGCCGCACTACTACGGCGTCACGTTCGAGAACGACATCACGGCGGAGATCACCCCGACCGACCACGCGGCGATGTTCCGCTTCACCTTCCCCGGAGACGACGCCAACCTGGTCTTCGACAACGTCAACAACAACGGCGGACTCACCCTCGACGTCGCCGACGGGTCGTTGACCGGTTACACCGATACTCGTAGTGGCCTGTCCAACGGCGCGACCCGAATGTACGTGTACGCGACGTTCGACCAGCCGGTGACCGCGGGCGACAAGCTCGCCAACGGCAACCGCGGCGACGTGACCGGTTACCTCAAGTTCGACACCAGCGCCGAACGTCAGGTCACGATGCGCGTCGCGACCTCACTGCTCAGCGTCGCGCAGGCCGAGCAGAACCTGGCCCAGGAGATCGCCGCCGACGACAGCTTCGACGACGTTCGTGACCGGGCGCACCAGGCGTGGGAGGACAAGCTCTCCATCCTCGAGGTCGAGGGCGCGACCCGCGACCAGCTGACCTCGACGTACTCGAGCCTCTACCGGCTGTTCCTCTACCCCAACTCCGGTTACGAGAACACCGGGACCGTCGACGAGCCGGTCTACGAGCACGCCGTGCAGTCGACCACGGCGAGCACGATCCCACCCGGCACGACGCCGACCGAGACGGGCGCCGAGATCGCGGACGGCAAGGTGTACGTCAACAACGGGTTCTGGGACACCTACCGCACCACCTGGGCGGCGTACTCGCTGTTCACGCCGGGTCAGGCGGCCGAGATGGTCAACGGCTTCGTCCAGCAGTACGAGGACAGCGGGTGGGTGTCGCGCTGGTCGTCGCCCGGCTACGCGAACCTGATGACGGGCACCAGCTCGGACGTGTCGTTCGCGGACGCGTACGTGAAGGGCGTCAAGGGCATCGACGCGAAGCTGGCGTACGAGGCTGCGGTCAAGAACGCCGCCGTGGCGCCGCCGGTGCCCAACCCGGACAACCCGAGCGTCGGCCGCAAGGGTCTGCAGTCGTCGCAGTTCCTCGGCTTCACACCGTCACGGGTGTCGGAGGGTATCTCCTGGGCGCTCGAGGGCTACATCAACGACTACGGCATCGCGAACATGGCGAGTGCGCTGGCCGACGATCCAGATACGTCCGAGGCGGAGGCGCGGCGCTACCGCGAGGAGCACACCTACTACCTCAACAGGGCACGCAACTACACCCACATGTTCGACCCGTCGGTGAGCTTCTTCCAGGGCCGTTCGGCGGACGGGACATGGAAGTCGACGCCCGAGGAGTACGACCCGCGGGTGTGGGGTCACGACCACGACTACACCGAGACGAACGGCTGGAACTTCGCGTTCCACGCGCCGCAGGACGGTCAGGGCCTGGCTAACCTGTACGGCGGGCGGGACGGTCTGTCCGACAAGCTGGACGCGTTCTTCTCGATGCCGGAGACCGGCAAGTTCCCGGGGTCGTACGGCGGCATCATCCACGAGATCACCGAGGCGCGTGACGTGCGGATGGGGATGTGGGGCTTCTCCAACCAGGTGTCGCACCACATCCCGTGGATGTACCTCTACTCGGGGCAGCCGTGGAAGACGCAGGAGAAGGTGCGCGAGGTGCTGTCGCGGATGTACGTCGGCTCCGAGATCGGGCAGGGGTACGCCGGCGACGAGGACAACGGGGAGAC
The DNA here is from genome assembly GCA_009379735.1 of Propionibacteriales bacterium. Taxonomy (GTDB): domain Bacteria; phylum Actinomycetota; class Actinomycetes; order Propionibacteriales; family Nocardioidaceae; genus WHTB01. The sequence goes on from WHTB01000061.1 coordinate 16,301, forward strand.
GTCCGCGTGGTACCTGTTCGCGTCGCTCGGCCTCTACCCGCTGCAGATGGGCAGCGCGGACCTGGTCATCGGGTCGCCGCAGTTCACCAAGGCCACGCTGCACCTGGAGCACGGCGAGGACCTGGTGATCAACGCGCCGGACAACAGCCGGGACAACGTCTACGTCCAGGGGGTGAAGGTCAACGGAGAGGCGTGGTCGAAGACCTCCGTGCCGCACGCCCTGCTGGCCGAGGGCGGGACCGTCGACTTCGACATGGGGTCGGAGCCGTCGAGCTGGGGGACCGCGCCGAAGGACGCGCCGACGTCGATCACGTCGGGCTCGAAGGCACCCGCTCCGCTCGAGGACCGCACCAGGGCCGCGTCGGTGCACACCAGCGCGGGCGACGGTGCGGCGCTGCGCGACGACACGTCGGGCACCGACTGGTCGTTCGACGGAGAGGCGGGTTGGGTGGAATACCGCTTCACCCGGCCGCAGCGGCTGGAGCGCTTCTACACGCTGACCTCCGGGTCTGCCGGGCCGGCGCCGTCCGGGTGGGTGCTGAAGGCGTCCAACGACGGCACGACCTGGACGACGCTGGACTCGCGCAGTGACGAGGTGTTCGAGTGGGGCGCGTACACCCGGCCCTTCGCCGTCGAGAACCGCGCGCGCTTCAAGCAGTTCCGGCTGGAGCTGGTGGGCACGCCGGGCGCGACGTCGTCCCTGTCCGAGATCGAGCTGTTCGGCGCCGACTGACTTTTCCGTCACGGGGCGCCCCACCCGCCGCTGTTTTTCTGGCACGGGGGCGCCCCGTTCCATACCTATTGGAACGGGGGCGCCCCGTGCCAATAGGGGAGTGGACCAGAGCCGCCCAGTGAGGGGCAACGTGAGCGGCGCCGGGTGCACCGATGGCGTGGCAGGATCGCCGGATGGACCGCACTCGTCCCGTCTACGACGCCATCGCCGAGGTCTACGCCCTGCTCGACGACCCGACGACGACCTCGACCCGGCCGGACGTGGAGTTCTTCAGCGCGTTCGCGAACGAGCAGCCGCGGCCCGTTGTCGAGCTCGGCATCGGCGGCGGCCGGGTCGGTCGCCACGCGCGTCCCGACATCGGCGTCGACCAGTCACCGGAGCTGCTGGCCGTGGCGACGGCGCGGTGCGCAGGCCTGACCCCGGTCCTGGGCGACCTCACCGACTTCCGGCTGCCCGAGCCGGCCGCGACGGCGTACGCCGCGGGCAACTGCTTCGAGACCACCGAGGACGACGAGCAGCTGCGGGCGATGTTCGCCGGCATCCGCAAGAACGTCGCGCTCGGCGGGCTGTTCGCGTTCGACAGCCATGTCCCGCCGAACGAGCGGCTGGCCGAGAGCTTCCAGCGCACCCGAGTCGCCGCGGCGACCGCCGACCGGGTGGTGACCGAGGCGGTGCTGCCCGACCCGGACCACTCGTTCCGGCAGATCTATTGCCTGGAGAAGCTCGGCGCCGACGGGGTGGTCGAGTCACGCCACTACCTCCCGCCGCTGCGGGTCCGCCTGCTCGACCCCGACGTCGTGATCGCCTCCCTGGAGGCGACCGGCTGGGAGGTCGAGAGCGCGTTCCGTGGCGGCTTCCCCGGACACCCTCCGGTGCCGGGGCAGAACGTGTACGTGGCCCGGGCCGTGATGACTGCGTAGGGCTGGAAGAATGCCCGCCATGACGAAGGTCGCGGTACTCGGTGCGCACGGCAAGATGGGCGCCCAGGCGTGCA
>WHTB01000306.1 GCA_009379735.1 Propionibacteriales bacterium
AGCCGGGGCATCGCGCACTCGTACGGCTACAACCAGAACGAGCCGATCGAGGACTACCTGACCTCCGACCAGCTCGTCGACTCGCTCGTGGACATCGTCAGCAAGAACGGCAACCTGCTCCTGGATGTCGGCCCGAAGGGCGACGGCACGATCCCCGAGCTGCAGGCGGAGCGGCTGCGGGACATCGGAGCCTGGCTGGACGTCAACGGCGAGGCGATCTATGGCACGACCTACTTCAACCACGCCGAGGACGACGCCGCCAACGTGCCGATCCGCTACACCATGAACGACGGCGCGCTCTACGCGATCGCGCTGGACCGGCCGGGGGACCAGCTGACCCTCGGTGGCGACCTGCCGTTCGCGGACGCCACCAAGGTCGAGCTGCTCGGCGACGACGGCAGGACGCTCGGCTGGGCGCGGGCCGACGGCGGCGTCGTCGTCGACACGTCCGACGTGAGTACGGTCGGCGACCATGCGTACGTCTTCAAGATCACGACGCCGGGCGTACGCCAGCTGCTGCGGACGACCGTCGACGTACCCGCCGAGGTCGCACCCGGCGGGGAGGCCGAGGCAACTGTCACGGTGGAGAACCCGAGCAGCACGGTGTCGTCGGACGTCCGGGTCGACCTGGCCGCCCCGGCCGGGTGGACGGTCGAGCCTGCGCGTACCACGCTCGAGCCGATCCCTGCGGGCGAGGCTGTCGACGTGCCGGTCACGCTGACCGCGTCGGAGGATGCCGAGTCCGGCAACCTTCAGGTGACCACCGGCAACGGGCGGCTCGAGACCGTGACCGAGCACCGGCTGCGGGTGGCCCTGCCCAACGTCGCCCTGGGCAAGCCGGTCAGCCAGTCCAGCCTGGGGTGGGGTGGCGTGCCCGAACGCGCCGTCGACGGCAACACCAACGGCAGCTACGGCGGCGACTCCGTCACCCACACCGCTGAGCCGTCCAACGAGGCCTGGTGGCAGGTGGACCTGGCGGAGTCGGTGCCGATCGACTCGGTCGACATCTGGAACCGCACGGACTGTTGCGCCGACCGGTTGTCCGACTACTGGGTCATGGTGTCGGAGTCCCCGATCACCGCGGACTCGCTGGAGGAGGCGCGTACGGCGCCGGGCGTGACGGCGATCAGGCAGGAGGCACAGGCCGGCCGCCCGACGACGCTGGACCTCGACGACCAGCCCGGCCGCTACGTACGGGTGCAGCTGGAGTCGGCGACCAACCCGCTCTCGCTGGCCGAGGTCCAGGTGCGTTCCCGTGGCAGATGACCATGAGGTGTCCCGCCGGCGGTTCCTCGCCGGTGCGAGCTCGCTCGGGGCCGCTGGCCTGACTAGTGGGTGGCTGGGTGCGCCCGCGCGTGCGAGTGAGGGCTCCACGCACGTGTTCCTCGACCGCATGCGCACCGACGCGGACTGGGCTCGGTTCCTGCACAACCAGGACCTGACCTGGGGCGACGTGCCCAAGAACTTCTACCAGGCACCGTTCCTCGGCAACGGCGGCCTGGGCGCGTCCCTGTACCGGAGGACCGAGACCGGCCGGCTCGCGGTCGTGCTCGGTGACAACCGGGTGCGCGATCACCAGGACGACTTGGGCAGCACCTTCGGGATGGCCCGGCTGCCGATCGGCGACCTGGTGCTCGACACGGTCGGCGATCCGGTGGGCGTCGACCTGCGGCTGAGCCTGTTCGACGCCGCGTTGTCGGGAACGTTCACCACCTCACATGGCGTCGTCGCGATCGAGTGCTTCGTGCACGCCGAGCGCGACGTCCTCGTACTCAACCTGCGGCCGGGCGAGGGAGAGGTCGACCTGGCCTGGTCGTTCACGCCCGAGGAGGCGATCAGCCCGAGAGTGAAGGCGCGGCCGCCGGCACCTGAGGACCTGCTGGCCAACCCCGACCCGGTGCTCGAGGTCGACGGTCGCGACGGTCGATGCGTCCAGCACCTCGCGGTCGGTGGACAGACGGTGACGCAGTGGCGGCACCGAGCCGAGGACGACGGCAGCCACACGGTGCTGGTAACGATCGCGCACTCGTTCCCCGACACGAGTGCCGAAGCCACCGCGGCGGCGACGCTGGACTGGGCGGCGCGGCTGCCGCTGGCCCGGCTGCACAAGGGGCATCGCGACTGGTGGCACGACTTCTATCCGAAGAGCTTCGTGTCCGTACCCGACGCGCGGCTGCAGTCCTTCTACTGGATCCAGCTGTACAAGATGGCGTCCGCGACCAGGCGCACCATGCCGGTCGTCTCGACCACGGCGCAATGGCTGGAGCCGACTCCGTGGCCGGCCACCTGGTGGAACCTCAACGTCCAGCTGGAGTACTGGCTGCTCAATGCGACCTCGCATGGGGAGCTCGACTCCCTCACCCGGTCGATCGACGAGTACCGCGACAACCTGGTCCTCAACCTGCCGGAGGACCTGCGGCACGACTCCGCGATCATCGCCCGCAGTGCGCAGGAGAACCTCCGGACCGGCTTCCCCGGAAGGCCGGGCACGGGCAACCCCGAGGTCGGCAACCTGACCTGGGCGATGCACAACCTGTGGCTGACGTACCGCCACACGATGGACGACGACCTGCTGGCGGACGTGATCGTCCCGGTCCTGCGGCGCGCGGTGAACTTCTACTTGCACTTCGTCTACGAGGGCGATGACGGGCGCCTCCACCTGCCGCGGACCTACTCACCGGAGTACGACGCCAGCGTCGACTGCAACTACGACCTCGCGCTCTTCCACTGGGGGTGCTCCACGTTGCTGCGGGCGACCGAGCGGCTCGGTGTCGTCGACGACCTGCAGCCGACCTGGCAGGACGTCGTCGACCGGCTGGTCGACCCGCCGCAGGGCGAGGACGGCTTCTGGATCGGCGCGGAGCGTCAGCTCACCAGCTCGCACCGGCACTACTCGCACCTGCTGTGGTTCTACCCGCTCTACGTCTTCGACCCGACCGATCCGGTGCAGCAGGACAAGCTGCAGCGGTCGGTCGACCACTGGGTCGGCTTCGAGGGCGCGTTGCAGGGCTACACGTTCACCGGTGCGTCGTCGATGAGCTCGTCGATGGGTCAGGGCGACCAGGCACTGACGTACCTCAACACGCTGCTGGACCGATTCGTGCAGGCCAACACGATGTACCGCGAGTCGGGCCCGGTGATCGAGACTCCGTTGTCCGCAGCACAGTCGGTGCACGACATGGTGCTGCAGAGCTGGGGCGACACGATCCGTGTGTTCCCCGCGATCCCTGGGGCGTGGGACGACGCCGTCATCCATCGGCTGCGCACCGAAGGAGCGTTCCTGGTGTCGGCGCGTCGGGAGGGCGGCCGCACCGTGTGGGTACGGGTGGAGAGTCTCGCTGGTGAGCCGTGCCGGTTGTTGCTGCCCGGCCTGGCCGACGGCGCGATCTCGGTGCGCCCGACGTCAGGGCACCCAACGCCAGTCGTGTGGCATCGCGACGGCGAGGTGCTCGTACTCGACCTCGCCGAGGGTGACGACGTCGTCGTCTCGACGACGAGCAGCCCGCGCACGCTCGTGGTGGAACCCGTCGCCACCGAGGGGGAGGCCGGCTGGGGACTGGCTCCGCTGCCACCGATCGGGGTCACCGAGCCGCTCGAACTGGAGGCGCTGTTCGACAACGACGGGGTCTCGACCGAGGTGGCGATGGCCGACGGCAACTTCGACAACTCGGGTTTCACCTATCCCGCCGAGGAACTGCCCGCTCCGGGACGTCGCACCTTGGACCGGGTGACCTGGCTGCTCGGTTCCTACGCGGACGGCGCGGTGAACAACGTGGTGTTCCGCGGGCAGCAGATCGCCCTGCCGGCGGGCACGGCGACGGCTGTGCACGTACTCGGCGCGGGCACGAGCGGTGGAGGTGGCGGCACGGCGATGCTCGGCTATGCCGACGGCAGCCAGGCCGAGGTCGTCCTCGAGCTCACCGACTGGGCCCGCAGCCCGGCGTTCGGCGAGTCGATCGCGGTCGAGACCACCCACCGGCACTCCCAGACCGGGGTGATCTCCGGCCTTGCCGTGCGGTGGTTCCACCAGACGGTTGCCGCCGATCCGGCCCGGCAGCTGGTCAGTGTCACGCTGCCGTCGAACACCAAGGCGCATGTGTTCGGCTTGAGTGTCGAGCGGCCGATCTAGCGCGGCACTCGACGCGACCAACGGCGTACGCTGAGTCACCGACTTCCGAGCGCGACGCGGAGAGTGTGGTCAGATGAACGGCCTGGTCGACGCGCACCACCACCTGTGGGACTTGAGCTCGCGCGACTACCCGTTCCTCCAAGCCGAGGCGCTGGCGCCGATCCGACGGACGTACGACACCGGCGAGCTGATCCGGCGGACGCGCGACTCCGGGGTCGAGTCGACCGTGCTGGTCCAGACTGTGTCCGACGCCGCCGAGACCCAGGAGTTCCTGATCCTCGCGGGCCAGCCGGACAACCCGGTCGCCGGTGTCGTCGGGTGGGTCGACCTCACCGCGAAGAGTGTCGCGGAATCCGTTGCCTGGTTGAAAAACGGGCCGGGCGGAGACCAGCTGGTCGGAGTCCGGCACCAGGTGCAGGACGAGGAGGACGCACGCTGGCTCTGCCAAGACCAGGTGCGGCGTGGGCTGGCCGCCGTCGCCGAGGCCGGCCTGGTGTACGACCTGCTGGTGCTGACCCACCAGATGCCGGCCGCGGTCGAGACCGTCCAGGCCCTGCCGGAGGCGGCGTTCGTGCTCGACCATGCCGCCAAGCCGCCGATCGCGTCCGGCTACCTCGACGCGTGGTCGTCCGGGCTGTCCGCACTGGCGGCGCACGACAACGTCTCCTGCAAGATCTCCGGGCTGGTGACCGAGGCCGACTGGACCACGTGGACAGACAAGGACCTGCGGCCCGTCGTCGACCGGGTGCTCGAGCTGTTCGGTCCTGACCGGGTGCTGTGGGGATCCGACTGGCCGGTCTGCGAGCTTGCCGCGTCGTACCCGGGAGTCCTGGACGCGACGCGGGCGACGATCGGCGGCCTCA
>WHTB01000445.1 GCA_009379735.1 Propionibacteriales bacterium
CCCGACCTCGTCGCCGCGGCGGAACCCCGCAGGTTCCGCTGGCCGTGGCAGCCGAAGAGGTGACCGGCGATGGCTACCCACCCGGGCCCAGCTGTCGACCTACCGCTGCGGGGGCCTGCGCCTACCCGGCGGCGGTGGTGGTGGGACGCGTTGCAGCACGCGGCCGAGGACCTGGCGAGCCAGGTACGCAGGCCGGCCACGGTCCGCAGGCTCACCGAGCTGGCGCCGAACGAGCGGGTACTCACCTACGCCTGCGACACCGACGAGGCGTCCGTCGTCGCAACCGACGCCGCACTGCATCCCCTGACCGGGCCTGACGGCGCGGAGAGCTGGTCCCGCTGGGGCTGGGAGCAGGTCGCCCAGGTCGCCTGGGACGCCCAGCACGGCACGCTCACCGTGGTCGGCCTGGTGCCCTGGCTGCCCCGGCGTACCGTGCTGCGGTTCGCCGACCGCGTGCCGCTCGTCGACCTGGCCACGGAGCGGGTGGCGTGGACCAGGCAGCTGGCCACGCGGCTGACACTGGGCGACGGCACGGTCGACGTCGTGGTACGGCGCCAGCCGGTATCCGACCGGATGTACTGGCTGGTTCATCCGGGCGAGGCGGTCGACGTCGACGACCCACGGGTACGCGCCGAGCTGGACGACGCGCTGACCCGACTGCGGGCGGACACTGGACTGTGACCTCGAGGGGACGTGATCGATGCCGAGGTTGACCGTCGGCGACACCGCGGCTGCCCGCACGCTGCCCACGGCGTGGGGCGACCACGTGCGAATACCCGACCCGCAGCGGTTGGTGCACCTGCAGTTCCGCAGGTACGCGGGGTGTCCCGTGTGCAACCTGCACCTGCGTTCCATCACCACCAGGCGCGAGGAGATAGCCGCCGCCGGCATACGTGGGGTGGTCGTGTTCCACTCCACCGCGGAGTCGATCGCGCAGTACCAGAACGACCTGCCGCTGACCGTGGTCGCCGACCCCGACCAGAAGCCGTACGCCGAGTTCGGTGTCGAGGCGGCGCCGCGGTCGGTGCTCGACCCGCGCGCCTGGCCCGCCGTCGTCCGCGGCATCTGGGCGATGCGCTCACTCCGCGGCGCGGTCGGCACGGGCGAGCAGCACCTCGGCCTGCCCGCCGACCTCCTCATCGACACCCACGGCCATGTGGTCGCCGCCAAGCACGGCGCGCACGCCAACAACCAGTGGTCCGTCAACGAGCTCCTCACCCTCGCGAAAGCGACGACATGAGCTACCTGCCCTCGCTGCCCGACGACGCCATGCTACTCGACGTCTTCGGTGCGTACCCGGACACCGCGAGACCACTGCTGCAGTACCACCAGGTGCTGCTGCGCGGACCGTCACCGCTTACCGTCGCCCAGCGTGAGCTCATCGCCGCGTACGTGTCCGGCCTGAACTCCTGCGGCTACTGCCACGGCATCCACACCGCCGTAGCGGAGACCTTCGGCGTGCCGGCGGCCACCCTCACCGCACTGCTCGACGACCTGGACACCGCCGAGGTGACCGAGCCGATGCGGCCGCTGCTCCGCTACGCGCGGAAGCTGACACTGACCCCGACCCTGATCACGCCGGCCGACGCCGAAGCCGTCCTCGCCGCAGAATGGGACGAACGGGCGCTCCACGACACCGTCGCGGTGTGCGCCCTGTTCAACTTCATGAACAGATACGTCGACGGGCTCGGCGTCACCGCGAACCCAGCACGCACGACGCTGTCCGCCGATCGGCTCACCAGCATCGGCTACGCCAGTCTGCTCGACCTGCTCGACCGCTGACGGCTGACACCGTCCGGATCCTGACAGTGTGCGTCGTCACGGTGACCGGCCCGGATGGCCGGCATGATGACACGATGGACGCCGCGGAGCGGGCAAGGAGGCCGGTAGGGGCGCTCAAGGAGCTCGAGCACGACGGCCTCATCGCCATCCGCTACGCCACCATCGAGATCACCACCCAACAGCTCTCGCCCGCACGACGGGGTGAGAACGGATAACGATAGGGAGGACGTCGATGCCTCGACGGCCCTCGGCGATCGCGTTCGACGTGATCGAGACACTGTTCCCACTCGACCCGCTGCGCCAGCGGATCACCGACACCGGCCTACCAGGTCACCTGCTGGAGCTGTGGTTCACCCGGTTGCTGCGGGACGGGTTCGTCCTCGCCGCCACCGGCGGCTA
>WHTB01000008.1 GCA_009379735.1 Propionibacteriales bacterium
CGCGACCGCGTTGGGCACCGCCAGCGTCAGGCCGAGCCCGGTGACGGCCATCGCTGTGAAGATCGGGTTGCGGACGGATCCGAACGGGCCGCCGGTCACCAACGTCGTCCGCTCGGCCTCGCCGACCCCGATCCGCCAGGATTCACCCATTGACAGCTGGGCGGCCACGGTGGCAAGGATCCCGCAGACCGCCAGCACGGCGCCGGTGACCGCGACGGCCGGGCGGTCGAGCACCGCGACGGGTGGCAGTCCCGCGATCGCCGCGACGGGTGCGGCGACACCGGGCACGATGGCCGCGACGAACAACACGCCGGCCCACCACTGCGCCGAACCCGGCCGGCCACTCAGCCCGCGGAACCCGGAGTCGCCGGTGCGGCGTACCTGGATGATCGTGCGCAACGCGACGGCGAGCAGGAAGTACGTCGCGTACAGCGCGAGTGCGATCACAGCCATGGGGATCAGTCCTCGTGGGGGATGCGGCCAGCGTCGGGGGCGGGTGCGGCCGGCTCCGTCGAGACGTGGCAACATGAGTCACCGCGCCAGGCCTCGATACCTTCGCGTACGGCGACCGCCGCGATGACGAGACCGGCGAGCGGGTCGGCCCACCACCAACCCAGCATCGCGTTGAGCAACAGGCCGGCGAGCAGGATTGCGGACAGGTAGCTGCACAGCAACGTCTGGGTGCCGTCGGCCTCGACTGCGTGCGATCCCAGCGCCTTGCCGGTGCGACGCTGCGCCCAGGACAGGAACGGCATGACGCTGAGCGAGACGATCGCCAGCCCGACGCCGACGGGCGACGGATCGGGCTGGGTGCCGTTGACCAGGGCGCGCACCGACTCGACACCGACATAGGCCGCGAGCGCAAAGAACGAGAACACCAACAGGCGCACCGCCTGGCGCTCACGGGACTCGGGCAGGTGGTGGCGGAACTGCCACAAGATGATCAGGCCGCTCGAGACCTCGACGACCGAGTCCAGGCCGAACCCGACCAGGGCGACTGAGCCCGCGATCGTGCCGGCCGTGATCGCGACGACCGCCTCGACCAGGTTGTACGTCACGGACGTGGCGGCGAGGATCTGCGCGCGACGCCCCAGCCGACGCCGCTGCTCGGGGTCGACGAGCCAGTGAGTCGTGGTCGGGGCGCTCACGCGTCGGCTCGTACGCCGTAGACCGGGCAGAGCGCCACGGCGTCACCGATCAGCCCGAGCAAGGTCTCGGCGGCTGCCAGCAGGCCGACCAGCGCCTCGGGGTGCTTCAGGCTGAACACCGACGCCCGGCCCTCCGGCCTCGACTCGACCAGGCCGCAGCCCCGCAGGCAGGCGAGGTGCTTCGACACGGTCGACTGCGCCAGCCCCAGATGCTGGGTCAGCTCGACCACCCGATGCTCGCCGAGCACGAGGTGCCGCAGGATGGCCAGGCGCGACGGATCGCTGAACCCGTGGAAGAGGCACGCCGCTGCGGTCAACGCCGCCGCTTCGTCGACGACGTCTGCACCGCTCGTAGTTGCTATCATCGCCATATGACGATGATAGTGCAGTCCGTACGGACTGCGTCAAGCCGCTCTCCCGGAGGTACATGATGACCGACTCGTGGGTCGCCGTTGATGCCTGCACGCTGCCGACCGTCGAGCAGCCGTTGCGCGTGGCCGAGTTCGACGCCTTGTTCGCCCAGCACGTGGTGCGAGTAGAACGCCTCAGCCCGACGCGGCTGGCCTTGTTGCTGAGCGGGTCCGACGGGCTGGCGGGCGAGGTCACGGATCTCACCGACCGGGAGACCGCGTGCTGCTCGTTCTTCACGTTCACCGTCTCGGCGCCCGACCACGGACAGTCCGAGCCTGGTCGGCTCCGCCTCGACATCGAGGTGCCGGCCCCACGCGCGGACGTGCTCACGGCGCTAGCCGAGCGGGCGAGGCTGGCCCGTACTTCACCCACCGAACCGACAGTCTGAGACCGGGTTCGGGGCCGGGGACGTCGGTCTGAGGGGTGAAGTCGGCAACCTTCGCGCCGCGCAGTACGGTGACGGTCATCCCGAACCACCAGCAGAGCCGCGGCCAGCGGCGCCGAGTGCTCGTCACCCTGTGCGTCACCGAGATCACCAGCTGGGGCGTGCTCTACTACGCCTTCCCGGTGCTGTCGGGTGACATCACCGCGGCCACCGGCTGGTCGACCGGCGTCGTGACGGCGGCGTTCTCGGCCGGCCTGCTCGTCGCGGCGGGGGTCGGGGTGCTGGTCGGCCGCTGGATCGACCGGGACGGTCCGCGGCTGGTGATGACCTGCGGGTCCGTGCTGGCCGTGCTGGCACTGCTCGCCGTCGCGGCCGCCCCGAGCCCGGCGTGGTTCGTCGCCGCCTGGGTCGTCGGCGGAGCCGCGATGGCCGCCGTGCTCTACCCACCGGCGTTCGCTGCGCTGACCCGCTGGCACGGCGCCGATCGGGTGCGGGCCCTGACCGTACTCACGTTGGCCGCCGGTCTCGCCAGCACCGTGTTCGCGCCCCTCACGGCGTCGCTCGCGGCACAGCTGGACTGGCGGTCGACGTACGTCGTGCTCGCGGTGGTGGTCGCCGTCGTCACCGTTCCGGGGCACTGGTGGGGGCTGCGTGGTCCGTGGCCTAAGGCCGACGGACCGTCGCCCGCCCGCGTGCACGTTCGGCCGCAGGAGATCGCCCGTAGCAGGCCATTCGTCCTGCTGGCCGTCGCCCTCGGCATCACGGCGTTCACCGCGATGGCCGTCATCATGCACCTGGTGCCGCTGATGGCCGAACGCGGCGTCGACACCCGAACGGCCGCCGTGGCGCTCGGACTGGGAGGAGTCGGGCAGCTGGCGGGGCGGCTGGCGTACGGCAGGCTCGCGCGGCACACCAGCGTCCGGGCCCGCACCGCGACCATCGTGCTCGGCATCGCGGTCACGACCGCCGTCCTCGGCGTGGTGACGTCGGTCGCCGCCCTGGTCGCCGCTGCGGTCGCTGCCGGCGTGGTCCGCGGAGTCTTCACCCTGCTCCAGGCCACCGCGGTGACCGACCGGTGGGGATCGACGCACTACGGCCGGCTGTCGGGGCTGCTGACCGCGCCGGCCACGGTCGCGATGGCCCTCGCGCCGTGGGGCGGAGCGGCGCTCGCTCGGCTGCTCGGTGGCTACCCGGCGGCCTTCCTGGTCCTCGCCCTGGCCAGCCTCACCGCCGTCGCCCTCGCCCTGGCCAGCACGCCCAGGAATCCGGCGCCCCGGCGCGGCCGTTAGCCATTCAGGAGGCGAGGCCTTCGGCCGCGCGGCCGAAGGCCTCGCTGGCCGTCGCATCGAGCGTGGCCGTACGCCAGGAGTCGTTGTCGACGACCAGCTGGGAGCCTTCGGCGAACGTGCAGCCCTCGAAGACGACACCGTCGAGGTTGACCCCGCTCAGGTCGACGTTGCCGAACTCGCACTGCAGGAATCGCGCGTCCCGGAGGTTGGCCCTGGCGAGGCTGGCCGAGAAGAACGAGCAGGACGTGAAGACTGCCCCGCTCAGGCTCGCCTTCGCCAACGAGGCTCCGGACAGGCGGCAACCCGTGAACGAGCAGCGGGCCAGGGTGGCTTCGTCCAGGAGGGCGCCTTCGGCGGGGCAGTTGACGAACGTGCTGCCGGTGGCGTCGAGCCGAGCCGCCGACAGCCGCACCAGCCGGGTGTCCTCGAACAGCGAGTCGGGCATGGTGCCGCCATCCACCACGGCGTGGCTCAGGTCGGCGCCGCTCGCCCGCACCTTCGCCGCGTAGATGCGGCGTGCCTTCGCCCGGCGAAGCCCGGTCTTGTCGAGCACCGCCGCGGTGAGTGTCGCGCCGGGGAGGGAGGCGTCGTCCAGCCGGGTCCGCTTCAGGGATGCGCCAGCCAGCTGCGCGCCGTCCAGCGTCGAGCGCATCAGCTGCGCATAGTCGAGCCGGCTCTCGGTGAGGTCGGCGTGAACCGCGCGGATGGCCCCGGACGCACCGGTCAGGTCGGCCCCCCTCAGGTTGCACCGGCTCAGCACGGTGCCGTCCAGCGAGGCCCCGCGGAAGCTCGCCCCGCGCAACGATGCGGCGATCAGGACCGCTCCGTCGAGCCGCGCCTTCCGGAACCGCGTCAGCGGCAGCCGGGACCCCTTCAGAATCACCCGGCTCAAGTCGACGTCTGCCAGGTCGACCTGGCTGCGCTGGTCGTCGTCGAGCTGGAACAACAAGGAGAGGACCAGCGCCCGGGTGCTGTCGATGACCCGCCGCGCACCGTCGGCGTCGGCGGTCGGCCGGCCGTCGGCCGCCTCGTCGACCGGCCGCGTCGCCTGGCTGGTCCGGTGAATCTGCGTCGCGATGCGATGGGCCCGCACCACGCCGGGTACGGCCGGCGGCCCGATCGAGCTGACGGCCAGCTTGATCGCCGCCGCATCCTCCGGCTCGGCGTCGCTCAGGGCCGCCAGCAGTAGGTCGAGTGTGTCCTCCGGGTACATCGCCAACGCCGCCATCGTCCAGCGTCTCGCGCGTGGATCCGTGGTCTGGCCGAGCTGCTGCACCAAGACGGCGGCCCGGTCCTGCCTCGCCCGGCGCTCCTCGGCCTGACGTTGCTGCAGCTGTTCGCCCGCGAGCTTCGCCTCCTGCTCGCGTTGCTGCCGGCGGTCGGCGATCAGCCGGGTGACTGCCCAAATCGCCGAGCCCAGCGCCGTCGCGATTCCGACGTAGGCGGTGATGAGTTCCGCGGACATGAGATTCCATCGGGTCGGCGCGAGCGATCTCGTTGGCCACGACACTATCGGGCGGCCGGGCCGTACTCGCCGAGTGTCAGGTGTCGTTCAGGACGGACCGCGACGACGCTCCAGGAAGACGGTGTCGTGCCAGCTGCCGTCGCGCTGGGCGATCCGTTCGCGCATTCCGACGGTGCGGAATCCGGCGGCGTGGTGCAGGGCGATGCTCGCGCGGTTGTCCGGGAAGATCGAGGTCTGCAGGGTCCAGAGCCCGGACTCGTCGGCCTGGGTGACCTGTCGGTGAATCAGGGCCCGACCGACGCCACGACCGCGGTACTCCTGGTCGACGTACACCGAGGTCTCCGCGACACCTGCGTAGCAGTCACGCGTCGAGGCAGGCGTGGCCGCGGCCCAACCGACGACGTCGCCGTCGATCTCGGCGACCCAGCGGTGGCCGTCGAGCCACCTGGCATCGAGCGTGCTGCGGCTCGGCACCGTCGTCTCGAAGGTGGCGACACCGGTGGCGATGCCGTCGGCATAGATCCGTCGTACGTCGGGCCAGTCGGTGGCGCGCAGGGCGCGGACGTCGACGTCGGCCGGGAGGTCCTTGGGGCAACACGGGCGGGACGCGAGCAGCCCCATCACGGCGTCTGCCGCGTGCGGGAGGCCGCTGCAGCAGGCCTGGTTGACCGAGACCAGGGTGGTGGTGCCGTCCTTGTGCAGCCGGACGAATCCCACCTCGGCGAGCTTGCGGACGTGGTGCGAGCAGGTGGACTGGCTGATCCCCAGCGTCGTCGTGAGCGCTCCGACCGTGACGCCCCTGGCGCCCGCGGTGGCGACGGCGTGCAGGAGGCGGACCCGGCTGGGCTCAGCGAGGCAGGCGAACCAGGCGGCGTACGTCTCGGCCTCGGCGGCCGGCAGCGGCGGCCTGTCGGTGGTGGTTGTCATGCCGGCTAGTCTATCGATCTGCATCGATGGTTGAATTCATCCACGTGTGTGGATACATTGCTTCCAACGAACGGATCGAAGAACTTCGATGTAAGGGGAATGCGTGATGGGTGTGCTGCCGATAGTCGTGGTCGGGGCGGGGCCGGCGGGGCTGGCCGCTGCCGCCGAGCTGGTCGAGCGGGGCGAGCAGCCCCTGCTGCTGGAGCGGGGCGCCGGCGCCGGTGCTGCCGTGCGCGAGTGGGGGCATGTGCGGCTGTTCTCGCCCTGGTCGGAGCTGGTGTCCCCGGCGGCCGCGCGGCTGCTCGAGCCGACCGGCTGGCGCCGACCCGATCCGTACACGTACCCGACGGGGCTTGACTGGGTGCAGCGCTACCTCGAGCCGTTGGCTGCCGTGCTCGGTGACCGGGTGCGGTTCGGTGCCGAGGTCATTGGTGTCGCACGGCGCGGCCGGGACCGGGTCGTGGACGCCGGCCGCGACAGCGAGCCGCTGACCGTCCATGTCCGTGACCGCGACGGCGCCGAGTCCCGCGTCCTCGCCCAGGCCGTCATCGACGCCTCAGGTACGTGGGGCGCACCGAGCCCCCTGGGCGGCGACGGTCTGCCGGCACTGGGCGAGCGAGCGGCCGCCGACCGGCTCAGCTACCGGTGCCCCGACCTGGCCGACCCGGCGAGCCTTGCCCGCTACGCCGGCAAGCAGGTCGCGATCGTGGGCAGCGGGCACTCTGCCCTGACCGCGTTGGTCCTCCTCACCAGCCAGCCGGCCGGCGTGGCGCCGGCGCAGATCACCTGGGTGCTGCGGCGCGGCGATGTCGGCCAGACCTTCGGCGGCGGGGAGGCCGACCAGCTGCCGGCCCGCGGTGCGCTCGGTATCCGGGCGCGGCAGGCGGTCGAGGGCGGCCGGGTCCGCGTCGTGTACGGGTTCCGTACCGACGCGGTCGAGACCGCTCCCGACGGCCGGGTCACCCTGGTCTCGACCGACGGGGACCGGGTCGACGCCGTCGACGAGATGATCGTGCTGACTGGTTTCCGGCCGGACCTGTCGTGGCTGTCGGAGGTCCGTCTCGACCTCGATGCGACGCTGCAGGCGCCGACCAGGCTGGCGCCGCTGGTCGACCCCAACGTGCACTCGTGCGGGACGGTCTACCCGCACGGGTTCAAGGAGCTGGCGCACCCGGAGCCGGGTGTCTACCTCGTCGGGATGAAGAGCTACGGTCGCGCGCCGACGTTCCTGGCCTTGACCGGGTACGAGCAGGTGCGCAGTGTCGCCGCGGCGATCGCCGGTGACGTACGGTCGGCCGAGCGGGTCGAGCTGGAGCTGCCGGAGACCGGCGTGTGCGGTGGGTCGGGCCTGGCCGATGCCGACTCGGCGGAGGCCGCCGGCTGCTGCGGTCCCACCGACCCCGGACTGATCTCGCTGACCGTGCCGGCCCGGGTCTGAGAGTCTGGCGATGACTCGAGGAGCCCGCTCGTGACTGAGGTCCTGTTCATCTGCGTGCATAACGCCGGTCGCTCGCAGATGGCGGCCGCACTGCTCGACCACCACGCGAACGGCCGGGTCACCGTCCGGTCGGCGGGCAGCGAGCCGGCCGACCAGATCAACCCGGCCGTGGTGGTGGCGATGCAGGAGCTGGGCCTCGACCTGTCGCGGGAGTTCCCCAAGCCGCTGACCACCGAGTCGGTGCAGGCGGCCGATGTCGTCATCACCATGGGCTGCGGCGACGCCTGCCCGTTCTTCCCCGGCAAGCGCTACCTCGACTGGGAGCTCGAGGACCCGGCGGGCAAGGACGTCGAGACCGTGCGCCGCATCCGCGACGACATCGATGCCCGGGTCAGGGCCTTGATCGGCGAGCTGATGGCGCCGCCGGCCTGAGCTCGGTCTACCGGCTGTCTCGACCCGTCGGCCGACGTACGGGCAGGTCGTACGTGCGGCGCACGCTCGAGCCCGGCACGCTGAGGTCGGCGCCGTACACGTGCAGCGAGATCGCGGTCGTGTCACCGGTGTTGTTGACGCGGTGGATGTCGCCGGGCGGGGCGAAGCCGCTGGCGCTGCCCACCGTGTTCGCCGCTCGCCCGATCTCGGTCAGATGGTCGCCGTGGTCGCGATAGAGCGTCTCGTACTCCACCCCCTGCAGCACCACGAACGCACACCAGGCGATGTGGTCGTGGATTACCGTCTGCTGGCCGGGCCGCCACACCACCGCCACGATCGAGAAGGCGGTCTCGGTGTGGAGCATGTGCCCGACATAGCTGTGCTCGTCGCCCAGACGCTCCTGCGGGCTGAGCAGGTCGACAGTCGGCAGCTGTTCACGCAGCAGGGCGGCCACGGAGAACGCCGTGCGGTGCGGGCTGTCGGGTCGAGCGACCTGGTGCCGAAGCCTCGCGGTGAGCTCGGCGAGGCCTGGCCGGATGCGTGTCGTGGTCTCCATGCTTTCGAGAGTGCCTCTCGGAACTCATCAGGTCTAATGTCAATCTGCTGTGATTCACATAGATAAGGTTGATACATGCTCGACCTCGTACGTCTCCGGGTGATCGCCGCCGTGGCCAGGCATGGATCTGTGACCGCGGCAGCCAAGGCACTGCACTACTCGCAGCCGTCGGTGAGCCATCACCTGGCCCGGCTCGAGGCGGAGACCGGCGCCCAGCTGCTGCAGCGTGTGGGCCGGGGCATCCGGCTCACCGAGGCTGGCCGGCTGCTCGCCGACCGGGCCGACGAGATCATCGGTCGGGTCGACTCGGCGGCCGCCGAGCTGTCCGCCCACGTCGGCCTGAACGCCGGCAAGGTCCGGCTCGCCGGGTTCTCCTCGGCGATGAGCACGTTGGTCCCGGTCGCGGCCGCCGCGCTAGCCGAGGAGCACCCCGGCCTCGAGCTCGAGCTGACCGACACCCATCCGCCCGAGGCGCTGCAGCTGCTGCGAGCCGGGCGGGTCGACGTCGCCGTGATCTTCCGGTACGACGACACGGCGCCCGAGGAGGACGGCATCCGGCTGGCGCACCTGGTCGACGACCCGACCTACCTGCTCGCCATCGACGAGACGACCACCCTGGCCGACAACCGTGACTCCACCTGGATCGCCGGCTGTGACCGCTGCCGCCGCCACCTCGTCGACATGTGCGGTCGGGAAGGGTTCGACCCGAGGATCGGGTACGTCTCCGACGACATGGTGGTCATGCAGGCACTGGTCGCCGCCGGCCTGGGGGTGACGACCATCCCCGGTCTCGCCCTGCAGGCGCATCGCCTCGCCGAGATCAACGCGACCGAGCTGGCGGGCTCGACCCGGCACGTCTATGCGGCCACCTTCGGCGACCCGCCGGACCCGCCGGCCACCACGGCCGTCCTGGCCGCGCTGGCCGGCGCCGTCCGACCGAGCCGTGAGGTCACTTCCGGTGCACGCTCTGCAACGCGGTGAGGCGGCTCTCGTACTCCTCCGCGTCGATCTCGCCGGACGCGAAGCGCTCGGCGAGGCGTCGCTCACCCGCACGCAGACCGGAGAGTCGGCCACGCCGACGGACGCTGAGGACGACCGCGGTGACGACACCGACGATGATGAGGAACCAGAGGATCGGGAATACCACCCACCAGCCGCCGGAACCGTCCCAGCGGCCGTCGGCAGCGGCGATAACAATCTCTGAACTGAACATGGGATGCCTCCTGGGTATCGGTTAAGGCATCCAGCCTCGCCGGGCCGACCCCGCCGCGTCGTCAACGCCGGCACGTAACCTGCGCGCCTCCCCACGGCGTACGAAAGGGCGATCGGGTACGCGTGCCGACGTACGACCCGGGTGGCTCAGCGAACCACTCGGAACCAGAGGTTCGTCGTTCCCGGCGCCTCGGTCAGGCGGAGGCGCTCGAGCCTGATGTTGGTCGCGCCCGGGCTCTCTTGGCGGGTCGGCCGTGCTGTCCCACACTTGCTGCCATGGACCTCGTCGCGTCGTTGCCGGTGTTCTTGCTCAGCGTGGTGCTCATCTCGGCCTCACCGGGGCCGGCGATCGCGCTGATCTTCCGGCGGGCGGCGTTGCGGGGTGTCCGCGCGACCGTGCCGACGGTGCTGGGTCTCGAGGCCGGGCTGTATGTCTGGGCGATCGCCGCCGGGGCCGGCCTGGCGGCACTCGTCGCGGCGTCCGAGGCGGCGTACCTCGTGCTTCGAGTCGTCGGTGCCGCAGTGCTGGTCTCCCTCGGCGCCCTCGCCTGGTTCGCTGCCTGGCGGGACCGCGGAGGCGGTGGCGAGGTAGTGGCCACGACCGGCCGGCGGTCCGGCTGGTTCGCCTTCGGTGAGGGCGCCGTGGTGCAGCTCGCGAACCCGAAGGCCGCGATCTTCATGTTCGCCTTCTACCCGCAGTTCATTCCGGCCGGCCGGCCGCTGCTGGCCACCACGGCGCTGCTTGCGCTGCTGCAGGTCGCCGTCGAGGTCGTCCTCTACGTGAGCCTGGCGGCTGCTGTCGGGCGGGCCGGCGCCTGGTTCCGTCGCCCGCAGATCAGGCGCCGGCTCGAGGCGGTCAGCGGCACCGTGCTGATCGGCCTCGGCGTACGCGTCGCCGCGTCGAGCCGCTGACCGCAGACACGTCGGCGCGCCGGGCCGAGGGACAACAGCCCCTCGGCCCGACGTGCCTTCTCGTTAGCCGAGTGTCACTCGGTCCCGGTGTGGAGCAGCAGGTTCGGCGAGCCCACACCCGGGTTGGTGATGACGTCGGGGGTCGCGCTGCCGACCAGAGCGTCGCCCACCTGGGCCGGTGCGGCGTCGGGGTTGGCCGACAAGTACAGCGCCGCGGCGCCGGCGACGTGCGGGGCCGCCATCGACGTACCGCTGATCGTCTCGGTGGCGTCGGGGCTGCCGACCCAGTCCGAGGTGATGTCCACGCCCGGCGCCAGCAGGTCGACGCACGAGCCGACGTTGGTGAAGGACGCGCCCTGGTCCTGGTCGTCGGTCGCGCCGACCGTCAGCGCCTCGGGGACGCGTGACGGCGACCCGCCGCAGGCGTCCGAGCTCTCGTTGCCCGCCGCCACGGAGTACGTCACACCGGCGGCGATCGAGCCCTGGACCGCGGCGTCGAGGGCTTCGCTGGCGCCGCCGCCGAGGCTCATGTTCGCGACGGCCGGTCCGGTGGCGTTCTCGGTCACCCACTCGACGCCGGCGATGACAGCGTCGGTCGTGCCGGAGCCTTCGCAGTCGAGCACGCGGACCGAGAACAGGTTCACGTCCTTCGCCAGGCCGTACGTCTCGCCGCCGACCGTGCCGGCGACGTGCGTGCCGTGGCCGTTGCAGTCCGTCCCGTCGCCGCCGACCGCGTCGAACCCGAGCTGTGCCCGGCCCTCAAAGTCCTGATGCCCCAGGTTGATCCCGGTGTCGATGATGTAGGCGTTGACGTTCGCCGCCGTGGTCGCGTAGGTGTACGTGCCGTCGAGTGGCAACGCTCGCTGGTCGACCCGGTCGAGTCCCCAGGTGGCGTCTTGCTGGGTGTCGTAGATCTGGAACTCCTGGTTCACCTCGACGAGCTCGACGTCGGGGTCGGCGGCGAGCCGCTCGGCGTCCGACTCGCTCATCGTGGCGGTGAAGCCGCTCAGCGCGGAGTTGTAGGTGCTGTCGACAGCGGCGTCGTACGACGAGGCCAGGTGGCCGGCCACGGACCGTACGCCCGCAGCAGATATCGCCTGGTCGTCGAGCACGACGACGTAGCTGCCCTCGACCGCGTTGGCGCGGTCAGCGCCGACGATCGTGCCCTTCTCCTGCTGGTCCCCGTCGGCCAGGGCGGGGGCAGCGGTGACGCCCGCCAGGACGGCGACGGTCGAGAGACCGACGAGCGCGCGGGGGAGCTTGCGCCGGGCCTTCTTGTGGAATGCCATGTGGTGTTTCCCTCCGAGTGTTGCCCGGGCGGGGGACGCTCCGGGCGAACGGAACGCTTACGGAGTGCGATCCTTACGCAGCAGTAGCGTCGGTCGCCTATCCCAACTGGTCATAGGGCCCGGGTTATGCCGATCGACACCGCCGGGTTATGCCGCCGGCGGCCGGCGGTGCTCACGATGTGGGTACGGCGTCCGGATGCCGGCTGCTCCACAGGGTGTACGCCGGGCTCTCGCCGACTGTCTCGAGGTACGCGTCGACGGTCAGCCGGTGCACCGTGTCGGCATGGCTCGCCAACGGTGAGCCGGCCCGCCAGGCCAGCACCAGCCGACGCGAGATCGGCGTGGCCCGCAGCGGCTTGACCACCACGCCGTCGGCCTCGCCGGAGCTCGACGACGTCAGCGCGATCGCCCGGCCCGACGAGATCATCGACGCCGCGGCGGGGGAGTCGACGGTGACGTGCTGCAGCCGCGGCTCGAACCCGACCGCCCGGCAGGCCGCCGTGAAGTGCGTGTGCTGGCCGCTGTCGTCGGGCGGCTCGCCGACCCAGCTCTCCTGCGCCAGGTCGGCGAGGTCGACCATGTCCTGGTCGGCCAGCGCGTGGTCGGACGGGAGCGCGACGAACGCCGGGTCGACCTCGACGACGGTTTCGGCGAACACGCCGTCGGGCAGCGCGAGATCGTGGTCCGGCATGCAACGGACGATGGCGCAGTCGAGCCGGTCGGACTCCAGCAGCTGCACCAGCATCTGCATGGACCACTGGCACTGCAGCCGGATGTTGTCGGCCGGCACGATCGTCTCCAGCCGCGCCCCCAACGCCCACAGCGGCGATCCGGGGAAGCCACCGACGTGCGCGTGCGTGGGGTGCCCGTTGGACTTCTCGGTCGCGGGTGCCAGTCCCTGGATGTCGGCGACCTCACTGAGCACGATGCGGGCGCGGTTGAGGACGTCACCGCCGTAGGCCGTCGCCTCGACACCCTGCCGGGATCGCTCGAAGACCGGCGCGCCGAGACTTCGCTCGACCCGCCGCAGCTGCGCCGTCAGCGACGGCTGGGAAATATTCAGCCGGCTGGCGGCAGTGGAGATGCTGCCGGCGTCCGCGATCGTGACGAGCACTCTGAGGTGCCGCAGCTCAAGATCCATCAAACCCTCCCCGAGTTTGTGAGGTCTCGTACCCATTCCTCGCAGCAGGGACACGGGGCGTCGTCCACTGGTTCACGTGGGTGGGCGCGCGAGTGTCGACCGTACCTTCTGCGGGGGTCGGTAACCGGTCCGGTCGGGCTCGTCTCGGGTCGCCGTCTAACCCCGTGGGCGGCCCCTCGCTCACGCCGGTCGAGACCGCCCGCTACCGATTTCCGATCTAGGCTTACGCCCGTGTATTCTCGGTCGTCGCTTGCCCCTTTAGCTCAGTCGGCAGAGCGTCTCCATGGTAAGGAGAAGGTCTACGGTTCGATTCCGTAAAGGGGCTCTGGAATCGGCGTCCTCGCCCACTCGGGGCGAGGGTCTCCGGCTCCGTGGCGGGGTAGCTCAGGCGGTCAGAGCACACGGCTCATAATCGTGGTGTCGCGGGTTCGAGTCCCGCCCCCGCTACCGGCACAACCACGTCGTCGCCCGGCGACGGCACAGGACGCAGGTAACACCCAGCGAAGGTAGGCACGACCGTGGCCAGCAAGAGCGCAGATGTCCGTCCGAAGATCACTTTGGCGTGCACGGAGTGCAAGGAGCGCAACTACATCACCAAGAAGAACCGGCGCAACGACCCGGATCGCCTCGACCTGAAGAAGTTCTGCCCGCGCTGCCGTACGCACACCACGCACCGCGAGACCCGCTGACCTCCCGGCCGACGCAGTAGCGTCCCGGTCATGGCAGTCAGCCCCGAGCTGGCGGGACGCACCTTCCCGCCCACCGCTCCTTACGCCGTCAGTGCCGCGAAGATCCGCGAGTTCGCGCTGGCGATCGGCGTCGAGCCGGCCGAAGACGCGCCCCCGACCTTCCCGATCGTGGTCGCGTTCGCCGCGATGCAGCAGCTGATGCACGACCCGGAGGTCGGCATCGAGCTGCACAACGTCGTCCACCGTGACCAGCGGTTCGTTCAGGTCCGCCCGATCCGGGCGGGCGACGCGCTGACCGCGACGTTGACGGTCGAGACGCTGCGCCAGGCCGCCGGCACCGACCTGATCGGCACCCGTACCGAGGTCACCGACGCGTCCGGCGAGCTCGTCACGACGGCGTACGCGACCCTGGCCCACCGCGCGACCGAGGTGTCGGTGTGACCGGGCTGGGACCAGCCCGCTTCCGGGTGACCCGTGCCGACCTGGTGCGCTACGCCGGTGCGTCCGGCGACTTCAACCCGATCCACTGGAGCGACCGGGTGGCGACCTCCGTCGGCCTGCCCGGTGTGATCGCGCACGGCATGTTCACGATGGCGCTGGCCGGCCGTGCCGTGAGCGAGTGGGCGGGGGGCGCGGCCAACATCGTGGAGTACGGCGTGCGGTTCTCGCGCCCGGTCGTGGTGCCCGACGACGAGTCCGGGGTCGAGATCGAGGTGACCGGCGAGCTCGGCGAGACCTCCGACGACGGCACGGCGCCGATCACGGTCACCTGCGTCTGCGACGGTCAGCAGGTGCTCGGGATGGCCAAGGCCGTAGTCCGTCGCACCGATCCCGTGGCCTGATGCGCACGCTCGAGAACGCTCCGCTGGCGGAGCGCACCACGCTGCGGCTGGGCGGGCCGGCCCGCCGCATCGTCGAGGTGGACGACGAGGCCGAGCTGGTCGAGGTCGTCCGCGCGGCCGACGCTGCGGGTGACCCGCTCCTGGTGCTCGGCGGCGGCAGCAACCTGGTCGTCGCCGACGAGGGGTTCGACGGGACCGTGGTCGACGTACGCACCCGCGGCGTCGACGTCGAGTCCGACGCGTGCGGCGGGGCGATGGTCCGGGTCGCCGCCGGTGAGGTGTGGGACGACCTGGTCTTGCAGGCGGTGGACACCGGCTGGGTCGGCGTCGAGGCGTTGGCCGGGATCCCCGGTCGGGTCGGCGCCGTCCCGATCCAGAACGTCGGCGCGTACGGCCAGGAGGTCGCGCAGACCGTCGCCTCGGTCCGTACTCTCGACCGCCGCACCGGCGCCATCGCGACGGTCGCCGCCCCCGACTGCGGTTTCGGCTACCGCAGCAGCCGGTTCAAGTCCGATCCCGACGCTGCGCTGATGCTCTCGGTGACGTTCCAGTTCCTGCTGGGCGACCTCGGCGCACCGATCGCGTACACCGAGCTGGCCCGCACCCTCGACGCGGCCGCGGGTGACCGGGTGCCCGCCAAGGCCGTCCGTGAGTCGGTGCTCGGCCTGCGGGCCGGCAAGGGCATGGTGCTCGACGCCGACGACCACGACACCTGGAGTGCCGGCTCGTTCTTCACCAACCCGCTGCTGAGCGCCGCGCAGGTGGCCGCGCTGCCCGACGAGGTGCCCCGCTGGCCGCAGCCCGACGGCACCCTGAAGGCCAGCGCGGCCTGGCTGATCGGGCAGGCCGGTTTCGGCAAGGGGTACGGCGACGGGGCGATCCGGCTGTCCACCAAGCACACGCTGGCGCTGACCAACCGCGGCGGTGGCACCACTGCCGAGCTGCTCGCCCTGGCCCGGGAGATCCGAGACGGTGTGCGGGAGCGCTTCGGCGTCGACCTGGTGAACGAGCCGGTCACGGTCGGCTGCACTCTCTGACACCCGGACCCCCTCGTTGACTGGCGCGTTGCGTAGGTCCGGTGTCCGGTTTGTCCCTACGGAACGCGCCGGTCAACGGTGGCCGGTCAGTAGTACGCCGGAGTGGCGCCCGGCTGGCCTTGGGGTGTGTCGGACGGACCGTACCCCTGAGGACCAGATGATCCGGACTGCGGACCCTCCGCGCCCGGCTCGTCAGGCCCGGGTGGCGACGTCACACCGTGCCCGGCGGCGACTGGAGGTCGTCCAAGTCGATCTGACCGGTCGCGAACAAGACGATGTAGAACGCCACGACGAGCACGGTGATCACGGTCATCACGATGCCGAGCACGAACCCCGCGACCGCCATCCCACGACCGGTCAACGCGCCACCCGAGCTGTCGATCGACTTCTTCGACAGCTGGCCGGTGATGATCGCCGCGATGCCGAACAGCAGGGAGGAACCGCACAGGCAGAGTGCGGGTACGGCCACGATGCCGAGCACCAGCGACACGATGGCCTTGGTGTCGTTGCGCGGCGGCATCGGCGGCATCGGCTGTTGTTGCTGGTAGTCGCCTGGCGGCGGGGGGTAGGACATGGTTCCTCCGGGGTGGGCAGTCGGGGCGAGCCGCGGCGGGTCGGCCGGGACCCAGCCCGGACAGCCCCCGTCGGCCGGGGCCTAGCCTTTCACGGCCCGTGGGTCATCTGCACCGAGCCACGTGTCGACGTCGTCGAGCGCCTTTCGGCGGATGTCGTCGGGAGCGCACGACACGCGCAGCGACATCCGCGCCAGCTCTGCCAGCGTCTCGTCGGGCAGCCCGTGCGCGCACCGCACCAGGTCGTACTGAGCGGCGAGCTGGGAGCCGAACAGCAGCGGGTCGTCGGCGCCGAGCGCGATCTGGGCGCCCGCGTCGAGGAGCTGCTGCACCGGTACGTCCTCGGGGCTCGGGTAGACGCCGAGCGAGACGTTCGACGCGGGGCACACCTCGAGCGCGACGTCGGCGTCGACCAGCCGGGCCAGCAGGTCCGGGTCCTCAGCACTCCGTACGCCGTGCCCGAGCCGCCGCGCCTGCAGCGCCTCGAAGCAGACGCGTACGTTGGCGGGCCCGCCGAGCTCGCCACCGTGTGGCACGGCGACCAGGCCGGCGTTGCGGGCGATCCGGAAGGCCCGCTCGAATGCCCAGGTGTCTCCGCGCCGCTCGTCGTTGGAGAGCCCGAAGCCGACCACTCCACGGCCGACGTACTGGCTGGCCAGCCGGGCCAGCGTGCGGGCGTCCATCGGATGCCGGGTGCGGTTGGCGGCGATGACGACACCGATGCCGATCCCGGTGGCCCGTTCAGCCGAGCGAACGGCGTCGAGCACCAGCTCGGTGAACGCCGTGATGCCGTTGAACTTCGACGCGTACCCGCTCGGGTCGACCTGCAGCTCCAGCCAGCGACCGCCGTCGCGCACGTCGTCCTCGGCGGCCTCGAGGACCAGGCGGCGTACGTCGTCCTCGGTGCGCAGCACGGACCGGGCGATGTCGTACAGCCGCTGGAAGCGGAACCAGCCCTTCTCGTCGGCCGCCGACAGCTGCGGCGGCCAGTCCTGGCGCAGTGCGTCGGGCAGGTGAACGCCGTCACGGTCGGCGAGATCGAGCAGCGTCGTGTGCCGCATCGACCCGGTGAAGTGCAGGTGCAGATGCGCCTTCGGCAGCAGCCGTACGTCGCGGCGGTGTGGCTCCACGGAGTCGTGCGCTCAGCTGCCGAGCAGCCGCTGGATCCGCCCGACACCTTCGGCCAGGTCGTCGTCGCCCAGCGCGTACGACAGCCGCAGGTAGCCCGGGGTGCCGAACGCCTCGCCGGGGACGACGGCCACCTCGACCTGGTCCAAGATGACCTCCGCCAGCTCCGCCGAGGTGGCCGGCGTGGACCCTCCGATCGTGCGGCCGAGGACGCCCTTGACCAACGGGTACGCGTAGAACGCACCCTGTGGCTCGGGGCAGACGACGCCGTCGATCTCGTTCAGCATCGAGACGATCGTGCGTCGGCGACGGTCGAACGCGGTCCTCATCACCTCGACTGCGGACAGGTCACCGGACACCGCGGCGATCGCGGCCCGCTGGGAGACGTTGGCGACGTTGGAGGTGGCGTGGGACTGCAGGTTCGTCGCTGCCTTCACCACATCTTTGGGACCGATCATCCAGCCGACCCGCCAGCCGGTCATCGCGTACGTTTTCGCGACACCGTTGACCACGACACAGGTGTCGGCCAGCTCGGGCACCTGCACCGGGATCGACGAGGACTTCGCGCCGCCGTACGTCAGATGCTCGTAGATCTCGTCGGTCACCACCCAGATGCCGTGCTCGAGCGCCCAGCGGCCGACCGCCTCCACCTGCTCCGGCGGGTAGACCGCCCCCGTCGGGTTGGACGGGGAGCAGAAGAGCAGGGCCTTGGTGCGCTCGGTCCGGGCGGCCTCGAGCTGGTCGACCGTGACCAGGTAGCCCTGCGTCTCGTCGGCCACGACGTCGACCGGAACACCGTCGGCCAGCCGGATTGCCTCCGGGTAGGTCGTCCAGTACGGCGCGGGGAGCAGCACCTCGTCACCCGGGTCGAGCAAGGACTGGAACGTCTCGTACACGGCCTGCTTGCCGCCGTTCGTGACCAGCACCTGGGCCGGCTCGACGTCGTACGCCGAGTCTCGTCGCGTCTTGTCCGCGATCGCCTGCTTGAGCTCCGGCAGCCCGCCGGCCGGGGTGTAGCGGTGGTTGCGGGGGTCACGAGCGGCCTCGACCGCGGCCTGGACGATGTAGTCCGGCGTCGCGAAGTCAGGCTCGCCGGCGCCGAAGCCGATCACCGGGCGGCCCTCGGCCTTGAGCGCCTTCGCCTTGGCGTCGACGGCGAGCGTGGCGGACTCTGCGATGCTGGCGATGCGCGTCGAGATGCGCGGGCGCGAAGTCATGGGTCTCATCGTCGCACCGACGGTGGCGCCCGCGGCAGCGAGGGTCCGGCGGACGAGGGGCACCGGGCCTGGTCGGAGCAGCCCGACGGCCGCCGCGAGGCGGTGGCGCCGGTTCGACTGAGGATGTGCCGACCCCGTACACTCGTCCTCCTGGTGGCTTCATGCACCGTAGGTCGTCATGCCCGGAAACGGTGCCGGATGGTGGCCGACGGGTCGGGCGCCGCTGAGGGCAGTAGCTCAACTGGCAGAGCATCGGTCTCCAAAACCGAAGGTTGGGGGTTCGAGTCCCTCCTGCCCTGCGAGGTGTCCCGGACCCCGGGTTTGGGCATCGCACGACAGCACGACACACGTCCTACGAACTGAAGGGTGAGCACGGTGACGGAGACCCGCTCCGCAACCTCGTCGCACGACCGCAACAAGCGCAGTCGGACGAGCCCTGCCACCTTCTACCGTCAGGTGGCCGCCGAGCTGCGCAAGGTCGTCTGGCCGACGCGGCAGCAGCTGGTCACCTACTTCTTCGTGGTGCTGGTGTTCGTGCTGGTGATGATCGGCATCGTGTCGGCGCTGGACTACGGGTTCGGTCGCGCGATGTTCAAGGTCTTCGGCTGACCAGCCGGGTCAGCGATGACGCAACGAGTGAAGGTGGCGGATTCAACCGTGTCGCAGCCGTTCGACGAGGTCCCTGAGCAGGACCAGGTCGCGGACCAGACCGAGGTGCACGACAGCGCCGTCGACGTCGAGCCGGTAGTCGAGGCCGACGCCGACGCGGCGCTCGACGACGCGTCGGCACCGGTCGAGACTGCTGAGGAGACCCCCGGGGCGCCGGCCGACGAGCCCGAGGCACCAGCCGAGGAGCCCGAGGCTCCGGCCGACCTGGCCGAGACCGCCGAGGAGCCCGAGGCTCTGGCCGAGACCGCCGACGAGCCCGAGGCTCCGGCTGACCTGGCCGAGTCTCCCGAGGAGCCCGAGGCGCCGGCCGACGAGCCCGAGGCACCGGCCGCCGACCCGCTCGCGGACTTCCGCGAGTCGCTGCGCGCCAAGCTCGGCGACTGGTATGTCATCCACACCTACTCCGGCATGGAGAAGCGGGTGAAGGCCAACCTCGAGAACCGCATCACCTCGCTGAACATGGAAGATTTCATCCACGAGGTGATCGTCCCGCAGGAGAAGGTCTTCGAGATCAAGAACGGCCAGCGCAAGCAGGTCGAGCGCACCGTCCTGCCCGGCTACGTGCTCGTCCGCATGGACCTGACCGACGAGTCGTGGGCGACCGTCCGGCACACCCCGTCGGTGACGGGATTCGTGGGGCACAGCCACCAACCGGTGCCGCTGACGCTGGCCGAGGTCGAGAACATGCTTGCTCCGGCCGCTGAGGCCGAGTTGGCCGAGGCTGCCGAGGCCGCCGGCGACACCACGTCCAAGCCGACGAAGAAGAAGGCGGTCGAGGTCGCCGACTTCGCCGCCGGCGACTCCGTGATGGTGGTCGACGGTCCGTTCGCCACCCTGCACGCGACCATCACCGAGATGAACACCGAC
This sequence comes from Propionibacteriales bacterium, assembly GCA_009379735.1. Taxonomy (GTDB): domain Bacteria; phylum Actinomycetota; class Actinomycetes; order Propionibacteriales; family Nocardioidaceae; genus WHTB01. The sequence goes on from WHTB01000008.1 coordinate 19,627, forward strand.
ACCCAGAGGGTCAAGGCCCTCGTCGAGATCTTCGGTCGGGAGACTCCCGTCGACCTGGCGTTCAACCAGATCCAGAAGGTCTGACCGCCAGCTCCGACGACGTACCCACCGAGCCACCGAGCACAACCGCGCAACCAACAAGGACCCAAAGACATGCCTCCCAAGAAGAAGATCGCAGCACTGGTCAAGGTGCAGCTGCAGGCCGGCGCCGCCACCCCGGCGCCGCCGGTCGGCACTGCCCTCGGCCCGCACGGCGTCAACATCATGGAGTTCTGCAAGGCCTACAACGCGGCCACAGAGTCCATGCGTGGCAACGTCGTGCCGGTCGAGATCACCATCTACGAGGACCGGTCGTTCGACTTCATCACGAAGACGCCGCCGGCCGCCGAGCTGATCAAGAAGGCCGCCGGCCTCTCGAAGGGCTCGTCGACTCCGCACACCGACAAGGTCGGCAAGCTGACCCGCGACCAGGTGCGGGAGATCGCCGAGACCAAGATGCCCGACCTCAACGCCAACGACATCGACGCCGCCATGGAGATCGTCAAGGGCACCGCCCGCTCCATGGGCGTCACCACCGACTGACCCACCCCGCACACGTGGCAGGGCCGCGCTGGCCCACCTGACCACAGCTGGTAATAGAAGGAGAAACCAGATCATGCAGCGCTCCAAGGCCTACCGGGCGACCGCCGACAAGATCGACATGGACAAGCTCTACAGCCCGCTTGAGGCGGTACGGCTTGCCAAGGGCGGCGCCACCAGCACCAAGTTCGACCAGACCGTCGACGTCTCGATGCGCGTCGGTGTCGACCCCCGCAAGGCCGACCAGATGGTCCGCGGCACCGTCAACCTCCCGCACGGCACCGGCAAGACCGCCAGGGTCCTGGTCTTCGCCAACGCCGCCAAGGCCGAGGAGGCTCGCGCCGCCGGAGCCGACCACGTCGGCTCCGATGAGCTGATCGACAAGGTCAACGGCGGCTGGCTCGACTTCGACGCCGTCGTCGCGACGCCCGACATGATGGGCAAGGTCGGCCGCCTCGGCCGGGTGCTCGGTCCCCGCGGCCTGATGCCCAACCCCAAGACCGGCACCGTCACGATGGATGTCACGAAGGCGGTCGGCGACATCAAGGGCGGCAAGATCGAGTTCCGCGTCGACCGGCACGCCAACCTGCACTTCATCATCGGCAAGGCGTCGTTCTCCGAGCAGCAGCTGGTCGAGAACTACGCCGCCGCACTCGACGAGGTGCTGCGGCTGAAGCCGGCCAGCGCCAAGGGTCGCTACCTGAAGAAGGTCACGGTGTCCACGACGATGGGCCCCGGCATTCAGGTCGACCCCACTCGAGCCCGTGACGCCGGCGACGACGCCGCCGAGGCCTGAGCCCCTCGGTTGACCACCGTTCCGCACTGAGTGTGCAGACACCACGAATCGAGGCTCGACAACATGGCGCACCTCCGTACCCGTAGCCCTCGCGGTCGATGGGCCGTCGCCCTCGCCGGGCCGATGCTGGTTGCCGTGCTGGCCGGATGCGGGTCGTCCGACGACGGCGCGAAGAGCACGTCGGAGTCATCGAAGGGTGCGTCCGAGACCTCGGGAGCGTCGGACGGCCGGCTGACGACGGAGACGCTCGTGCCGGCGTTGATGAAGGCGGTGGACGGCAAGGAGTCCGTGCACATGACGATGAGTCTCGCCGGGCCGCAGGAGATGTCGATGGAGGGTGACGCCCAGCTCCACGAGGAAGACCCGGTCATGTCGCTCACGATGGAGGGCGGCGGGATGCCCGGAGTGGTGGAGGTCCGCCTGGTCGACGGGCTGATCTACGCGTCGGTGCCCGGCCTGGCGCCGGAGGGCAAGTTCGTGAAGATCGACCCGGAGGACGCGAACGACCCGCTGGCGAAGGCGTTCGGCGACCTGAGCGGGACGATGGACCCGCGGACGACGTTCGACGCGTTCGAGGCGGGGGTCAAGGACGTCGAGTTCATCGGTGAGGAGCCGGTCGGTGGCGACCAGATGTCCCGCTACCGCGTGACGGTGGACGCCGCGGCGGCGATGAAGGCGCAGGGCCAGACCGCACCACAGGACATGCCGAAGACGATCGACTACGACCTCTGGCTGGACGCCGACAATCTGATGCGCAAGATGACCTTCGAGCTGCCCGGCGGCATCAGCATGGACCTGGCCATGTCGCGGTGGGGTGAGCCGGTGAAGGTCGGGGCGCCGAAGGCCGCCGATATCGTCGAGCCACCGGCCACCACGTCCTGAGCGCACCCGGCGGCCGCTGGTCGGTGGCGGATTTGGTGGGGAGTCGGGGTACGCCGTAGGCTGGCCCCAATCCAAAGACCGCTGGTGGTCATGCCTGCCCCGCAGGAGCGACCGAAGGCCCCGTCACGACGGGCGACCCGCGCAGGTGACGAGACGAGAGTCGTGTGCCCGACCCGGCACATTCCACGCCCCGTGCATCTGCGCGAGGGCGTTCTTTCATGTCGGGACCAGGCAGCCAGGGTCCGCGGCATCGAAGAATGTGCCCGTGCGGAAGGAGACCCATGGCGCGGCCAGACAAGGCAGCAGCCGTCGCGGCGCTGGCGGACGAGTTCCGCAGCGCCGACGGCGCCGTACTGACCGAGTACCGCGGCCTCACCGTGCAGCAGCTGCAGGACTTGCGGCGTGCTCTCGGTGAGAACGCCAGCTACGCCGTGGTGAAGAACACGCTTACCAAGATCGCCGCGAAGGAGGCGGGTGTCGACTTCGCCGACGACCTGCTGACCGGACCGACCGCCATCGCCTTCATCAAGGGCGATGTGGTCGAGGTGGCCAAGGGCCTGCGTGACTTCGCCAAGGTGAACTCACCTCTCGTCATCAAAGGCGGCGTGCTCGACGGCAAGCCGCTCACGCTCGACGAGATCAGCAAGATTGCGGACCTCGAGTCGCGCGAGGCCCTCCTCGCCAAGCTCGCGGGTGCGCTGACGGCCTCGCTGCAGAACGCCGTCTCCCTGTTCAACGCTCCGCTGTCGCAGACGGCTCGTGTCGTCGGCGCCCTGCAGGAGAAGGCTGCCCAGGACCCATCGATCCTCCGGGGTGGCGCCGGCGAGCCGGCTGCCACCGCGCCGGACTCTGGGGGGGACACCGCCCCAGCCGACGCCCCCGCGGCCGCGACTGACGCGGCCGACCCGGCGGCCGAGGCAGCGACCGAGGCTCCGGCCGAGGCAACTACCGAGGCAACTACCGAGGCTCCGACCGAGGCTCCGGCCGAGGCCGCAGCGGAGGAGACCACCGAGGGCTGACCAGCCCGCACGACCACCCGTGGGCCTGCGGGCCCAGCATCAGATGGAAGGACCGCCACCCATGGCGAAGCTCACCACCGACGAGCTGCTCGACGCTTTCAAGGAGATGACGCTCCTGGAGCTCAGCGAGTTCGTGAAGCAGTTCGAGGACACCTTCGGCGTGACCGCCGCCGCCCCCGTGGCCGTTGCCGCGGCTCCGGCCGCCGGCGCTGCTGCCGACGACGACGCCGCCGAGCAGGACGAGTTCGACGTCGTCCTCGAGGCCACCGGCGAGAAGAAGATCCAGGTCATCAAGGAGGTGCGCACGCTCACCAGCCTCGGTCTGAAGGAGGCCAAGGACCTGGTCGAGGGCGCGCCGAAGCCGATCCTGGAGAAGGTCGACAAGGAGGCCGCCGACAAGGCGAAGGACGCCCTCGAGGCCGCCGGCGCCACCGTCTCGGTCAAGTGACCACGCTCGGCGGACCCCCGGTCTGCTGAGCATGCAGCACGCAGTACGCCGAAGGGCGGTCACCCATTGCGGGGTGGCCGCCCTTCGACGTACGCCGGAAGCTCCTACCCAGGGTGCGTCTCCTTACTCCGCTGACCTGCTGCGCGTCCCTCGGCGCTCGCGACGGTCGGGAGTAAGGAGACGCACCCTACCTGGGCGAGCCCACCACGGCCGGTGACCCGCCACTCTCCACGTCGTCAACGTCGACCGCGGCCTGGGCGAACTGGGCGTTGTAGAGCTCGAAGTACGCGCCGCGCCGCTCCAACAGCTCTCCGTGCGTGCCCTGCTCGACGATCCGGCCGGACTCCATCACCAAGATCAGGTCGGCGTCGCGGATCGTCGACAGCCGGTGGGCGATCACAAAGCTCGTCCGGTCGGTCCGGAGCGCAGCCATGGCGTGCTGGACCAGGACCTCGGTGCGGGTGTCGACCGAGCTGGTCGCCTCGTCCAAGATGAGCAGCGACGGGTCGGACAAGAAGGCCCGGGCGATGGTCAGCAGCTGCTTCTCACCCGCGCTGACGCTGCTCCCCTCCTCGTCCATCACCGTGTCGTAGCCGTCGGGGAGGCTGTGCACGAAGCGGTCCACGTACGTCGCCTCAGCCGCCTGCAGGATCTCCGCCTCGCTGGCCTCGGGGTTGCCGTACGCGATGTTGTCGCGGATCGTGCCGCCGAACAGCCAGGTGTCCTGCAGCACCATGCCGATCCTCGACCGGAGGTCGGTCCGCATCATCGTGGTGATGTCGACGCCGTCCAGGGTGATCCGGCCGGAGTCCAGCTCGTAGAACCGCAGCACGAGGTTGACCAGCGTCGTCTTGCCGGCGCCGGTGGGTCCGACGATGGCCACCGTCTGGCCGGGTTCGGCCACCAGGGACAGGTCGTCGATCAGCGGGCTGTCCTCGTGGTACCGGAACGACACGTCCTCGAACTCGACCCGGCCGTGGGGGTCACGCACCGTGGCAGGGGTCGCCGGCTCTGGCGTCTGCTCGGTGGCGTCCAGCAGGTCGAAGACGCGCTCGGCCGAGGCGACTCCCGACTGCAGCAGGTTGGCCATCGAGGCGACCTGGGTCAGTGGCTGGGTGAACTGCCGCGAGTACTGGATGAACGCCTGTACGTCGCCGAGGGTCATCGCACCGCTGGTCACCCGCAGCCCACCGACCACCGCGATGACGACATAGTTGAGGTTCCCGATGAACATCATCGTCGGCATGATGATCCCGGACACGAACTGCGCGCCGAAGCTGGCCTGGAACAGCTCGTCGTTCTTCTTGACGAACGTTGCCTCTATCTCCTTCTGCCGGCCGAACACCTTGACGATCTCGTGCCCGGTGAACGCCTCCTCGATCTGGCCGTTCAGCTCGCCGGTGTGTCTCCACTGCGCGATGAAGTGCGCCTGCGACCTCTTGGCGATCAGCCGCGTCACGACGACCGAGAGCGGGATGGTGACGAGTGCGACCAGCGCCAGCAGCGGCGAGATGACGAACATCATCACCACCACGCCGACGACCGTGAGCAGCGACGTCAGCAGCTGGCTCAACGTCTGCTGCAGACTCTGCGCGATGTTGTCGATGTCGTTCGTGACGCGGCTCAGCAGCTCGCCGCGCGGTTGTCTGTCGAAGTACGGGAGCGGCAGCTTGTTCAGCTTGTCCTCGACCTCGGACCGCAGCTCCATCACGGTGCGTTGCACGACGGTCGTGAGGAGGTAGCCCTGCAGCCAGGCGAAGGCCGACGCCAGTACGTACAGGGCGAGCGCGAGCATCAGCACCCCACCGACGGCGCCGAAGTCGATGCCCTGCCCGGGCACGACGTCCATGCCCTGCATCATGTCGGCGATGGTGTCGTCGCCCCGAGCCCGAGCCTCGTCCACGGCCTGCGCCTTGGTCGAGCCGTCCGGCAGCCGACCGCCGATCACGCCGGAGAAGATCAGGTCGGTCGCGCGGCCCAGGATCTTCGGCCCGACCACGCTGAACGCCACACTCACCACCGCCAGCGCGAACACCAGGACGACCGAGGGGACGTCACCGCGCAGCCGCCCGGCGAGACGCTTGGCCGACGGCCCGAAGCTCATCGACTTCTCCGCCGGCATCCCCATCGGGCGGAACGGGCCACGGGCCGCGGCAACTCCCTCCTTGGGCAGCCGGGCGGGTGTGGTCTGGTCCGTACGCTCGCTCACGCCGCCGTCCCCTCCGCCGTGAGCTGGGACTCGACGATCTCGACAAACGTCGGGCAGGTCTCCAGGAGGTCGTCGTGCCGCCCACTGCCGACGACGGCGCCGTCCTCGAGCACGATGATCTGGTCGGCGTCGGCGATCGTCGACACGCGTTGGGCCACGATGACGACGGTGGCGTCGGCGGTCTGTGGCCGCAGAGCCGCCCGGACCCGGGCATCGGTGGCGAGGTCGAGCGCCGAGAACGAGTCGTCGAACAGGTAGAGGGACGGCCGGCGTACGAGTGCGCGGGCGATCGCCAGCCGCTGCCGTTGACCGCCCGAGACGTTCGTGCCGCCCTGGGCGATGGGGGAGTCGAGGCCCTCGGGCATGGCAGTCACGAAGTCGAGCGCCTGGGCCACGGCGAGCGCCTCCCGGAGCTCGTCGTCGGACGCCGCGGGGTTGCCGTACCGCAGGTTGCTGGCCACGGTCCCGCTGAACAGGTACGGCTGCTGCGGCACCAGCCCGATCCGGGCCCACAGGTCGTCCGGCGCGAAGTCGCGTACGTCGACCCCGTCGACCCGCACCGATCCGCCGGTCGCGTCGAATAGCCGGGGGACCAAGCTCAGCAAGGTGGTCTTGCCGGCACCCGTGCTGCCGATGATCGCGGTGGTGTGGCCGGGCGTCGCGCGCAGCGAGATCTCGTTCAGCACCGGCGCCGCCGCACCGGGGTACTGGAACGTGACGCGGTCGAGCGTCAGGTCGCCGCGGGCAGGGGGAGCGGGAGCCGGGTCACGCGGCGGCGCCACCGACGACTCGGTGTCGAGAACCTCCTTGATGCGCTCGGCGCACACGGACGCCCGCGGGACCATCATCAGCATGAAGGTCGCCATCATCACCGACATCAGGATCTGCATCAGGTAGTTCAGGAATGCGGTCAGCGACCCGATCTGCATCAGGCCGGCGTCGACCCGGCCAGCGCCGAACCAGAGGACGGCGACGCTCGACGCGTTCAGTACCAGCAGCACGATCGGGAAGATCAGCACCATCAGCCGTCCGACTCGCAGCGAGGTGTCGGTGAGCTCGTCGTTGGCCTGCTGGAACCGGGCGGTCTCATCGGGCTCGCGGACGAACGCCCGGACCACCCGGATGCCCGTGATCTGCTCGCGCAGGACCTGGTTGACCGTGTCGATCTTGGTCTGCATCAGCCGGAACTGCGGCACCATCTGCCGGATCACCAGGCCGACGGCCACCGCGAGGGCCGGGACCGAGACGAGCATCAGCCAGGACAGTCCGACGTCCTCGCGCAGGGCCATGACGACGCCGCCCACCATCATGATCGGCGCCGCGACCATCATCGTGCAGGTCATCACGACCAGCATCTGCACCTGTTGTACGTCGTTGGTGTTGCGGGTGATCAACGACGGGGCGCCGAACTGGTTGACCTCGCGGGCGGAGAACTCGCCCACGCGGTGGAACACCGCCGTACGGACGTCCCGGCCGAACGCCATCGCCGTACGCGCCCCGAGGTAGACAGCGCAGATCGAGCAGGCGATCTGAACCAAGGTCACCGCGAGCATCCAGCTGCCGGTCTTCATGATGAAGGCGGTGTCGCCCTGCGCGATGCCCCGGTCGATGATGTCGGCGTTGAGGCTTGGTAGGTACAACGAGGCGATGGTGCCGACCAGCTGGAGCCCGACTACCCCGGCCAGCTCGCGTTGGTAGCTGCGTAGGTAGGTGCGCAGCAGGTCGATCAGCATCAGGTGGGTCCCCCCAAGTTCTTATCAGGCGTTAGCGCTTCCGCACGCCGTCGAGCAGAACGGACACGATCTCCTCGGGCGACAACGGTGTATCGGTCAGACGTGGGATGGTCCCCGCGAGGGTGACCAGCATCAGCAGCTTGGCGATCTCGGCCGGAGTGCGGTTTAGCTGTTCGGCGTCGGGGGCGACGAGGGTGGTCAGCCCGGCCACGATCTTGGCCTGACGGCCGTCGTCCTGACCTGCGTGGGGCGGCGGACCACTTCGCATCTCCAGCATGGTCAACAGCCGGTAGGCATCGTGGATCCGGTCCTGGAGGATCTCGACGGCACGGACGAGACGGTCGTCGAGCGGAGGGTCGGTGCCGACCCGGTCGAGAGCCTCGAGGGTCGGTAAGGGGTCGAACGTCGAGGCGACAGCTGCGTAGATCAGGCTCTGCTTGTCGGGAAACACCCGGAAGATCGTCCCCTCCGCGACCCCGGATGCCTGCGCGATCTGTCTGGTCGTCACCTGGTTGCCGTGCTCGAGGATCAGCGGCAGCGTCGCCGCGACGAGCGCGGCACGGCGCTCGTCCGGTGGTAGTGGCCTGGCCCGGCCCGATCGCGTTGGCACGGCGACCAGGATAAGTGAGTGAGTACTCACTCACAACCGCTGGCAGGGGAGTCCCCCGTGGGCCCGCCGGTACTGGCGGCGGTCTGCGTGTACCGTACTCAAGGTTTGTCAAGTTGCTGGTGACCGGCGCGTAACTTGAGCGTGCCCGCGTCGTTGACTTCACGTGGCCGTCGCGGGGCTTTCTCTCGGCGTGCCGTTTGACCATGCCGCCGAGGGAGGACCTGCGTGGGTGTCGAGATCCAGGTCGACGGGCTGACCAAGTCTTTCGGCAAGCAGCTCATCTGGGGCGACGTCTCACTCACCCTGCCCACCGGTGAGATCTCGGTGATGCTCGGCCCGTCGGGCACCGGCAAGTCGGTCTTTCTCAAGACGCTGATTGGCCTGCTCAAGCCCGACCGTGGCCACATCCACATCGAGGGCACCGACATCGCGACCTGCCATGAGCGGGAGCTGTACGAGATCCGCAAGCTGTTCGGCGTGCTGTTCCAGGACGGCGCGATGTTCGGCTCGATGACGTTGTACGACAACGTCGCGTTCCCGCTGCGTGAGCACACCCGCAAGAGCGAGTCCGAGGTCCATCGGATCGTGATGGACAAGATGGAAATGGTCGGTCTGATCGGCGCCGAGCAGAAGCTGCCCGGCGAGATCTCCGGCGGCATGCGCAAGCGCGCGGGCCTCGCCCGGGCCCTCGTGCTCGACCCCGAGATCGTGCTCTTCGACGAGCCCGACTCCGGCCTCGACCCCGTCCGCACCGCGTACCTCAACCAGCTGATCGTCGACCTCAACGCCCAGATCGAGGCGACGTTCCTGATCGTCACGCACGACATCAACACCGCGCGCACCGTGCCGGACAACATCGGCCTGCTCTACCACCGGCACCTCGCGATGTTCGGGCCCCGCGAGATGCTGCTGTCCAGCGAGGAGCCCGTGGTCAGACAGTTCCTCAACGCCCAGCGGGTCGGCCCGATCGGGATGTCGGAGGAGAAGGACGCCGACGAGCTCGCTGCCGAGCGTGGACAGGACCTGCCACCGCTGCCGCCGATCCCGATGCAGCTCGCCACGTCGGACGGCTCGGTCCGGTCCACCCAGCGGCCAGCCGGCGAGTGGTGCCAGGAGCACGGCGTCTCCCCGCCGCCGGGCTCGTTCGCTCCCGACATGGTGATGGCGCCCGGGGCGACGCCGACCAGCGAGGTGCCCGGTGGGTACCAGGGTCGTACGTATGACGGTGGCTCCTACGGCAGTGGCTCCTACGGCAGTGGTTCGTACGAAAGGGGTACCGACGACGGTGGCTCCTACGGCGGTGGCTCGTACCGCGGTGGCTCCTTGTGAGCACGTTGACGTCGAGCAAGGCTGCCGGACCGCTGCGGGCGACCGGCACCCTGTTCGCGTTCGCGCTCGACGTGTTCCGTCAGCTGTTCCGGCCGCCGTTCCAGGTCCGTGAGTTCTTGCAGCAGTCCTGGTTCGTCGCGTCGGTCACGATCATCCCCACGGCCCTCGTCGCCATCCCGTTCGGCGCGGTCATCGCGTTGCAGGTCGGCGGCCTGATCACCCAGTTCGGCGCGCAGTCCTTCACCGGCTCGGCGGCGGTGCTCGCCGTCATCCGGGAGGCCGGCCCGATCGCCACGGCACTGCTGATCGCCGGGGCTGGTGGCTCGGCCATCTGTGCCGACCTCGGCGCCCGCAAGATCCGCGAAGAGCTCGACGCGATGATGGTGCTCGGCATCGACCCGATCCAGCGCCTCGTCGTGCCGCGGGTGCTCGCCTGCATGATGATCGCCGTCTTCCTGAACGGCTTGGTCAGCGTGGTCGGCGTGATCGGCGGCTATGTCTTCAACGTCGTGCTCCAAGACGGCACGCCGGGCTCCTACCTCGCGTCGTTCACCGCGCTCGCCCAGCTGCCCGACCTGTGGCAGGGGATGGTCAAGGCCCTGATCTTCGGGCTGATCGCGGCGATCGTCGCCTCCTACAAGGGGATGAACGCCAAGGGCGGGCCGAAGGGCGTGGGCGACGCGGTCAACGAGGCGGTCGTCATCACGTTCATGCTGCTGTTCGTCGTCAACTTCGTGTTGAGCGCGATCTACTTCCAGCTCGTGCCGGCGAAGGGGGCCTGAGCATGGCCGACCTACGCGACACCTACCGCAAGCCGCTGGCCTCGCTGGACAACCTCGGCTCGGAGCTGAGCTTCTACGTCCGGGCGATCGCCTGGACGCCGCGCACCATACGGCGTTACAAGAAGGAGATCCTGCGGCTGCTGTCCGAGGTCACCCTCGGGTCGGGCGCGCTGGCGGTCATCGGCGGCACGGTCGGCGTCATCACCGCGTTGGCCTTCTTCACCGGCACCGAGGTCGGGCTGCAGGGCTACGCCGCGCTCAACCAGATCGGCACCGCGGCGTTCTCGGGGTTCGTGTCGGCGTACTTCAACACCCGGGAGATCTCGCCGCTGGTCGCCGGGATCGCGCTTGCCGCGACGGTGGGCTGTGGCTTCACCGCCCAGCTCGGCGCGATGCGGATCAGCGAGGAGGTCGACGCACTCGAGGTGATGGCGATCCCGTCACTGCCCTATCTCGTCACCACCCGGATCATCGCCGGCATGATCGCGATCGTCCCGCTGTACGTCGTCGGACTGCTGTCCTCGTACTTCGCCACCCGCCTCACGGTGACGACATTCTTCGGGCAGAGCGCCGGGACGTACGACCACTACTTCTCGCTGTTCTTACCGCCCGGGGACGTGCTGTGGTCGTTCGGCAAAGTGCTGATCTTCGCGGCCGTCGTCATCTTGATCCACTGCTACCACGGCTACCACGCCACCGGCGGCCCGGCCGGCGTCGGCATCGCCGTCGGCCGCGCGGTGCGTACGTCGATCGTCGCCATCAACGTCGTCGACCTGATGCTGTCGATGGCGATCTGGGGCACCACCACGACCGTGAGATTGGCGGGGTAGGCGATGGCAACCTCACCTCTGTCGACCTCCCTCGGCCGCCGCGCGCTCGGCTGCGCGTTCCTCGCGCTGCTGCTGCTGGCCGTCTACCTCACCAACGCCGTCTTCTCCAAGAAGTTCGTCGACGTCGCCTGGGTCGAGCTCGAGACGTCCAAGATCGGGCTGCAGATGGAGTCCAACGCGGACGTCAAGATCCGCGGCGTGCGGGTCGGCGAGGTGCGCGAGTTCGAGTCGAAGGGCGACGGCGCGGTCGTGACGATGGCGATCGAGCCCGAGCAGATCGACACGATCCCGGCCAACGTGACGGGCCTGATCTTGCCGAAGACACTGTTCGGCGAGAAGTACATCTCGCTCGAGGTGCCCGACCAGCCGTCCAACGAGTCGCTGCGGGCGGGCGACACCATCGAGCGCACCGAGAACTCCATCGAGGTCGAGGAGGTCCTGTCCGACCTCTACCCCCTGCTACGCACCGTCGAGCCGGCCAAGCTGTCGTCGACCCTCAACGCGATGTCGACCGCCCTGGAGGGCCGCGGTGACGACCTCGGTGACGGCCTCACACGTCTCGACGCCTACCTCAAGGAAGTGAACCCGCTGGTGCCGCAGGCGGTCGAGGACCTTGAGCTGCTCACCACAGTCTCCGACGACTACGCAGAGGTCATGCCTGAGCTCGGCCGGCTGCTCGAGAACAGCCTGCAGACCGGCGAGACGCTGCGGGTGAAGGAGCGGGCGCTGAAGGACTTCTTCACCGATGTGACCGGCCTGTCGTCGACGACGCGTGACTTCCTCGAGCAGAACGGCGACAACATCATCCGGCTCGGCGAGGTCTCGTCCCCGACGCTGGACCTGCTGGCCGAGTACTCGCCGGAGTACCCCTGCCTGCTGGGTGGGCTCGCCGACTACGCACCGCGCGGGGCCGAGACGTTCCGCGGCTACACGCTGCACGTCAACCTGGAGACGGTGCCGCGGCAGCCCACCGGCTACACGCCCGAGGACGACCCCAAGTACAACGCGAAGTACGGCCCGTACTGCGGCACGCTCCCCGACTCGCCGTACAACCAGAAGAACATCGCGCCGATGCCGCCGTTCGCCGCGAACGTGGAGAACGACGACGGTGTGGCCGACACGCACAACAAGTACCGCCAGGCGCCGATCTTCGACCTGACCAGCGGCTACGCCGGCACCGAGGCCGAGCAGCGGGTCGTGGACGCGCTCGCCGCGCCGGTGCTGGGTGTCCCCATCGACGAGGTGCCCGACCTCGCCACGTTCCTGCTCGGCCCGATCGCGCGCGGCGGGGAGGTGAGCCTGCGATGACGCTGTTCGACAAGGAGACGACCTCGGCGTCGGTCAAGCTGGTGATCTTCATCGTGGTGACCGTGCTGGCCACCGGCATGCTCGTCGTGACCATCGGCAACATCACGTTCGGTGAGAAGCGCGACTACCAGGCCGTCTTCAGCGACGTGACCGGCCTCAACAACGGTGACGACATCCGGATCGCCGGCGTGCGGGTCGGCACGGTCGAGGGCATCGAGATCCGCGGCACCCGGCAGGCCCTGGTGTCGTTCTCGGTCGAGGCCGATCAGCGGCTCGACCGTTCGATCACGGCCACGATCCGCTACCGCAACCTCGTCGGTCAGCGCTACATCTCGCTGACGCCCGGGTCGGGACCCAGCGGCGTGCTCAAGGAGGACAGCACCATCCCGCTCGACCAGACCAAGCCCGCCCTCGACCTGACCGTGCTGTTCAACGGCTTCAAGCCGCTCTTCGCCGCGCTCTCTCCCGACGACGTCAACAAGCTGTCGTTCGAGATCATCCAGGTCTTCCAGGGCGAGGGCGGCACCGTCGAGAGCCTCCTCGCACACACGGCGAGCGTCACCAACACGCTGGCCGACCGCGACCAGGTCGTCGGCGAGCTGATCACCAACCTCAACGACGTGCTCGACAGCCTCGGGAAGCGTGACAGCCAGCTGACCTCGCTGATCATCGAGCTCCAGCAGTTCGTCACCGGGTTGTCCGACGACCGCGAGGCAATCCTCGGCTCCCTCGACTCGGTGAGCGCGCTCGCCGACGAGACCGCCGGGCTGGCCTCCGACGTCCGGCCGGCCCTGGTCGAGGACATCAAGCAGCTCAAGCGTGTCGCGGGCAACCTCGACAAGGGGAAGAAGCAGATTGACGACTCGCTGCAGATCCTGCCGATCAAGCTGGAGAAGATCGGCCGCACCGCGACGTACGGCTCGTTCTTCAACTTCTACGTCTGCAACTTCCACGGCGGCGTCATCCTCCCGTCGCTGACCGAAGGCGGCAAACCGACGCGGGTCCCGGTCGACTACAGCACCAACTCCGCGAGGTGTTCGCTGTGAGCCTCCCGTTCCGCGAGCGAAACCCGGTCACGATCGGCGCCGTCAGCATCGCCGTGATAGCGATGCTGATGCTCGCCGCCTTCCGAGCCGAGGACCTGCCGTTGATCGGTGGCGGCGACACGTACTACGCGAACTTCCGTGAGGCCGGCGGGCTGAAGGTCAACGACGAGGTCCGGGTAGCCGGCGTACGGGTCGGCAAGGTCCAGGCGATCACCCTCGACGGCAACCAGGTGAAGGTGGAGTTCCTGGTCGACCGTGGCACCGAGCTGGGCCGAGACACGGGATCGTCGATCCGGGTCAAGACCCTGCTCGGTGCGATGTCCCTGGCGCTCGAGCCGGCCGGCACCGGCGAGCTCGAGCCGGACACCGAGATCCCGGTCGAGCGGACGACCGCACCGTACGACGTGGTCGAGGCGTTCAGCGGCCTCGCGTCCCGGGCCAACCGGATCGACATCGACCAGCTGAGCACCTCGCTCGACACGATGGCCGCCTTGCTCGACGACACCCCCGAGGAGATGCAGTCCTCGCTGCGTGGACTCTCCCGGCTCTCGCGAGACGTCGCCAAACGTGACCAGCAGATCAACACCCTGCTGCAGAACGCCGAGCAGGTGACCAAGGTGCTCGCCGACCGCGACGACGAGCTGAAGAAGCTGTTCGAGGACGGTGACCTGCTGATCCGCGCGATCTACGAGCGCAGGGAGGCCGTGCACCAGCTGCTGGTGTCCACCAAGCAGCTGTCACAGGAGCTCTCCGCGCTGATCGACCAGAGCCGGGCCGACCTCAAGCCGGCGTTGGAGAACCTCGACCGGGTCGTCGACGTCCTGGTCAAGAACCAGGAGAACCTCGACGAGAGCCTGCGGCGAATGGGCCCGTTCTACCGGGTCTTCGCCAACACGCTCGGCAACGGACCCTGGTTCGACGTGTACGTCCAGAACCTGGTCGTGCCCGCCCCGGAAGTGGGAGGTGGCCTGTGATGGCGACGCATGGACACCTGATCGACCGGGTCAGTGCGATCCCGCGGGTGGTCGCGATGGCGCTGGTCGTGGCGCTGCTGATCGCGCTGGTCGTGGTGTTCTTCCCCGGCAGCGACAAGCAGTTCGTCACGGCGTACTTCCCGCGGACCGTGGCGTTGTACGAGGGCTCCGACGTCAAGGTGCTCGGCGTGCCGGTCGGCAAGGTGCAAACGGTCGACCCGCTCGGCACCAAGGTGCGGGTCAAGATGTGGCTCGACCCCGAGGTCAAGGTGCCGGCCGACGCCAAGGCCGTGGTCATCTCGCCGTCGGTGGTCGGCGACCGCTTCGTTCAGCTCACCCCGGCCTGGACCAGCGGGCCGACCATGAAGGACGGCGCGGTGATGGAGCTCGACCGCACCGCGACACCGCTGGAGCTCGACGAGATCTACCAGAGCGTCGACGACCTGAGCGTGGGCCTCGGCCCGCGCGGCGCGAACAAGGCGGGTGCGCTCACCCGGCTGCTCGACTCGACCGCGCGCAACTTCGACGGGCAGGGCGCGGCGATGCACCAGACGATCACCGACGTCTCCAAGCTCACCGGCACGCTCGACAACAACAAGGAAGAGCTGTTCACCAGCCTCGAGCAGGTCGCGCGTTTCACCGCGACGCTCAAGAACAACGACGAGTCCATCCGGGCGTTCAACAAGGACCTCGCTCAGGTGTCCCAGTTCCTCGAGGGCGAGCGCGACGACCTCGCCGCGGCACTGGAGAACCTGGCCGCCGCGCTGACCGACGTCTCGTCGTTCGTCCGCGACAACCGCACACTGGTGCGCGACAACGTCAAGGGACTCACCGAGATCACCAAGGTGCTGGTGAAGCAGCGCGAGGCGCTCACCGAAACACTCGACGTCGCGCCACTCGCACTGAACAACCTCGCCCTCACCTACAACCCGACCACCGGCACCCTCGACCAGCGGATGAACGTCGGTGCCAACGTCTCGCAGCTCGAGAACGATCCCGAGGTCGTGCTCTGCACCCTCCTCAACCAGGCCGACACGTCGAAGGAGTCCTGCGACACGGTCAAGCAGCTGCTGGGTGACCTCGAAGGCCTCCGTCGCACCGCCCCGTTCGCGGAGCGGGCCGCAGAGCAGAAGGTCACGCACATCGAGAACGTCGACCCGACACTCGGCGGCGTGACCGGGGAGGTGGCCCGATGAACAGCCACCGCCGCGGTCTCCTGCGCGGCGCCGTGCTCGCGGTCACGTCGTCGCTGGCCCTCACCGCCTGCGAGTTCAACGTCTACGACCTGCCCCTGCCGGGCGGGGCCGATGTCGGCAAGGACTCCTACGCCGTCACCGTTTACTTCAAGGACGTGCTCGACCTGGTCCCGCAGTCCTCGGTCAAGGTCGACGACGTCACCGTGGGCAAGGTCGAGTCGATTGAGCTCGAGGGCTACACCGCCGAGGTCGTTGTCCGGCTGAAGGACAGCGTCAAGCTGCCCGACAACGCGACGGCGTCGATCCGGCAGACCAGCCTGCTCGGCGAGAAGTTCGTCTCGCTGGCTGCGCCCGCGGGCGCGACGGCCCGTGGCTCACTGGGCGACGGCGAGGTCATCCCGCTGGAGCGCTCCGGCCGCAACACGGAGATCGAGGAGGTCCTCGGCGCGCTGTCCCTGCTGCTCAACGGTGGAGGGGTGGCCCAGCTGAAGACCATCTCCCAGGAGCTGAGCACCGCCCTCGACGGCAACGAGCACTCGGTCAAGAGCGTGCTCACCCAGCTCGACTCGTTCATGGGCCAGCTCGACACCCACAAGCAGGAGATCGTCGAGGCGATCGAGGCGCTGAACCGGCTCGCCAAGTCGGTGAAGAAGCAGCAGGGCACGATCGAGCGGACCCTGGACGAGATGCCCGCCGCTCTCGACTCCATCGACGGCCAGCGAGACGACCTGGTGAAGATGCTCGAGGAGCTGAGCCGGCTGAGCACCGTGGGTACGAAGGTCATCCGCCAGTCCAAGGCGGACACGGTGAGCAGCCTGAAGTCGCTGGCACCGGTGCTCACCGAGCTGGCCGACGCGGGGCAGAAGCTGCCTCAGTCGTTCGAGGTGTTGCTGACGTACCCGTTCGTCGATGCCACGGTGGGCACCTCGCCGGCCGAGGCGCGCAACCTGCACATGGGTGACTTCGTCAACCTCGACGTACGCCTCGAGGTCGACCTCACCGAGCCGCTGGTGGCGCCGGGCCTCCCGGCGCTGCCCGACCTCGGCAACCTGCTCGGCGCGGACGTCCCGCTTGAGGCGCCGGATGCCCCCAGCGGCCAGTCCGGTGGCGGTGCCGCCAAGCCCGACAGCGGCTCGTCGCCGAGCACACCCTCCGCACCCGACTCCGGCTGCAAGCTCCTCGTGCTGTGCCGCACGGCACCGGGCTTCGGCGGCGACGATTCGGTCAGGTCGCGGGCCGCCGCACAGGGATATGACGCCGACATCGCCGCGATGCTGCTGCAAGGGGTGGCCCGATGATCTCCCGGACCACCAAGCTCCAGCTGATGGTGTTCGTGCTGATCACCCTGATCGGCGTGTCGTATGTCGGCGCGAAGTACGCCCGGCTCGACCGGCTCGTTCTGGACACCGACTACACCGTGAGCGCCAACTTCGCCGAGTCGGCCGGCATCTTCGACGGCGCGGAGGTGACCTACCGGGGCGTCGGCGTCGGTCGGGTCGACAAGATGCGGCTGTCCGAGGACGGCGTCTTCGTCGACCTCGCGATCGAGAACGACACCGACTCGATCCCGTCCGACGTCGTCGCC
>WHTB01000272.1 GCA_009379735.1 Propionibacteriales bacterium
CGAGGCCGCCCGGCTGCGCGAGACGCTGGAGGCCTCCTTCCGGTTCGGCAGCCACGTCGCTGCCGCGGAGCACATGCAGCTGCACGAGCACACGGTCCGCAACCGGCTGCACAAGGCCGGGGAGCTGCTCGGCCACTCGTTGCAGGAGCGCCGCACCGAGCTGCAGGTCGCCGTACGCCTGGTCCGCCTCCTCGCCGACGACGGGCCCGAGTGACCGCGAGTTGTCATCGCCGACTTGGACAGTCGGCGCCTGGCGCGCTTTGACAAACCGCCCGAGCCCACGACTTCACCCCCCGAACCGACAACCAGACCGGACATTCCGGGCGGCTGATGTCGGCCTCAGTATTCGGGGGGTTGGCGCCGGAGCTTGTCTGGCGAGAGTGCGAAAAGTCCGGTTCCCGAGCCTGCCGAAGCGGCCTTTCCCGCCTTTCGGTATCCGGACATCGCCCTGCCGGGACTCCATCCGGCTGCATACGGTTCCGTACCCCGCGCACAACACCCGAAGCCTGGAGCCCCCTGCGGCCCGCCACGGCCCTGTTCTTCGGACGGTGTGAGCTGCCCGGCAGAGCCATGGTCGACGCCTCATTCGCCGGCCGCGCAACCGACCCTGAGTACTGGACCGTTGACGCGCAGCCGGGTCCGCGGACAGGTGGGTGTCCGTCCTGCTCGCGCCGGGGTTCAGTTCTTCCCAGGGGTGAAGTGTCAGGTATCGACCGGCAGCCGGGGCGCAGCCGCCGGCGGCGGCGTGCGGGCGGCGTTCATCACCATCGCCAGAGTCGTGTAGTAGCCGGCCGTGCCGACGACCTCGACGACGGACGCCTCGCCCAGCGCCTCGACGGCAGCGGAGTACACCGGGTCGGACACCTGCCGGGTCTCGTGCAGCTCGGCGACCAGGTCCCACACCATGGCGAGCTCCGGCCGACCGCTCGTGGGCCGCCGCCCGGCCGCCACGTCCGCGATCACCGCTGCGGACAGGCCCTTCTGCATTGCGATCGGATGATGGAAACCCCATTCGAACTGCTGGTCCCACCGGCGAGCGACGCTCAAGATCACCAGCTCGACGAGATCGTCGTCGAGCACGCTGTCGAAGCGGAGGTACGCCCCCACCAGCTGCAGCCGGGTCATCAGCTCGGGGCTGCGCAGCAGCGGGACGAACGGCCCGTCGATCCCGCCGCGCGGACCCGCGGAGATCCGCTCGATCGCGGCGCGCTGCACCTCCGTCAGCTCGGCGTCCGGCGGGAGCGGCAGGCGGTCCATCAGGCCGATCCGATGGCCGCGTTGACCTCCGGCATCACCTTCTGGGTCATCAGCTCCATCGACCGCCGGGCCAGCGTGGGGTCGACCCAGTCGAGGCCGGCGTACACGAGCTCGCCGAAGTCGCCGGTCTCCTCACGGAAGGCCAGCAGCTGCTCCGCGACCTCCGACGGCGTGCCGGTGATCACCAACGCGTCGAGGATCCGGTCGAGAGTCACCTCGTCGTCGGGCTCGTCGCGGTAGTTCTTGAACAGCTCGAGCCGGCCGAGCTTCGCCATCTTCGTCAACATCTGTGAGTAGTAGAACCGGTACGGGCTGTCCGGGTCGTCCCGACCGTACCGCCTCGCCACCGCCGCGTCGTCGGCGACGAAGATCGTCCGCGCGACGCGCCAGTCCGCAACCGGCGCCTCGGCACCGACCTGCGCCTTCCCCAGCACGTAGTTCGGCCAGTGCGTCGCCACCCACTGCGGCAGCAGGAAGTTGGCCGACAGCGGGTGGAAGTCCCGCTCACCCATCGCGATGACACCTTTGGAGAAGGGGGCGACCACGGTGCCCACGATCTCCGGGCGGGGCATCTGCAGGGGCTTCGGGAGTACGCCGACCCCGAGGTCGAGGTCGATCGTCGTCTCCGTGGTGACCTTGAAGCGGTTGCCGGGAAGGTCGATCCGGTACGGCGGGTCCGACTCCCAGATGGCCAAGATCACGTCGATGGCCTCGGCGAACAGCTTGTTGCGGTCCTCGTCGAGGATGCCGAGCGCCTCGGCGTCGGAGGTCAGGGCGCCGGGACTGATGCCGAGGATGAAGCGGCCGCCGGACAGGTGGTCGAACATCGCCGAGCTCGCGGCCACCAGCACCGGATGCTGCTGGGACAGGTTGGTGGTCCCGGTCGCCAGCCGGATGTGCTCGGTGTCCGAGATCAACGTCGCCAGGAAGACCAGGCTGTTGGTGATGTTCTCGTACTTGTCGGTCAGATGCTCACCGATGAAGGCGTCATGGAAGCCCAGCGAGTCGGCGAGGATCACCCCGTCGCGGTCCTCCCTCAGCGTCTCGACCCAGTCTCGGCCGGGCGGGTGCATCGGCATCGAGAAGTAACCCAGTCTCACGGCGTCCCCTCACCATCTGTCGGGCCTGCGCGTACCTCTGAAGTCTTGGCGTCGGACGCGCCCGAGACAGTGACGACGGCTGTGAAATCGGGGCGCCGATCGTGACGCCAGACGTCATCGGCGAGCGGGACCCGACCGTCAGAGCGGCAGGAACCGACCCTCGGGCAGGGGTACGTAGAAGACATGCAGCATCAACACGTAGAACACGGCACAGACGCCGACGGCGACGACCGCCGACTCGACGACGGTGCGCCGGTCGCGGTGCTCGGCGAGGACCAGCGACAGCGCGAAGATCACCACGACGCTGGTGACCCAGAACCCGACGACGGGCATCACGAGGACGTACGCGACCGCGGCCGCGATGAACACCGCGACGTCCGTACCCTTCCCTTGCAGCACGGAGGGGACGACCGGCACCGTCGCCCCCGGTCGCAGGAGGCCCTTGGCCAGCAGCAGCACGCCGATGACGACCAGCAGGTAGTTCAAGGACCGCGGCATCACCCAGTCGCGGAAGCCGTCTCCGGTCTGCGACAGCAGCACCCCCGCGATGCCGAACAGCGCGAGCGCAGCGAGCACATCGACGCCGACCCGTGGGCCCCGTGTCGTCGTACTCATCGGCCGACTCTGTCCACGGCAGGACTCTCGCCCGATTCCGGGGCTGGCTCGACGGCGTCGGTGCCGCGGCGGTCGCGCGCGTCCTTGACCTGGGAGAAGACCACCCAGCCGGCCGAGATCAGGGTCAGCACGATCAGGATGATGCTGATCGGCCGGCCGAAGAACACCTCGACGACCGAGCTCGACTGGGCGATCGACAGCGACTGGACCAGCGCCGGCTCGACGATCGGGCCGAGGATCACGCCGAGCCCGATCGGGCCGGGGTGGAAGCCGAGCAGGGACAGGAAGTAGATACCGACTCCCAGCCCGAGCATCAAGAACACGTCCATCACGCTGCTGCGGATCGCGTAGGACCCGATCACGGAGAGGAACAGGATGACCGGGGCCAGCAGCCGGACCGGGATCATCACCATCCGGGCGAGCCCACCCGCGAGCACCATGCCGACCACGAATGTCACCACGCCGGCGAGCATCACCGACCAGGCGAAGCTGTACACCAGGCTGGCGTCGCTGACGAACAGCTCGGGGCCTGGCCGGAGCCCCTGGAGGAGCAGGGCGCCGTAGATCACCGCGGCGGGAGCCGACCCCGGGATGCCGAGCGCGACCAGCGGCACCATCGCACCCCCGGCGGCGCTGTTGCCGGACGACTCGGAGGCGACCACCCCGTCCACGTTCCCGCGGCCGAAGCTCGCCTTGTCCTTGCTCCACCGCACGGCCTCGTTGTACGACACCAGGGACGCCACCGGGCTCCCGGCACCGGGGAGGATGCCGATCGCCGTGCCGATCAGCGAGGAACGCAGCAGGTTGACCGGCCGGCTGAGGATGTCTCGGATGGTCTGCCCGGTGACCCCCGGGCGGCGGGTGAACTTCGCGACGTACGGGTCCGCGCGCCGGTCCCGCACCATCTGGATCACCTGCGGGATCGCGAAGATCCCGATCAGCGCGGCGACGATGGAGATCCCGCCCAGCAGTTCGGGGGTCCCGAAGGTGTAGCGCGGCACGGCACCGGTGGCGCTGATCCCGACGGCACCGATCAGCATCCCGAGGCAGCCGCCGGCGATGCCCTTGAGTAATGAGTCGCCGGCGATGCTGCCGATGATGGTGAGCGCGAAAACACCGATCCAGAAGAACTCCGGCGGCCCGAATGTCAACGCCACCTCGGCCAGTGGCTGGGACAGGAGCAGGAAGGCCAGGCCGCCGATGAGGGTCCCGACCAGCGCGCTGAAGCAGGACGCGATCAGCGCGGCCTGACCCCGCCCTTGCTTCGTCATCGGGTACCCGTCCAGGGCAGTGGCCACGGCGGACGGAGTGCCGGGGGTGTTCACGAGGCAGGCGGGTACGGAGTCGGCGAACATCGCGGCGACGTAAAGCGCGGCGAGCATGGCGAACCCCTGGCCCGGGGGCAGCGCGAACGTGAACGGCAGCATCAGCGCCGTCCCCATGGTGGCGGTGAACCCCGGAAGCGCCCCCACCACGATCCCGGCCAGCACGCCGATGCACATGTAGACGAGGTATCCCGGCGTCAGCGCCGCCATCAGCCCATCGAGCATGTCCGACCTCGCTCCCGGGTCACTTCACGTTGTCGCGGGCTGCCTTCAGCGCTTCGTGCATCTCGTTCATGTAGTCGACCGCCTCGTCCGGCGACTGCTCCAGCGGCATCAGCCCCTCGTCCTGGAGCGCCTGCTGCGTGCCTTCGGAAGCCATCGCCTCCTGGACCGCGTCGTTCCAGATCGTGACGATGTCGTCGGGTGTCCCCGGTGGTGCGATGACGCCCCAGGACTGGCCGAGCGTAGCCCCTTCGAAGCCTCGTTCCTCGTACGTCGGAACGTCGGGGAGTGCGGGCGACTCCTCGCTGCCGGTAATGCCGAGCGCCACGATCTTGCCGTTGGACTCGGCGACGTGGGCGGCGCCGACGATGCCGGCGTCGACGTGGCCGCCGAGGAGGTCGGGGATGATGTCGCCGACGCCGCCGCTCACCGGCACGTAGGAGACCTCCATCCCGGTCGCGGTGCCGAGCTCGGCGGACAGCAGCGCACCGATCTCGCCGACGCCGGCGACCGTGAGGCCACCAGGGTCCTGCTTCGCCGCGTCGACGAACTCCTCGATCGTTGTGTACGGCGAGTCCTTGGCGACCGCCAGGGCGTTGGCCGTGGCCTCGGTCCAGGCGATGTACTCGAAGTCGGCGGCCTTGAAGCCGACGTCCTGGTCGGAGTCCGACAGGAGCATGATGTTCGGGGCGACCACGTTGCTGACCGAGCAGCCGTCCGGCTTCTTGTCGGTCAGTGCCTGCCAGCCGATCGCGCCGTCGCCGCCCTCCATGTAGGTGACGTTGATCTTCACGTCGAGGGCCTTCTCGAGGTGCGGCTGCATCCGTCGTACCTGGCGGTCGGAGCCGCCACCGGGAGAGTAGGGGACGATGAAGTCGACGTTGCGGCAGTCCAGCCCCTCGCTGCTGTCAGCCTGGCTGCCGCCACCGCACGCGCTCAGTCCGACGACGAGAGCTCCGACGGCCATCAGGTTCGTACGCTTCATGTCCACTCCTTCACCGGGTCAGCCGTGGTCGGAGCCATCGCTGCGCACGCCGTGGCGGTCGACCACGTTCGGCAGTCAATCGCGTTCGTACGGCATGCGTAGTGGCAAGCACCGTGAACTTTCGCGAACATCGATGCCGGGATCCGTCAGTGTCGCTTGGCGTACTGGTGCCGCGACGTCGTCGCCGCCAGGCCGAGCACCAGCATGAGCACCAGGCCGAGGACGAACAGCAGCCGGAAGCGCCCGTCCAGGACCAGTCCGGAGCCGAGCCCGCTGGCCACCGCGGATCCGGTGAACAGCATCGTCGCAAAGAGGCAGACAGCCGTGGCCCGCGCCTCCGGCACCACCTCGGTCACCCAGGTCTGCAGGGTGGAGTGCATGAACGCCCACGCGGCGCCGATCAGCGTGGAGCCGACCAGGACGCCGACCGCCTGCTGGTCCACGACGAGGGCACTGTACGCGAACGCACCGCAGCCGCCACCCAGCCCGATCAGGCGAGCAGGCGGCAGCCGGAACGACAACCGCCGGACGACTCGGGCGAACACCAGCACGGCCAAGCCGTACACGGCGGTGATCGCGCCGGCCGTGCTCGTACTGAAGCCGTTGGACTGCAAGGTGACAG
>WHTB01000027.1 GCA_009379735.1 Propionibacteriales bacterium
CCCACTGACCGGCCCGCCGCCACCGCTGAGGACGGGTTGGGGTGTCAGTCGACCTGATGTATCGGTACGATACGTTGTGTCGATAGGTTCTACCGATACGTACGGAGACATCAACCATGGCCAAGCGTGGCGGCCCTCTCGAGCTCGCGGTCCTCGGACTGCTGCATGAGACACCCATGCACGGCTACGAGCTGCGCAAGCGGGTGTCGGCCCTGCTCGGCTGGGGACGCGTGCTGTCGTACGGCTCGCTCTACCCATGCCTCAAGCAGATGCAGCGCGTGGGCTGGCTCACCGAGGACAGCCAGCCGGCGGTCAAGGCGAGTCGGCGCAAGATCGTCTACAAGCTGACCGCCGAGGGCAAGGAGCGGTTCGAGACGATGATGTCGTCGGCCGGTCCATCGGCCTGGGACGACGACGCGTTCGGCGTGCACTTCGCCTTCTTCGGCCGCACCGACGCGGAGACCCGGATGCGCATCCTGGAAGGCCGTCGCACCCGGCTCGAGGAAAAGCTGGAGCGGGTACGCGCGTCCTTTGCACGCACCCGTGAGCGGGTCGACGCCTACACCCTCGAGCTGCAACGGCACGCACAGGAGTCGGTGGAGCGCGAGGTGTCCTGGTTGACCGACCTGATCGATGACGAACGTTCGCGGCACTCACCCACAGTCCGCGGGCGACGACGTACACCCACGAAGAAGAACGAGAAATGAGGAGACCGATGGGTTCGGTTCGCGTAGCCATCGTCGGCGTAGGCAACTGCGCTGCGTCGCTGGTCCAAGGGGTCCACTACTACCGTGACGCCGATCCGTCGGGTTCGGTCCCTGGGCTGATGCACGTGGAGTTCGGCGACTACCACGTCCGCGACGTCGAGTTCGTCGCCGCGTTCGACGTCGACGCCAAGAAGGTCGGCTTCGACCTGTCCGAGGCGATCTTCGCCAGCGAGAACAACACGATCAAGTTCAGTGACGTGCCGCCGCTCGGCATCACCGTCCTGCGCGGCGCCACCCTCGACGGGTTGGGCAAGTACTACCAGGAGACGATCAAGGAGGCCGGCGGCGAGGCCGTCGACGTCGTCAAGGTGCTCAAGGAAGCCCAGGTCGACGTCTTGGTGTCCTACCTGCCGGTCGGCTCGGAGCAGGCCGACAAGTTCTACGCCCAGTGCGCGATCGACGCGGGCGTGGCGTTCGTCAACGCACTGCCGGTCTTCATCGCGTCCGACCCCGAGTGGGCGAAGAAGTTCGAGGACGCGGGGGTGCCGATCATCGGCGACGACATCAAGAGCCAGGTCGGCGCCACCATCACGCACCGGGTGATGGCCAAGCTGTTCGAGGACCGCGGCGTCGTGCTCGACCGCACCTTCCAGCTCAACGTCGGCGGCAACATGGACTTCAAGAACATGCTCGAGCGGGAGCGCCTGGAGTCGAAGAAGATCTCCAAGACGCAGTCGGTGACCTCGAACCTCAAGCACGACCTCGGGGCGCGCAACGTGCACATCGGCCCGTCGGACTACGTGCAGTGGCTCGACGACCGCAAGTGGGCGTACGTCCGCCTCGAAGGCCGGGCCTTCGGCGATGTGCCACTGAACCTGGAGTACAAGCTCGAGGTGTGGGACTCCCCCAACTCGGCCGGCATCATCATCGACGCGATCCGGGCGGCGAAGATCGCCAAGGACCGCGGCGCCGGCGGCCCGATCCTGTCGGCGTCGTCGTACCTGATGAAGTCGCCGCCGGTGCAGCGGCCGGACGACGAGGGCCGGGCCAGTGTGGAGGCGTTCATTCGCGGCGACGTCCCGCGCTGATCGCCCACTTCACCCCTCGGACCGACAGTTCCGGGCCGCCGGAGGCCCTCGAAGTGTCGGTTCGGGGGGTGAAGTCTGTGCTGGGCCAGTCTGAGCACAACAGTTGTGCATAACTAGTATGCATAAGTATTGTGCATGCCATGGCCAACCGACCGACGAGCCGTACGACGCTGGACGCCACCGCGATGCGGGTGCTCGCCCACCCACTGCGATCCCGGCTGCTCGGGCTGCTCCGACTCGAGGGCGCCGCGACCGCCACCACGCTTGCGCGCGCGCTCGACACCAACACCGGCGCCACCAGCTACCACCTGCGCAAGCTCGCCGGCGTCGGCCTGGTCGAGGACACCGAGGAGGGCCAGGGCCGCGAGCGGGTCTGGCGAGCCGCGCACGACATGCACTCCTGGTCGTCGGCGTCGGCCGGCGACGACCCCGACGCCCGCGCTGCCGGGGACTGGTTGCAGGGCAACGCGCTGCGGTGGTTCACCGAGCAGGCCGAGCGGTGGACCCGTGAGCTCGATCAGTGGTCCGACACCTGGCGAGACGGCGGCGGCACCTCCGACTACTTCCTCCGGCTGACCGCGGCTCAGCTGCTCGAGCTCAACCAGGAGCTGTACGCCGTGATCGAGCGCTACATCGCCGCCGGTCCCGCATCCGACGACGACGCCCGACGGGTGATGCTCTTCCTGCACACTTTCCCCGAGGGCGACCCGGCATGAGCTCGCTCTCGGCGCCGCAGACGTACCGTCGCTTCCTGGTCCTGACCGCGCTGCGCTGGCTGCCGGTCGGTCTGGTGATCCCGATCATGGTGCTGCTGCCCCTCGACCGTGGGCTCAGCCTGACCGAGCTTGGCATCGCGGCGTCGACCCAGGGCCTCGTCGTGCTCGCTCTGGAGCTGCCGACCGGCGGGCTGGCCGACTCGCTCGGCCGCCGCCGGGTGCTGCTCGCGGCCTCGGTGATCGGGATCGCGTCCGTGACGCTGTTCTTGTACGCCGAGACGATGGTGGCGTTCATGGTCGTCTGGACGCTGCAGGGCGTCTACCGTGCGCTCGACAGCGGCCCGTTGGAGGCGTGGTACGTCGACGCGACGCTGGCGGCCGACCCGGATGCGCCGCTCGAACGCGGGCTCAGCGCGAGCGGGGTCGTGCTCGGGCTGGCGATCGCCGGCGGCGCGCTCGCCAGCGGCGGCATCGTCGCCCTCGACCCGCTGCCCGGTGTCGACGCACTCGCCGTGCCGGTCATCGCCGCGCTCGCCCTGCAGCTGATCGGCGCCGTGGGCATCGCCGTACTCATGACGGAGCCGGCACGGACCCGTGGGGCTCGGGCCGCCGGGCGGGCCGTGCTCGCCGTACCCACCGCGATCGCCGACGGCGTCCGGCTGCTCAAGCGGTCGCGGGTGCTGCTGGCGCTGGTCGCCGTCGAGCTGTTCTGGGGCTTCTCGATGGTGACGTTCGAAGGGCTGCTGCCGGTGCGGCTGAGTGAGATCGTCGGCGACGCCGAGCAAGCCGCGGCGATCACGGGTCCGGCCAGCTCGGCCGCCTGGATCGCCTCCGCGGCCGGCGCAGCCGTGATGCCGTGGCTCGGGCGGCGGCTCGGCATCGCGCCGACAGCTGCCCTGATGCGCATCCTCCAGGGCGTGACCGTCGTCGGCCTGGGCCTGTTCGGCGGGGTCGTCGGCGTGGTCACGGCCTACCTCGCCTGCTACGCCGTGCACGGAGCGTCGAACCCCGCACATATGACGCTGCTGCACCGGCAGGTCGAGGGTCCGCTGCGCGCGACGGTGGTGTCGCTGAACTCGATGGTCAGCCAACCGGCCGGCGCGGTCGGCCTGATCGCGCTCACCGCGATCGCCGACGGCACGTCGGTCAGCGTCGCGATGTACGTCGGGGCGGCCGTGCTCGCCGTCGCCGCGCCGCTGTACGTCCCGGCGTGGCGCCAGGAGCGTCGGCACCGCGCAGCTGTCAGGCAGAACGCGCGGCCCAGCGCACGATCTATCTGACAGCTCGGGGCTGGGAGACTGCCCGGATGAGTGTGGTGCGCGACCTGCGGGTACTGCTGCGCGGTCACGACTTCCGCCGGCTGTTCGCGGTGCGCTTCGCCAGCCAGTTCAGCGACGGCGTCTTCCAGGTCGCGCTGGCGTCGTACGTGCTGTTCTCCCCGGACC
This sequence comes from Propionibacteriales bacterium, assembly GCA_009379735.1. GTDB lineage: Bacteria > Actinomycetota > Actinomycetes > Propionibacteriales > Nocardioidaceae > WHTB01. Next base: position 3,957 of record WHTB01000027.1, read on the forward strand.
GGCAGGCGACGCCGCAGGCCATCGCTGCCGGGTTCGCCGCGATCCTGCTGCCGTTCAGCGTCCTCGGGCCGTTCACCGGCGTGTTCATCGACCGCTGGTCACGGCGGCAGATCCTGGCCTGGGCCAACTTCATCCGGATCGCGGTGATGCTCGGGATCGCGCTGCTGGTGCATCTCGGGGTCGCCGACCTGACCCTGTTCATCGCCGTGCTGGTCGCCCTGTCGGTGAACCGCTTCCTGCTCGCGGCGCTGTCGGCGGCGCTGCCGCACGTGGTCGACGCGGAGCGGCTACTGATGGCGAACTCGGTGACGCCGACCGCCGGGACCGCGGCGTTCCTCACCGGCGTGGCGGCGGGTGGGCTGATGCGGGAGGTCGCGGCCGGCCTCGACGGACCGAGCAACGTCGTCGTGCTGGTGGCGGCGGCCGCGCTGTACGGCTTCGCCGGCGGGCTGGCGATGCGCATCCGGCGCGACCTCCTCGGTCCGGACTACGACCCGGCGCGGCCCAGTGTCCGCGAGCACGCAAGGCACGTCCTGGTGGGGCTGGTCGACGGCCTGGCCCACCTCTGGTCACGTCGCCGCGCGGCGTACGGCCTGATCACGATCGGCTCGCACCGCTTCTGGTTTGGCATCTCGACCGTCGCCACGATCTTGTTGTACCGCTCGTACTTCCACGACCCGGCCGACACCGACGCCGGTTTCGAGGGCCTGGCGGTCGCCGTGCTGGTGTCGGGTGCGGGGTTCGTCGCGGCCGCGTTCGTGACACCGTTCGCCACCCAGCGGCTGAGCCTGAAACGGTGGATCATCGTGCTGCTGGCCCTCGCCGCCGTCGTCCAGGTCGTGCCGGGCGGCTTCTACACCGAGCCCACCCTGCTGGTGGCGGCGTTCGTGCTTGGCCTGTCCGCGCAGGGGGTCAAGATCAGCGTGGACACGCTGGTTCAGACGTCGGTCGACGACGCGTTCCGGGGTCGGGTGTTCGTGCTCTACGACGTGGTGTTCAACGTGGCGTTCGTCGCGGCGGCGGTCGCGGCGGCGTTCCTGCTGCCGGCCGACGGGCATTCGTACCCCGTACTCCTGCTGGCGTCGGCCGGGTATGCCGTGACGGCGCTGGCGTATGCCCGATCGCCGTTCTGACTCGGCCGGGTCAGCCGGGCTGCGCCGCCCACCAACGCAGCAGCTCCTCGCGCGCCCGGTCCGCGCCGAGCGGCCCGTGCTCGATCCGCAGCTCCAGCAGGAAGTTGTACGCCTTGCCGACCGTCGGCCCGGGATCGATACCGAGGATCTCCATGATCTGCCGGCCGTCGAGGTCGGGACGCATCGCGTCCAGCTGCTCCTCCTTGGCCAGCCGGGCGATCTCCTGTTCCAGCGAGTCGTAGCTGCGACGCAGCCGGTCTGCCTTGCGCTGGTTGCGGGTGGTGCAGTCGGCCCGGGTCAGCACATGCAGCCGCTCGAGCTGGTCGCCGGCGTCCCGGACGTAGCGGCGCACGGCGGAGTCGGTCCAGACACCGGCGCCGTAGCCGTGGAACCGCAGGTGCAGCTCGACCAGCCGCGCGACCGCGTCGATGTCGGAGCCGGCGAACCGCAGCGCCGCCATCCGCTTGCGGGTCATCTTGGCCCCGACCACGTCGTGGTGGTGGAACGTCACGAGGCCGTCGGGTTGGAAGCGGCGGGTACGGGGTTTGCCGATGTCGTGCATCAGTGCCGCGAACCGCACCACGAAGTCGGGAGTCGGCACCGGCAGTCGCGACTCGAGGTCGATGGCCTGCTCCAGCACCGTCAAGGAGTGCTCGTAGACGTCCTTGTGGCGGTGGTGCTCGTCGCGCTCGAGCCGCAGTGCGGGCAGCTCGGGCAGCACCAGCTCGGCCAGCCCGGTCTCGACCATCAGCGCCAATCCCGGGCGCGGGCGCGGTGAGCAGACCAGCTTGACCACCTCGTCGCGGACCCGCTCGGCCGAGACGATCGCGATCCGGCCGGCCAGGTCGCGCATCGCCGACACGACCTCGGGTGCGACCTCCAACCCGAGCTGTGCGACGAACCGAGCAGCCCGCAGCATCCGCAGCGGGTCGTCGGTGAACGACTCCTCCGGTGTGCCCGGCGTCCGGAGTACGCCGGCGGCGATGTCGTCGAGGCCGCCATAGGGGTCGACGAACTCACGCGACGGCAGTGCGACCGCCATCGCGTTGACGGTGAAGTCGCGACGACGCAGGTCGGCCGCGAGGCTGTCGCCGTACGCCACCTCAGGTTTGCGGGACTCGGGGTCGTACCACTCCGAGCGGTACGTCGTGATCTCGAGCTGATGCTCGCCCTTGCGGCAGCCGATCGTGCCGAACGCCCGGCCGACGTCCCAGACGGCGTCAGCCCACCCCCGGACCAGCCGCTCGGTCTGGTCCGGGTGCGCCGACGTGGTGAAGTCGAGATCGTTGCCCAGCCGGTCCAGCAACGCGTCGCGGACCGGCCCACCCACCAGGGCGATCTCCTCACCCGCCGCGGTGAACAACGCGCCGAGCTCATCGATCACCGGCGCGATCCGCAGCAGCGAGTGGACCGCCTGCCGCTGGACCTCGCTCAGCCGAGCCGGCGCCGGCCGAGTACTCTCGTCGCTGCCCTCGGCGGGCGTCAGGGGCTCGGTCACGGGCACCCACTCTAGGTGCAGCGCCGGAGCGAGGCGGGTCGGGCCGTCGTGCACCGACCGTTAGCATTCCCCCGTGACTCGCCCGTGCCTGGACTCCCCGTGAGCCGGGTCGCGCGGACCCGCACGGTCGTCCTGTGCGCGCTCGTCCTGCTGCTGTCGCTCCCGCTCGCCGCGACGTTCGCGGGCACGTCGGCAAGCCCGGCGGCAGGCCCGGCGACTGGGGCCCCGACCACAACCCCGCAGGCCAGCGCCGACGACAAGGTGCCGCCGATCACCGTGCACAACCTGCAGCCCAGCACGCTCAGGGAAGGCCAGTCCCTCGCGGTCACCGGCGCGGTGCGCAACACCAGCAACGAGCGGTGGGGCGACATCCAGGTCAACCTGGTCTTCTCCGAGACCCCCCTCACGTCGGCGGACGCGTTGACGTCGGCCCGACCCGACCGCGACCAGCTGGCCGTGCGTCAGTTGCTCGAGTTCGGGCGGTTCCGTGACCTCGGTGGCCTCGAACCCGGCAACGAGCGCGACTTCTCGCTGCGCGTCCCGTACGACGCGTTGCCGATCAGCGGGGCGTCCGGCGTCTACGTCGTCGGGGTCGAGGCGCGGGCGACCGTCACCGACGGCACCCGGCCGACGGTAGCCACCACCACGGCGTTCCTCCCGATGGTAGGCAGCGACCAGCCGAGTCACCGGGTCGACCTGGCGATGCTGTGGCCCCTCACCAACCGGGTGCCGTGGGCACAGACGGCGTACGTCGACCAGAGCCTCGGCACCGACATGGCCGCCGGTGGCCGACTGCGGGCGCTGACCGAGATGGGCGCGTCGTCGGGGAACGTACCGCTCAGCTGGGTGGTCGACCCGGCGGTGCTCGCCGCCGCCGCGGACCTGGCGGACGGCTACCCGCTGGCCGGACGCCGTGACGAGGTGCCGGCCACCTCCGACACCGCGGTCGCGGCCGCCTCGTGGCTCGCCGCCACCCGGCAGGCGTTCGCCGGCGACGAGGTGCTCGCCCTCCCGTACGGCGACCCCGACGTCGCTTCCCTGGCACACGCCGACCTCGCCGAGGCGCTGACCGGCCCGGTCGGCGCCGCCAGCGCGACCCTGCAGGAGCTCGGCATCTCGGCGACGCGTCTGCTGTGGCCAGCCGAAGGCATGGCCGACCAGGAGACCTTGGACGCCGGTTCCGGCCTGACCCCGCAGTCCGCCCTGCTGGCGCGGCAGACCGTGGTCAGACCCGACGACGAGGAGCCGGGTGGGCCGGCCGCGGTCCCTATCCAGGTCGGCGACCGTGACATCGCCGGCATGGTCTACGACCGCGGCACCGTGTCGCCGCGCGGCGACGAGTCGATGCTCCAGTGGCGCCAGCAGATCTTGGCCGTCGCGGCGCTGCGAGCCCTCGACCCCGACGCGGCCGGCCAGCTCGTGATCGCACCGCCGCGTACCCTCACCCCGGACTCGCATTGGGCCGAGGCCGACTTCTTCGCCGGTCTCCGGGCGCCGTGGCTGCGCACCGTACCGGCCGGCGACCTGCGTGGTGCACCGGACGGCGAGCCACCGCGGCTCCGCTACCCGCGTCAGACCCGCCGCCAGGAGCTGAGCGCGGCCACCCTGGACGCCGTGCGCGACCTCCTCACCTCCTCGCAGACCCTGACCGGCGTGCTCAGCGAGCCCGACGCCCAGCAGCAGAGCACCGATCGGGCCGTCGGCATCGGCGCGTCGGTCGAATGGCGCAAGGCGATGTCCTTCGGGCGGTCGCTGACCGAGTCCCACGTGCGCGGCAACCGGCGTCAGATCGCGGCCATCACCGTCGAGCCACCGGCCGGCCTGATCACGCTGTCGGGCACCGAGGGCCGGTTCCCCGTCACCATCACCAACGGCCTCGACCAACCCATCACCGTGAGCATCCGCGGGTCCGCCGGCGACACCTCGCTGCAGATCGCCGAGGTCGACCCGGTCACGATCGAGCCGGAGCAGCGGCGCAGCATCCCGCTCGAGGCGACCTACCGCGGCGTCGGCATCAGCAACGTCTCGGTGTCGATGGTCGACAGCAGCGGCAAACGGTTCGGCACGCCCGCGCTCCTGCGGGTCCGCACCACCCAGATCGGCGCGATCATCTGGGTGATCATGGCCGTCGGTGCGGCGGTCATCTTCTTCGCGGCCGGCCGGAGCATCGTCCGGCGGGTGCGCGGTCGGCGCCGCGCCACCGGAGCAGCGGCATGAGCGACAGCCTGCTCCGCTCGAGCGCGGTGATGGCGGCCGGCACGGTCGTGTCGCGGCTGACCGGGTTCGTGCGCGGCGCCATGCTGGCCGCGGCGATCGGCCTCGGCGGGCTGCATGCCGACCTCTTCACGCTCGCCAACACCGTCCCGAACATGCTCTACATCCTGGTCGCGGGCGGTGTCTTCAACGCCGTGCTCGTCCCGCAGATCGTCCGGGCGATGAAGCAGGACGCCGACGGCGGCGAGGCGTACGTCAACCGCATCCTCACCCTGTCCGGCCTGTTCCTCGCCGGGGTGACGGCGGTGCTGGTCGTGATCGCCCCCGCCGTCATGTACGCCGTCACCCGAGGCGGCCTCTTCGTCGACGGCCTGCAGGAGCAGCGGGACTCGCTGGTCACGTTGGCGCGGTACTGCCTCCCGCAGGTGTTCTTCTACGGCGTGTTCGTGCTGATGGGCCAGGTGCTCAACGCCCGTGGCCGGTTCGGGCCGATGATGTGGGCGCCGATCGCCAACAACCTGGTGTCGATCGCGGTGATCGGCGTCTACCTCTGGGTCTACGGCGCCTCACAGGGCAACCACGCGTACACGTCGGGCGAGGAGCTGCTGCTCGGGCTCGGCTCGACGGCGGGGATCGTCGTCCAGGCGATCCTGCTGGTGCCGTACCTTCGCGCGGCCGGGGTGCGGTACCGGCCGCGGTTCGACTTCGTGGGCACCGGGCTGATGCACACCCTGCGGCTGGCGGTGTGGACCGTCCTGTTCGTGGTCGCCAACCAGATCGCGTACGTCGTGGTGATCTCGCTGGCGACCGACGCGACGGCCTCCGGGGCGCTCGCCGGCGAGGAGGGGTCGGGCGTCACCGTCTACAGCAACGCGTTCCTGCTGGTCATGGTGCCGCACGCGATCGTCACCGTCTCCCTGGCCACGGCGACACTGCCGCGGCTGTCGGCGCTGGCCGCCGACGGGCGCCGCGACGAGGTCCGGTCCGAGATCGCCACGACGGTGCGGCACGCGCTCGCGGTGATCCTGCCGTTCTGTGTGCTGCTCGCGGTGATCGCCCCCGCCCTCGCAGTGATCCTGTTCGGGTGGGGGGCGGCCGCCGGGGGTACGGACGTGCTCGCGCTCACGCTGATGGCGTTCGCGCCCGGGCTGCTCTTCTTCACCCTCCACTACCTGATGTTGCGTGGCTTCTACGCCCAGGAGAACACCCGGACACCGTTCTTCATCCAGCTGGTCGTCTCCGCCACCAACATCGTCGCGGCGGTCGGCATCACCAGCGCGGTCGAGACCAGGGACATCGCCCCGCTGCTCGCCCTCGCGTACGGCTGCGCCTACCTGGTCGGGTCGGTCGTCTCGGTGACCGTGCTCGGCCGGCGCACCGGCGGTACGCCGCTGGTCGGGGTCCCGAGGTACGCCGGCGCGGTGCTGCTGGCCGCCGTACCCTCGACGCTCGCCGCCTGGGCCGTCGTCCGTGCCCTGGCCGCCCTCGGTGTGGACTCCGGATCCAGGTCCGGGGCGCTGCTCGAGCTGACGACGGCCGGTCTGGTGGCGGTCGCGATCTTCGGCGTGCTGGCCCGGCTGCTCCACATCGCGGAGGTGACCGGCGTCATGACGACGGCATTCGGCCGTCTCCGTCGTACCCGACCGCGTACCTGACCCTGCAGGAGCGCCTAGCATGGGTGCCGATGGATCGGGATGAACGCCAGAGGAGGTCAGCAGCCGTCATGACGGTCGAGCCAGGTCGACTGCTCGCCGGTCGATACCGGGTCGAGGATCTGCTGAGCGACCGCACCGGCGTCCGGTCGTGGCGCGCCGTCGATGAGGTCCTCCGCCGCTCCGTCGCCGTCGACATCCTCGCGGCCGACGCGCCGCGTGCCGCCGCCCTGGTCGATGCGGCCCGCCGCTCGGCAGTTGTCGCCGACAGTCGCTTCCTGCGGGTCCTCGACGCGTCGAAGGAGAACGGTGACGTCTACGTCGTCCGGGAGTGGGCCCGCGGCGAGTCGCTCGACCTGGTGCTCCGCGACGGGCCGCTGACCCATCGCCGCGCCGCCTGGGTCGTCCGCGAGATCGCTGAGGCGATCGGGGTGGCACACCGCGCGGGCATCTTCCACTGGCGGCTCGTCCCCGAGAACATCATCGTGACCGAGACCGGGGCGGTCCGGATCGTCGGCCTGGCCACCGCGGCCGCGATGCAGGGTCTGACCTACGCCGAGCCGGAGGCGGAGGACGTCCGCGGGCTCGGCCGGCTGCTGTACGCCACGCTGGTGACCAAGTGGCCGGGTGGCCCGGACTGCGCCCTCCCGCCCGCGCCCACCGAGCACGGCCGGCTGATGCTGCCGCGCCAGGTCCGAGCCGGTGTGCCGCGACCGCTCGACGATGTCTGCGACCGCATCCTGGGAGACCCGCCGCGTCACCACGCTCCCTCGTTGCGCACGGTCGACGAGGTCGCGGCGGCGCTGGCCGACGCGGCCGGTCTCAGCAGCGAGGTCGCCGACCCCGAGGCCACCGAGATCGGTGGGATGACCGCCGCCCGGATCCCGGCCCACGGGTTCCAGCAGTTCACCGGCGGCACCTCCGGCGACGCACCGGCCGGGCCGCCCCCCGCGCTCCTGCCGGTGCCGGCCGGCCCGCCGCCCACCAACCGCGCGGGGCCTCCGCCACGGGTCACGGCCCAGATCCCGGTCACCCCGGCCGGGCCGCCTCCGGGAGCCCACCATGCCGCTCCGCCGAACGGAGACCAGCGGCGTAGCAACACCTGGCTGATCATCGCGCTGGTGGTGCTGGTCGCCGCCGTGATCGCGTTCCTGATCGGCTTCAACCTGACCGGCGGCGACAATAGCGAGCCCAAGGACGAGCTGCAGCAGCAGCAGAACCAGGCTCCGCAGCCGATCAAGATCGCCTCGGTCGCCGCCTGGGACCCGTACGGCGAGGGCGGCGAGAATGACGACGACGCGGCGCTGGCCATCGACGGCGACCGGGCGACGTCGTGGAAGACGATGTCGTACTACAACCGGGCCGACTTCGGCGGGCTGAAGCCCGGTCTCGGCCTGGTCGTCGACCTGGGCGAGCCGCGGGACGTGTCCTCGGTGCGGGTCGACGTCGGCAGCGGCGGCACCGACTTCGAGGTCCGCGTCGCCCCCGGCGCCACCGATGAGCCTCCGGGCAACCCGGACGACTTCCAGACCCAGGGCACCGCAGAGGGTGCGACCGGCAACACGGACGTCGAGCTCGACCGGGCGGTGACGACCCGCTACGTCCTCGTGTGGCTGACCAAGCTCCCGCCCAGCGACGGCGACTTCCGGGGCCAGGTGCGCGAGGTCTCGGTCCGGGGATGAATGACCGGCCGTCGCTCGAGCCCGTCGACGACGCGGAGCTGATGGCGCGGCATCAGGCCGGCGACGCCGCGGCGTTCGAGGAGATCTTCCGGCGGCACCGCGACCGGCTCTGGGCGGTGGCGCTGCGGACACTCGGTGATCCCGACCAGGCGGCCGACGCCCTGCAGGACGCGATGCTGTCCGCCTTCCGGCGGGCCGGCTCGTTCCGCGGAGACGCGCAGGTGACCACCTGGCTGCACCGCATCGTGGTCAACGCCTGCATCGACCTGACCCGCCGCAACAAGGTGCGGGCCGCCGACCCGCTGCCGGCCGACGAGGACCGGCGCCTCGCCCTGGCCGACCCCCGGGTGGGCGAGCCCGCCGCGCGCATCGCGGAGCGGCACGACGTCCGGGCCGCGCTGGCGACGCTGCCGTTCGACCAGCGGGCCGCCCTCGTCCTGGTCAACATGGAGGGCTACTCCGTGGCCGAGGCGGCCGCCCTGCTCGACTGTCCGGAGGGCACGGTGAAGAGCCGCTGCGCCCGCGGCCGGGCCCGGCTGGCGCCGCTGCTCCGGCCGTTGTGGAACCCGGACGACCCGTCGTCCGTCCCATCCGTGTCGGGCCCCGAGCAGACCCAGGGAGGTGATCCGGCATGAGCAGTACGGATCCGCACCTGGATCTCGACGTCCTCGCCGACCACCTCGAGGGCCTCACCGGGTCGCCGGAGCGCGACCGCATCGACCAGCATCTGCGGACCTGCGACCGATGCAGCGCGCTGGTCGCCGACCTGCAGGGCGTGTCGAGCACGCTCGCCGCCGAGCCGGCGCCGGCGATACCGGCCGCGGTCAGCGCGCGGATCGAGCAGGCGCTGGCCGCCGAGCGTCGTGACGCGACGACTCACTTCGACGGCCACCAGGTCGTCGTACCGCTCGACCGGCCGCGGCGGCGCCGGGCCGCGCGGGTGCTGCTCGCCGCCGCGGCCGCCGTGGTTGTGGTCGGAGTCGGGGGCACGGTCCTGCGCGACGTGGGTGGCGGCGGCGGCGCGGACGAGGCCTCGACCGCCGGGGGCTCGGCGGACCAGTCCTCTGCCGAGCCGGACTCGCCCAAGGCCGCCCGTGATTCGGTCGAGTCCTATGACACCGACGGCGACGTCAGTTCCGATGAGCGCGCCGACCAGGAAAACCCGCTGAGGTCGGCCCAGTCCAAGGCCCTGGTCGAGCTTTACGCCCCGCAGTCAGCTGCTGACCCGCTCCGGGAACGCGCCGGGTGCGTCGGCCGGGCCGTCGGCGACCCCGGCTGGCAGGGCACGTCGTACTCTGTGGATCTCGACGGCACCCCCGGCGCGGTGGCGTTCCTCGGCGACCGGGCGACCACGAAGGCGCCGGTCGAGGGCATCCTGGTGAGCTGCGGCGACGAGCCGCGGGTCGAGGGACGCCACCGGATCAGGCGTTGACCGGCTCCCGGGTCCGGGAATGTCGAACGCCTAGGATCGGTTGGAACGGGTAACCGCCTGTGAGCAGGCGGCTCTGTCCTTTCCGTGACGTTCTCACTACGAAAGAGGCGACGTGTCTGACGACGTACGCGACCTCATCATCATCGGGTCCGGTCCCGCCGGCTACACGGCGGCGATCTACGCCGCCCGGGCGCAGCTGCGACCGCTGGTGCTGGAGGGGTCGGTGACCGCTGGTGGGGCACTGATGACCACCACCGACGTCGAGAACTTCCCCGGCTTCCCGCAGGGCATCATGGGGCCCGCGCTGATGGACGACCTGCGCGCCCAGGCCGAGCGGTTCGGCGCCGAGCTGGTCACCGACGACGCGGTCTCGGTCGACCTCGCCGGACCGGTCAAGCGGGTCACCGACGGTGCCGGCACCGAGCACCTCGCCCGCGCTGTGATCCTCGCCACCGGCTCCGGCTACCGCAAGCTCGGCCTGCCCGACGAGGAGCGGCTCTCGGGTCACGGCGTCAGCTGGTGTGCCACCTGCGACGGCTTCTTCTTCCGCGACCAGGACATCGTGGTCGTCGGAGGTGGCGACTCCGCGGTCGAGGAGGCCACCTTCCTCACCCGGTTCGCCCGCAAGGTCACCTTCGTCCACCGGCGCGACTCGCTGCGCGCCAGCAAGATCATGCAGGACCGCGCGTTCGCCGACCCGAAGATCGAGTTCGCCTGGAACACCGAGGTCGCGGCGCTGCACGGCGACGACAAGCTGACCGGCCTGACCCTGCGTGACACCCAGACCGGCGAGACCCGTGAGCTCGCGGCCACCGGCCTGTTCATCGCGATCGGCCATGACCCGCGTTCCGAGCTGTTCAAGGGTCTGGTCGACCTCGACGACGAGGGCTACGTGCTGGTCGACGCACCGTCGACCCGTACCAACCTCGACGGCGTCTTCGGCTCCGGCGACCTGGTCGACCACACCTACCGCCAGGCCGTCACGGCCGCGGGGACCGGCTGTGCCGCGGCCCTCGACGCCGAGCGCTACCTGGCCGCCCTCGACCACGTCGCCTCGACCGCCGGCGACGTGTCGGCCACCGCGGCCGAGGCGCACGCCGCCGGCGAGGTCCAGACCCTCAACGAGCAGGTCGCCACCGCCGGCGCCTGACCCGACGCACTCCCACCCCCTCAACGAAGGAGCCCACCACCGTGGCCAACCTCCCCGCCGTCACCGACGCCGACTTCTCGACCAGCGTGCTCGGTGCCGACAAGCCCGTCCTCGTCGACTTCTGGGCCGAGTGGTGCGGACCGTGCCGCCAGATCGCCCCGATCCTCGAGGAGATCGCCAACGAGCACGGCGAGAAGCTGTCCATCGTCAAGATGAACGTCGACGAGAACCCCCAGGTACCGGCGCAGTACCGCGTCACCGGCATCCCCACCATGGCGGTGTTCTCCGGCGGCGAGATGGTCAAGACGATCGTCGGGGCCAAGCCGAAGGCTGCCCTGCTCAACGACCTCAGCGACGTCATCGGCGCCTGAGACTCACCCGACGGCCCGGGTCAGATGTGGGTCGGTGCGTTTTCCCTACGTACCGACGCCGACCGCACTGGCTCGGGCCGCATCGATCCGAGGATGCGCTCCAGCGCCACCTCGACGTCTTCCTTCCAGGTCAGGGTCTGCCGGAGGTCCAGCCGAAGCCGCGGGTAGCGGTGGTGCGGCCGCACCGTCTTGAACCCCACGGCGGCCAGGAAGTCAGCGGGTACGACGCAGCGCGAGCGCTCGGCATGCACCTCGGTGACACCGAAGGCCTCGATCGCCTTCACCCCGCCGCGCTTGATCAGGTCCTTCGCGACCGTCTGCACCAGCACCCGGCCGAGGCCGCCGCCACGGAACTCCGGCTGGATCCGCGCGGTCATCAGCAGCACCGCGTCGCCGCTGACCGGTGACGTCGGGAACGCCACCGAACGTGGAACGTGCGTCGGCGGCGCGAACAGCACGTACCCTGCGACCGCCTTGTCGACGTAGACGATGCGGCCGCAGGACCCCCAGTCGAGGAGTACGCCGGACAGCCACGCCTCCTTCTCAAGCCCCGGATCGCCGGACTCCTCGGCTCGCTCACCCGCGACCGGGTCGAGCTCCCAGAACACACAGCGCCGGCAACGGACCGGCAGGTCGTCGACGTTGTCCAGCGTCACGTTGTCGATGCGGCGGCCCATCAGCGTTCGCCATCCTGGTCCGCCGCCGCGGTCTCCCCCGCCCGCGGACGCCGGCGCAGCAGCCCGGCAACGAAGCCGGCGACCGCGCCGACGAGAGCGACCCCCGTCGAGGAGACCACTCGTCTCAGAGTCGAGCCCACCTGTCCACCCCGTTTGTGTTGCGGCGACAATGAGTGTGTAGATGCATGGTATTCCCCGCGGAGGTAGTCCCGCAGATGCAGCAGCAGCCGGCCCGGCACAGCCGCGAGACGCGACTCGACATGTATGTCGACCGCTATGCCTCCCGCACCCGCGGAATGACCGCATCGGAGATCCGGGCACTGTTCGCCGTCGCCAGCCGACCGGAGGTCGTCTCACTCGCCGGCGGCATGCCGAACATCTCCGGGCTGCCGCTGGACACCATCGGGAGCATGGTGCACGAGCTCGTCGCCGAGCACGGCACTGAGGCGATGCAGTACGGCTCGGGGCAGGGTGTCCCGATGCTGCGCGAGCAGATCTGCGACGTGATGGCGCTCGAGGGCATCGAGGCGCATCCCGACGACGTCGTGGTCACGGTCGGCTCGCAGCAGGCTGTCGACCTCGTGACCCGGATCTTCTGCGATCCCGGCGACGTGGTGATCTGCGAGGCGCCGTCGTACGTCGGGGCGCTCGGCGTGTTCCGTGCGTACGAGTGCGAGGTGGTGCACGCGGAGATGGACGCCGACGGGCTCGTCCCGGCCGCGCTGCGTGACGCGCTGGCCGCCGCGGCGGCCGCCGGGCAGCGGGTCAAGTTCCTGTACACGATCCCGAACTTCCACAACCCCGCCGGGGTCTCGCTGTCCGAGCCCCGCCGGCGGGAGGTGCTGGAGATCGCCCGCGAGCACGACCTGCTGGTGCTCGAGGACAACCCGTACGGCCTGCTCGGCTTCGACGAGGAGCCGCGCCGCGCGTTGCGGGCCGACGAGGCGGAGCGAGTGGTCTACCTCGGGTCGTTCTCGAAGACGTTCGCGCCCGGCATGCGGGTCGGGTGGGCGCTCGCTCCCCACGCAGTAAGGGAAAAGCTGGTGCTCGCCCAGGAGTCGTCGACGTTGTGCCCGCCGTCGTTCAGCCAGCTGATGATCTCGTCCTACCTGGCCGGCCAGGACTGGATGGGCCAGGTGAAGCAGTTCCGTGAGATGTACCGCGAGCGTCGGGACGCGATGCTCGAGGCACTCGACGACCTGATGCCGGACGGCACCACCTGGACCGTTCCCGCCGGCGGGTTCTACGTCTGGCTGACGCTGCCGCCGGGGCTCGACGCGAAGGCGATGCTGCCGCGCGCCGTGACCGCGCGGGTCGCCTACGTGCCGGGCACGGCGTTCTACGCCGACGAGTTCGGCAGCCAGTGCATGCGGCTGTCGTACTGCTACCCGACACCGGAGCGGATCCGTGAGGGAGTACGCCGGCTGGCCGCGGTGGTCGAGCAGGAGCTCGACTTGCGGGCGACCTTCGGCGTCGCCACCAAGGTCCAGCCGCGCTCCTACGACACCCCAAACACAGACCTGACCTGATCGACGAGGAGCTGTCATGACCCAGTCCGGCCGCGTGGTCGTGCTCGCCGGCGGGCTGTCGCATGAGCGCGACGTGTCCTTGCGGGCCGGGCGACGAGTCGCCGAGGCGCTGCGGTCGGCCGGGGTCGAGGTCGAGGTGCGTGACGTCGACTCGTCCCTCGTCCCCTCCCTTCGCGCTGACCCACCACGGTGCGTCTTTCCCCTGCTGTACGGCGAGTCCGGCGAGGACGGCACGCTGCGCGAGGTGCTCGACCTGCTGTCCATCCCGTACGTCGGGTCGCCGCCCTCGGCCAGCCGGCTGGCTTTCGACAAGCCGGTCGCGAAGGCGCTGGTGGCTGCCGCCGGGATCCGCACCCCGGAGTCGGTCACGCTGCCGCATGACACGTTTCGCGAGGTCGGCGCGACCGCCCTGATCGAGGTCGTGGTGGACCGGCTCGGTCTGCCGCTGGTGGTCAAGCCGACCCGCGGCGGTTCGGCGCTCGGCTGCTCGATCGTCACCGAGCTGGCGGAGATGCCGGGCGCGATGGTCGGCTGCTTCGCGTACGGCCCGTTCGCCCTGCTCGAGCGGTTCGTCGACGGCACCGAGGTCACGGTGTCGGTGATCGACACCGGTTCGGGTCCACAAGCGTTGCCGGCCGTCGAGATCCGGCCGGTCGACGGGCGTTATGACTACAGCGCCCGTTACACCGCGGGTTCCACGGAGTTCGTCACCCCCGCCAAACTGGAGGCGGACGTCGAGGCCGAGGTCGCCCGGGTGGCCGTCGAGGCGCATCGGGTGCTCGGGCTCGCCGACCTGTCCCGCACCGACCTGATCGTGGACGGGGACGGAGCCGTCTGGTTCCTCGAGGTCAACGTCGCGCCGGGGATGACCGAGACGTCGCTGCTGCCGCTGTCGGTCGAGGCCGCTGACCTCGACCTCGGTGCGGTCTGCCGGGCACTTGTCGATGCAGCCGCTAAACCATAAGTTGGTTTGTCGACAAAGACACTAATTGCTTTGCGGGTCCATTACCTTGACGATTCGCTCCAGGTCGTCGATCGAGGCGAACTCGACCGTGATCCGGCCCTTGCTCTTGCCGAGCGCGACCTTGACCCGGGTGTCGAAGCGTTCCGAGAGCCGGGCCGCCAGGTCGTCCAAGGCGGGGGCGACCGGGCGCTTGGCCCGAGTCTGCACCATGTCCTGGCCGCCGATCTCGCCGACGGCGACGATCTCCTCCAGGGCACGGACCGAGAGCCCTTCCGCGACCACCCGGGCGGCCAGCCGGTCTTGCTGGTCGGGATCGGGGATGCCGAGCAAGGCCCGGGCGTGGCCGGCTGAGAGCACCGCCGCCGCCACCCGACGCTGCACCGCCGGACTCAGCTTCAGCAGCCGGAGCGTGTTGCTGATCTGTGGCCGGGAGCGGCCGATCCGCCCGGCCAGCTGGTCGTGCGTGCAGCCGAAATCGTCGAGCAGCTGCTGGTAGGCGGCGGCCTCCTCCAGCGGGTTCAGCTGGGCGCGGTGCAGGTTCTCCAGCAACGCGTCGCGCAGCAGGTCGTCGTCGCTGGTGTCCCGGACGATGGCCGGGATGCTCGTGATGCCGGCCTCCTGGCAGGCTCGCCAGCGACGCTCCCCCATGATCAGCTCGTAGCGGTCGTCGCCGACGGCGCGTACCACGATCGGCTGCAGCAGACCGATTTCGCGGATGGAGAACACCAGCTCGGCCATCGCGTCGGCATCGAAGACCTGGCGCGGCTGGCGCGGGTTGGGAGTGATCGCCTCGACCGGGAGCTCGGCGAAGCGGGCGCCGTCCACCGGCGCCAACGCGGGTCCCACGCCATTCTGGCTGGGCCCCTGCCCTGCTCCGCGCTCCGCGTCCGGAACTGACTGCAGCGACGGCAGGGAGTCGTCGCCGGCCGGCGTCGTCGGCTCGTCGGGCGCGGTGGGGATCAGGGCCCCGAGGCCGCGTCCAAGGCCACGTCGTCGAGTGTTCACTGTGCCTCCGCTGGTTGGCTGGCGCGGGTGTCCCGGCCGATGGCGAGCTCGCGGGCGGCCTCGAGGTAGGACAGTGCGCCGGGCGAGCCTGGGTCGTAGGTCATCACAGTCTGGCCATAGCTCGGGGCCTCCGAGATCCGAACCGACCGGGGGATGGCGGTATGGAGCACCGCGTCCGCGAAGTGGGCGCGGACCTCGTCGGCGACCTGTGCCGCCAGCCGGGTACGTGCGTCGTACATCGTCAACACGACCGTGGAGATTTCCAGGTCCGGGTTGAGATGCGCCTTGATCAGCTCGATGTTGCGCAACAGCTGGGTCACGCCCTCGAGCGCGTAGTACTCACACTGGATCGGGATCAGCATCTCGCGGCCGGCGACCAGGGCGTTCACGGTCAGCAGTCCGAGCGACGGCGGGCAGTCGATGAAGATGTAGTCGAACCGATCGTCGGTGTCGTTGGTCTCGGCCAGGTAGGCGTCGAGCGCGCGCCGCAGCCTCGACTCCCGCGCGACGAGCGTCACCAGCTCGATCTCAGCGCCGGCCAGGTCGATGGTCGCGGGCACACAGAACAGACCCGGGGTGTCGGACGACTCCTGGACCACCTCGGCGATCGCGGTGCCGTCGGCGATCACCTCGTAGACACCGGGCGTTCCCTCGCCGTGCTCGACACCGAGGGCGGTGGATGCATTGCCCTGCGGGTCGAGGTCGACGATGAGGACCCGCAGGTCGTGCTGCGCCAGCGCGGCCGCCATGTTGACTGCGGTCGTGGTCTTGCCGACCCCGCCCTTCTGGTTCGCCACCACGAAGACCCGGGTGGCGTCGGGTCGCGGCAACGGGTGGCGTGGCTGCGCCCGGGCGTCCAGGATCTGGTTCCGAACCGCCATCGCCAGCGGTGTGGCGTCGTGGTCGTACCGGTCGTCCGGGAACACCGTTGCCAACTCGCCCGCAGTGAGCGGACGTGGGCCGGGCGCCGGCACCGGGCCGAATGCCGCTGTGGTCGACGGGGTGGTAGAAGGGGTCGTCGAAGGGGTCGAGGGGATGGGATCGGGTGGGATCACAGCAGGCACTCCGCGGTTGGTTGTTTCACGTGAAACGTCGACGTCTTGAGGACTTGTCGACTTATTGGCTTGAGGTTGTGTGGTGCCCCAGCCGAGTGGGGAGGGAGAGAGTGTCGGGCGAGCTGTGGGCCAACCCAGGCCTCGTCGGATGCTCACCGGTCACGCCTCCTCGTCCGCGGACTCCCGCGCCGCCGCGGTCTTGCCGACGGTGCCTCAGTGTCGCCCGCGACCACCTCGACGACCAAGGCCGCCACGCCGTCGGGGCGGGACTGAAATCGGCGTACTTCCCAGCTGGTCGCGCCAAGTCGGCGCAGGACCGGTTCAGCGGCCGACAGCTCGGCTGAAGCAGCGTCGCCCTTCATCGCCAGCAGCCGGCCGCCCGGACGGCACAGCGGGAGGGTCCAGCCAGCGAGTCGGTCGAGTGGCGCGACGGCCCGGGCGGTCACGTAGTCGAACGCGCGGCCATGCTGTTCCTCGGCCCGTCCGCGGACGACCTCGACCTGGCCGAGTCCGAGTCCGTCGACTGCCTCCTGCAGGAAGGTGGCGCGTCGCAGCAGCGGCTCCAGCAGCGTCACCCGCAAGTCCGGTCGGATGATCGCCAGCACGATGCCCGGTAGGCCAGCCCCCGAACCCACATCGCACACCGTTGCCTCCGCAGTGAACGCATCGGCGACCACGGCACAGTTCGCCAGGTGCCGGTCCCACAACCGTGGGACCTCGCGCGGCCCGATCAGCCCACGGAGGACGCCGGCATCAGCGAGCAGCTCGGCGTAGCGAATCGCGAGCGGCAGATAGGGACCGAAGAGCACCGCCGCCTCCGGCGGTGGAGGCGGCGGTGTTTCACGTGAAACGTCAGACACAGAGTGAGCCAGGTCAGCTCGGAAGGATCACCACGTGGCGCTTCGGCTCGACGCCCTCGGACTCGCTGGTCAGACCCGCCTCGGCCACGACGTCGTGTACCACCTTGCGCTCGAACGGCGTCATTGGCTCCAGGGGCTGCGGCTCACCGGACTCCTTGACGACCTTGACCGCGTCCTCGGCGATACGTACCACCGCGGCCTTCTTCGCCGCCCGGAAGCCGTCCACGTCCAGCATCAGCCGGCTGCGCTCGCCGGTCTGCTGGTACACCGCCAGCCGGGTCAGCTCCTGAAGCGCGTCCAGTACCTCGCCGTCACGGCCCACCAGAGCAGACAGGTCTCCGCCGACAATCGATACAGCCGCTCGGTCGCCGTCGACATCCATATCGAGGTCGCCGTCGACGTCGGCGATGTCGAGCAGCTCCTCGAGATAGTCGGCCGCGATGTCTCCCTCGTGCTCCAGCTGCTCGATCCGCAACGAGCTCTCGCTCGCCTCCGAACCTGCCTCGTCACTGGCCTCGCCGTCACTCGGCTCGCCGTCACTGGCCTCGCCGTCACTGGCCTCCCGGTCATTGGGCTCGCGGTCAGCCTCGGAGATCTCGTCGGTGCCGTCCTCGGCTGCCGCCTCGGTCGCCTCGTCGACGACCGGGTCGGTCGCGCTCTCCCTCACGTGCTTCTCCTCGTCCAGATGGTCGTACGTTCTCGGGTCGTCAGTAGCGCCATCCGGCGCCGGCACCGTACTCAAATCCAGGTCCTACTTCTTCGGTTGCTGACGGCCTGGCTGCTTCTTACCGGTCCGTTTCTTGCCCTGCGCGTTCTTGCCCTGCGCGTTCTTGGGCTGCGCGTTCTTGGGCTGCACCTTCTTGGGCTGCACCTTCTTGGGCTGCACCTTCTTGGGCTGCACCTTCTTCGGCTGGGCGTTCTGCGACGGCTGTCCGCCCGCTGGCTGCTGACCCTGCCGCCGCTCGCTGCGCGACTTCTTCTTCGGCTGCTGCCGCGGCGGCACCGGCGTCTCCTCGACCACCGTGTCGCCCGAATCAGAGTCAGCCGCCTTGCCCTTGTGCCGACGTGCGTCCCGGTCCTCCTTGGCCTTCATCGCAGGTGTGCCGGGAGCGGGGTTGTTGCGAATCACGTAGAACTGCTGGCCCATCGTCCACAGGTTCGAGGTGGTCCAGTACAGCAACACACCGATCGGGAACGCGACGCCGCCGACCGCGAACACGACCGGCAGCACGTAAAGCAGCATCTTCTGCTGCTGGGCGTACGGACCGGACATCGCGTCCGCCGGCATGTTCTTGCTCATCAGCTGGCGCTGGGTGAGGAACGTCGTCGCCGTCATCGCGAGCACCAGGATCAGCGCCAGGATCTGGGTGTTGACCGTGCTCGGGTCGATGAACCGCTCGGAGATTTTGGCGCCGAACAAGGTGGCGCTGCGCAGCTGCTCGGCCTGCGCCTCGGTCATCACACCCTTGGGGTGACCCTTGCTGGCTTGGTCGATCAGCCGGAACAGCGCCAGGAAGATCGGCATCTGCAGCAGGATCGGCAGGCACGACGCGAACGGGTTGGTGCCCGTCTCCTTGTACAGCGCCATCGTCTCCTGGGCGAGCTTCTCCCGGTCGTGGCCGTACTTCTTCTGCAGCGCCTTCACCTTCGGCTGCAGCAGCTGCATGTTGCGGCTGGACTTGATCTGCTTGACGAACAGCGGGATCAACAGGATCCGGATCACGATGGTCAGGCAGATGATCGACAGCCCCCACGACCATCCCTGCGCAGCCGGCGACTGACCGAACGCGCTGGTGAACATCGTGTGGAACGACGTCAGGATGTACGACGTGACGTAGTAGAGCGGCGTGATGATCGCCGAGCCGATGCTGGTGAAGAAGTCGATCACTCAGAAACTCCGACCGTTGTGTGGCGAGTGGTGGCAGGCACCGGGTCGTATCCACCCGCAGCCCATGGGTGACAGCGTGCCAGCCGCCGCAGCGCGAGCCAGCTGCCCTTGATCGAACCGTGCTGGGTGACCGCATCGAGCGCGTACGCCGAGCAGGACGGGTGATACCGGCAGACCTGGCCGTACAACGGGCTGACGAACGCCCGGTACAGCCGCAACGGCCCGATCAGGAGATACTTCACTCCCGTTCACCCCGCCGGGTCCGCGACACGGCCGACGCGACTGCCGCACGAAGGTCGTCGGTCAGCACCGGACCGGCTTCGGCGGCCGGGGGCAGGGCCCGGACGACCAACCGGGCACTGTCGGGCAGGCCGGGCATCAGCTCACTCACCGCATGCCGAAGCCTGCGGACCACGCGGTTGCGTACCACCGAGCCACCCACTCCCTTGCTGACCACGAATCCGGCCCGTGGTCGCGGGTCGTCGCGGTCCACCAGCAGATGCACGGCTAACGTCGCGCGGCCGACGCGCGTTCCACGCCGAACCACCCGGGCGAACTCGTCGCTTCGGGTGATCCGATTCCCCGCGGGCAGCACGCTGCACCGGGAGCGCTGGCCTCAGGCCGCCAGGCGCTTACGACCCTTGCCACGGCGGGAGGCGAGGATCGCGCGACCCGCACGGGTGCGCATGCGGAGACGGAAGCCGTGCTTCTTGTGCCGGCGACGGTTGTTGGGCTGGTACGTACGCTTGCTCACGGCTACTCCGGGTCAGCTGGTGTGTCGCGAATTCAGGGGTCCAGAGCGGTGAATCAACGGGCACCGCCCACCCGCGGTGAGCCTTGGGGAAGACGTCCGTGGACATGCGGCACCTGTCGACACCGAATCGACCGCCCCACGGTACGTGGTTGCCGTCTGGAGGGTCAAACCGAGCTGACCTGTGGACAACCGCAGTCCCACCACGTGACCGAAAACTGTCCACTCTGCCAGGGACTCGCCGGCGCCCGAGTGGAGCGACACGCCGACAGTTCGGGGGATTTCACCGACGGATCGGGGCAACTCTCGCGTAACCCTGTGGATGACGGGTTGATTGGCACCCCTTTGGGTTGTTAGCGTCCCCGCCCACAGCGCCCTGTCGCGGACCGTGCCCGTCGCTGACGAGCCATGATCCTCGGGGAACTCGTCCGACCTACCCACATCCTGTGGACAAAGGTGTGGATCAGCAGTCGGATGAGCGAGGGATCAGGGTGTGGGACGTGCGGCTCGTGGGCCGCAACCAGCGACGGGAGACAGTGTGAACGAGTCGGACGGCACCCCGCGCACCGAGGCGGACACCCACCCTGCGGGTGAGCTCGACCCGATCTGGGCCCGGTTGGTCGACGACCTCCCCGCTAGCCAGCGCGCCTGGCTGGCCGGCAGCAAACCGCTGACGCTCCACGAGAACACCGCCATCGTCGCGGTCCGAGACGACTTCACCCGCACCCAGCTGGAGAG
>WHTB01000277.1 GCA_009379735.1 Propionibacteriales bacterium
CGCACCGCGGTCAGCCCCTCGTCGGCCAGTGACTCCATCAGCACGACGCCGAACACCACACCGAGCACGACGCCCAAGGTCGCGCCGAGCAACGCGATCGCGATCGACTCCAGCCGGACCATGGTGCGCAGCTGCCGACGCGAGACCCCGACCGCGCGGAGCAGGCCGACCTCCCGGGTGCGCTCGATCACCGACAGCGCCAGCGTGTTGACGATGCCGAGCACCGCGATGATGATGGCGAGGCCGAGCAGCGCGTAGATCAGCGTCAGCAGCTGGTCGACCGGTGCGCGCTGCTCCTCGGCGAACTCCGCCTGGTCCTTCAGGGTCACCGTCGGCAGGTCCGCGATGACCTTCTCGATGTCCTCCCGTACCGCGACGCGGTCGGCGCCGGGCTCGCGGACGACGTACGCGAAGTTGTCCTGTGCGGCGACGCCACCTGCCTCGAGTGCCTCGAGCGACATCACGTACGCCGTGGCGATGCCCGGGCTGGCCTCGAAGGTGCCGGCGATCTCGTACTCCTTGGCGCCGGCCGGCAGCTCGATGCCGACCGTGTCACCGACCGACCAGCCCTTGTCCTTGGCGCGGTCCGCCTCGACGAACAGGGCGTCACCCCGCAGGTCGCCGATGTCTCCCTGCGGGATGTCCACGTCGAGCGCCTCGGTGAACATGCTCACGTCGGACGCCCCGACCGCGGCACGTTCGCCGTCGACCTCGGCCGGTGCGTAGCGGAACCGGGACACGGTCTGCACACCCGGCACGTCGGCCACCTGATCGGCCACTCGCGGCGAGAACGGCACCGTGATCGCGTTGGACACGACGTAGTCGGCGGTGAGGTTCTTCGCGACCGCCTCGTCCACACTGGCCTTCGCCGACTGGCCGATCACCGCCATCGTCGACACCAGCGCGAGGCCGATCATCAGGGCCGATGCAGTCGCCGCGGTGCGACGAGGGTTGCGTACGGCGTTCTGCTCCGCGAGCCGGCCGACCGGACCGAACAGCCATCGGTAGAGCAGACCGATCACGGAGACCACCGGGCGGCCGATCACCGGGCTGGTCAGCGAGACGCCCAGCATCACCAGCAGCACGCCACCTCCGACGTACCACGCAGCCCGGTCGACGTCGGTGAACAGCCCCACGCCCATGCCGACACTCCCGAGCGCGACCATTGTCAGGCCGACGACCATACGCCGGTGGATGGACGACTCCGGCAGGGCGACGTCGTCGCGCAGCGCCGCCACCGGCGGGATCCGGCTGGCCCGCCGACTGGGCAGGTAAGCCGCGACCGTGGTCACGATCAGGCCGACCGCGTACGCCACGATCGCCGTCCGCCACTCGAAGACCAAGGCACTGCCCGACAGGTCGAGCCCGAACGTCGCGAAGATCGCCTTCAGCCCCTGGGCCAGACCGAACCCCAGGGCCAGGCCGAGGGTCGAACCGACCAGCCCGATCGCCAGCGCCTCGAACAGCACCGACCTCGTCACCTGACGGCGGCTGGCGCCGAGGGCCCGGAACAGCGCGAGCTCACGGCTGCGCTGGGCGACCAGGATCGAGAACGTGTTGACGATGATGAAGCTGCCGACGAACAACGCGACGGCGGCGAACACCAGCAGGAACGTCGTGATGAACCCGAGCGCCTCGGTCACGTCGCTGGCGACCTCGTCCGCGGCCTGGTCGCCGGTGACCGCCTCGACGCCCGCCGGGAGCACCGCCCGCACGTTGTCGCGCAGCTCGGTCTGGGTGACACCGTCCTGGGCCGTCACCCAGATGTCGGTGTACGCGTCCTTGCCCTGCTGGAAGAGGTCCTGCGCTTCCTTGGTCTCGAAGATGGTCAGGCTGGCACCGGCCAGGCTGCCGCCGGCGAAGTCGGCGATGCCGACCAGCTCGGCTCGCATGGTCGGCTGCTCGCCGGAGCTGACCAGCGGCACCTCGTCGCCCACGTCGTACCCGGCCTTGTCGGCCGTGGCCGAGTCGAGCGCGATCTCACCGGGTCCCTCGGGCGGGCGGCCCTTCCGCACCGTCAGGCCCTCCTGGTCACGGGCCGCCGGCGCGTCGTTGTAGTTGACGCCGATGCCGGGCGCACCCTGCGCACCGATGACCTTGCCGTCCGTGCCGACCACGAAGACGCCGAAGGTCGCGACGTTGCCGTCGGCGCGGGCGGCACCGTCGACGTCTGCGGCAAGGTCTACGACCGACGCGGGGATCGTCAGGGTGCTCGGCGTCTCGTCACCCTTGGATCCCTCGGGCCGGATGACGACGTCTCCGACGCTGCCCGCGAAGATCGCGTCGAAGGCCTTGTTCAGCGTGTCAGAGAAGATGAACGAACCGGCGACGAACGCCACGCCGAGCACGATCGCGAACCCGCTCATCACGAGTCTGAGCTTGCGCGCGAAGAGGTTCTTCCATGCTGCTCGCAGCATGGCTCAGGCCTCGACGGGGGCCGACGTACGCGGGTCGAAGCTCTTCATCCGCTCGAGTACGCGCTCTGCGGTGGGCTCACGCATCTCGTCGACGACCCGGCCGTCGGCGAGGAAGATGATGCGGTCGGTGTGGCCGGCCGCCACCGGGTCGTGGGTGACCATCACGATGGTCTGGCCGAACTCGTCGACCGAGCGTCGGAGGAACTTCAGCACCTCCTCGCCGGAGTGCGAGTCGAGGTTGCCGGTCGGCTCGTCGGCGAAGATCACCTGCGGCCGGCTGACCAGCGCGCGGGCGCAGGCGACCCGCTGCTGCTGCCCGCCGGACAGCTCGTTGGGCCGGTGGTCGAGCCGGTCGCGCAACCCGACGGTGTCGATGACGGTGTCGTACCAGTCCTGCTCGGGCTTGCGTCCGGCGATCGCGAGGGGCAGCAGGATGTTCTCGTCGGCGGTCAGGGTCGGGACGAGGTTGAACGCCTGGAAGACGAAGCCGATCCGGTCGCGGCGCAGGTTGGTCAGCTCCTTGTCGCCGAGCGAGGACAGCTCGGTGTCACCGAGGAACACCTGGCCGGAGGTCGCCGCGTCGAGCGCAGCCGCGCAGTGCATCAGGGTCGACTTGCCGGAGCCCGACGGCCCCATGATCGCGGTGAACTCCCCGCTGGCGAGCTCGATGCTCACGTCGTCGAGCGCGACCACCTCCGCCTCCCCGTGGCCGTACACCTTCGACAGGCCGACGGTGCGGGCTGCCGGTTGTAGATCGGTCGCTGTGCTGGTCGTGGACACGCTGGTCACGATCCCCCCTCGGGACGGTGCAGAAAGCCATGACGCCGTACGGGCGTGCGGTCGTCACCGAGTCTAGGCAGTCGCCAGCGGACGCCGCGCTCAGGATTCCCCCTCGGTCATCCCTGATCTGTCCCGCGTCGTCGCGGCGAGCCGTCAGGTGAGGATCTCGGTGGCGGGGAGGTCACCACCAGCGAGCACGTCGACACCCATCGCCTTGAGGCCGGCCAGGGCGACCCGTTGGCTCCACGGGCCCAGCGACATCCGCGCCACCCCGAGTGCCGCCAGCTCGGACTGCGGCAACGACCCCGGATAAGCGATCACGCTGACCTTGCGTTCACCGATGCCCTCGACCAGCCGCTGGACGGTCGGCGCATCCAGCTTGCCGGGTACGAACACACAGTCGGCGCCGGTGTCGAGATAGGCCCGGCCCCGCTCGATCGCGTCCGCCAGGACGTCCTCACGGTCCCGGTCGGCGGCCTTCAGAAACGCGTCGGTCCGGGCGTTGAGCACGAACGGCACGCCCTCGGCTGACCCGGCGGCGACGGCCGCCTCGACGCCCGCGACCGAGTCGACGAGCGGCTGCATCTTGTCCTCGATGTTGCCGCCGACGGCGCCGGCGGCGATGGCCCTGCGGACCGTCGAGCCGACGTCGCCGTAACCCGCCTCGAGGTCGGCGGTCACCGGAACGTCGACCGCGGCGGTGATCCGGCCGACCGCGTCGATCATCTCCTCGACGGGTATCTGCTCGCCGTCGGCAAAGCCATGTGACGAGGCGATCGAGTGGCTGGCGGTGGCCAGTGCCCGGCAGCCGGGCAGGCCCGCCACCAGCGTGGCACTCACGACGTCCCAGACGTTGACGAGCACCAGCAGCTCAGGGTCGGTGTGCAGCCGCCGCAGCAGGTCTGCCTTCTCCACAGGAGTCATGCGCGCGACAGTACCGACTGGCCCAGGCCGGCCATGTTTGGGGAAACCTGTCCGGTCAGAGGCCCGAAGATCTTCCCCAGATGTCCGCGTGGCTGAGGCCATTTGCGACGTGCGAAGGGGCGGCCCCGATGACCCGGGACCGCCCCTCGCGGTGTCGCTAGCGGTTGGCTGGACTCAGAAGTCCATGCCGCCCATACCGCCCATGTCAGGCGCGCCACCAGCCGGCGCCGCCTTCTCGGGCTTGTCGGCCACGACGGCCTCCGTGGTGAGGAACAACGCCGCGATCGACGCGGCGTTCTGCAGCGCCGAGCGGGTGACCTTGGCCGGGTCGATGATGCCCTCGGCGATCATGTCGACGTACTCGCCGGTGGCCGCGTTGAGCCCATGGCCGGCCGCGAGTCCCCGCACCTTCTCCGCCACGACGCCACCCTCGAGGCCGGCGTTGATGGCGATCTGCTTCAGCGGAGCCTCGACGGCGAGCTTGACGATGTTGGCACCGGTGGCCTCGTCGCCCGACAGGTCGAGCTTCTCGAAAGCCGCGTCCGACGCCTGCACCAAAGCGACGCCGCCACCGGCGACGATGCCCTCCTCGACGGCCGCCTTCGCGTTGCGCACGGCGTCCTCGATGCGGTGCTTGCGCTCCTTCAGCTCGACCTCGGTGGCCGCGCCGACCTTGATAACCGCAACACCGCCGGCCAGCTTGGCCAGACGCTCCTGCAGCTTCTCGCGGTCGTAGTCGGAGTCGCTCTTCTCGATCTCGGCGCGGATCTGGTTGACCCGACCGGAGATCTGGTCGCCGTCGCCGGAGCCCTCGACGATCGTCGTCTCGTCCTTGGTCAGCACGACCTTGCGGGCCTGGCCGAGCAGCTCGAGACCGGCGGTCTCCAGCTTGAGGCCGACGTCCTCGCTGATCACCTGGCCACCGGTCAAGATCGCGATGTCCTGCAGCATGGCCTTGCGGCGGTCACCGAAGCCGGGCGCCTTGACCGCAGCTGACTTGAACGTGCCCTTGATCTTGTTGACGACCAGTGTGGCCAGGGCCTCGCCCTCGACGTCCTCGGCGATGATCAATAGCGGCTTGCCGGACTGCATGACCTTCTCGAGCAGCGGGAGCAGGTCCTTGACGCTGCCGATCTTGGAGTTGGCGATCAGGACGTACGCGTCCTCGAGCACCGCCTCCATGCGCTCGGCGTCGGTCATGAAGTACTGCGAGATGTAACCCTTGTCGAAGCGCATGCCCTCGGTGAGCTCGAGCTCGAGCCCGAAGGTGTTGCTCTCCTCGACAGTGATGACACCTTCCTTGCCGACCTTGTCCATCGCCTCGGCGATGATCTCGCCGACGCTCACGTCACCGGCGGAGATGGAGGCGGTCGAGGCGATCTGCGCCTTGGTCTCGACGTCCTTGGCCATGCCGAGCAGCTGCTCGCTGACGGCCTCGACCGCGGTCTCGACGCCGCGCTTGAGCGCCATCGGGTTGGCACCGGCCGCGACGTTTCGCAGACCCTCGCGCACCATCGCCTGGGCGAGCACGGTGGCGGTCGTGGTGCCGTCACCGGCGACGTCGTCGGTCTTCTTGGCAACTTCCTTGACGAGCTCGGCACCGATCTTCTCGTACGGGTCCTCGAGCTCGATCTCCTTGGCAATGGAGACACCGTCGTTGGTGATCGTCGGTGCGCCCCACTTCTTCTCGAGGACGACGTTGCGGCCCTTGGGGCCGAGCGTCACCTTCACGGCGTCGGCGAGCGTGTTCATGCCACGCTCGAGACCGCGCCGTGCCTCCTCGTTGAATGCAATGAGTTTTGGCATAACTCCGCGAGTCCTCCCGCGTCGGGGCAACGGAAACAGCCCGGCTCGACGCCCGCGACGGCGGACCCCGCATCGCC
>WHTB01000065.1 GCA_009379735.1 Propionibacteriales bacterium
CGAGAAATGGTCTCCGAGACGAGTCGCCTTCAACTACGGAGTCGCCTCGACCTGTTCCTCCGAACACTGTAGGTGTGGCAGATAGGATGCCTGCTTCGTTTGAGTCTAAGGATAAGGATCGAGATGGATGGGCAGCAGTCACCGAAGAGCCTTAGAACTGAGGGGTCTCACCTCAGCACGTCTTGTTGCCCCGCGGTGCAGTTCCCGCGCTGGAGCTTGCCGGGCGCAGCCGTAGCTTCGATGTCGACCGCTCGTAGACCGGCACATTGCCTCATCGCGGCGGCGGCCACTCGCGATTCTCCCCTGGGCGGTCGGCTTGGTGATTCCGTTTGACGAAGTACCAGTAACAGAATGCGAACAGTATTATCACCAAGATCATCACAGCCGTGAGAATGAGGCCCTGTTCGATGGCTTGGCGTAGTTGGATGACCATGTCCCTCCTCCCTTCCTCGCCACCTCTTGCCCGTACCCATCTCGCTGAGCGTCAGTCACTCCGGTGTGTCATCCGAGCGGCTCCGACTGCTAGGAATGATTTCCAAGGCGTGTGTCAGTCACCGGGTGGGGGTAACGATCAAACATGTCCGAAAGCAACAGGCGGGCAGGTCGGAGGGCAGGCACCGAGCCCGTGACAGCGCGCAGCTCGTTGGGTCTGCGTGTGGCTCTGTCGTGGTCCGCCTTGGCCGTCAGCGTCGTTGCGGCGGCGGTGCTCTTCGTCGTGGCGCCCGGCGCAAGCGGAAGCCGCATGTACGCCGAAACTGCAATCGTCTGCCTGGTAGTCGCCCTGATCGCAGCCGTCGACCTGATCGTCATCACACGACGGCGCAGACACCAACGGTCCTCACACTGACCTGCGACGAATGTGCCGGGACCCTGACTGCGCGAGCAGGGCCCCTGCACACGTTCAGGAACGCCTGGAGCCCAGTGGCCGTAGTCTGCGTCATCGAAGGCGACAGATCAACTGCGCATTCAACTTCCCTCGGGCCTGCAACAGCGTCGGCGGGTGGTTCCTCCTCGCTCTGGTTCGCATAGGTCCTTCAGTCAGTACGCGATCCCGGTCGACCAAACCTGGGACCGTCTGGAATTCCCCTTGCTGGGTACGACGAGTCCCAGTACTCGAAGCTAACAAGGAGTCGCCATGCCCGATGTCATCGACCTGATCAAGGCTGACCACCGTGAGGTGGAGCGTCTGTTCGACCAGTTGCAGAACGAGCCAGACAAGAGAGCGGCTGTGCTGCCGGTGTTGTCAGCCCTTCTTATTGCGCACAGCAGGGCAGAGGAGGCCGAGGTCTATCCGGTGGCTCGCGACGAGGCGGGTGAAACCGACGAGGTCGCACACAGTCAAGATGAGCACGCGGAGGCCGAAGAGATCTTGACCCGCCTTCGTGGCGAGGATCCAACGACGCCCACATTCGACGAGGTCTTGAAGGAGCTTGTTGACGCGGTCACCCACCATGTGGAGGAAGAGGAGTCCAGGGTGCTCCCGGGCATGCGGGGAAGACTCGGCGATGATCGGCGCGAGGCCTTGGCAGATGCCTTCGCAGCCAGCAGGGCCCAACATCTCGGCGAGTCACCTGGCGAGCCGACCAAGGAAGAGCTGGAAACGCAGGCCAAGAACAAGGGCATGAGCGGTGCATCGGGGAAGTCGAAGGACGAACTGAGCGAAGAGCTGAAGCCGTAGCACCCGTGGCCTACATGTGATGGCGATGACGTTTCTGTGTTCGAGGAAGTGGCCAGCGTCATCCTGAAGGCTGTATGGCCGTGGACCGGTGCGCCCGCAGACCGCATTGACGCCCAGCGAGCCGCCGCCATGGTGGATCGCTTCGGCACCCTTGGGTGTCGGCACTGGCGTGGACGGGTTGCGCGTCGCCGCGTAGAGGGAATTCTCAGAGCGGCGGTCGAGGATGTGCGGAGTGGCGGGTCGGCCACTCCGCACCTGTCGCCGTTCGAGCGAATGATGAGGATGTCCCGAGTTGGTTCCGTGGAACTTCGGTGGAGGCCCGGTGAGCATCAGGTTGCGCTCGCTTCGTGAGTGTGGCAGTCGGGTCCGACAGTTTCGGCGGCGACATGCCGTTCGAGGGGCCGCCCGGAGGGCGGGCAGGTGCAGGTGGCCGTTCACCCGTCGGAACTGGCTGCTCGCCTCGACTATCCCGGCCGCGCACCAGCGCAGAGTCATCTGCCCATCCCGCCACCGCTTGACGTTCTTGGCGTGGTCGCGGCAGATCGAGATCATCGGCTAACGGTTCCGCCATGTATCCACCGACCGCTGGGCAGCCCCTCACTGTGATTGCCTTGAACTGCGACGCCTCTCGCAGGAGCCTCGGCGACCGGCCATCCACGCGATCACCCGACAGCGCCTGCATCTGCTGGTGAGCGATCCTCGGAACGTGGAGCCTTCACACTTGGCCGCTGCGCGAATCTGGCGTCTGACCCAGGTCGGCATGGCCATCGCCTCGCGCGTCGGACTCCGGTCGGCCGTCTTCTTCTCGGCGTGGCGGCAGGCAGAGCTGCGCGGACCACAGCCCGGCTGCGCCGACCAGGGCCCACAGCACCTCTGGGCCGATCGTGTACGCGGCGCCGCCGATGATCGGTTCGGCGCCGGTACCGATCGTGTACGCGACGCCGTGCAACCCCTGGTAGCGCCCGACCATCCGCGGCGGAGTCAGACTTCCCAGGTAGGCGTAGACGACGGAGCTGGTGATCATCTCACCGAGCGTCCACACCAGCACCGTCATCGACGGCAGGGCCATGTCGGTCATGAACCCGGTCAGCGCGAGACCGACACCGACGAGCAGGTTGCCGATAGCCAGCACGTACTGCGGCCGGTACGCGGAGACCGCGGCGGTGGCGGGCAGCTCCAGCACCAACACCAGCAGACCGTTGAGCCCGATGAGGAGACCGAAGTCGCGGGCGCTCAGGCCCACGTCGCTGACGTGCAGGGGCAGGCCGACGGTGGACTGGATGTAGACGAACTCGGCGACCACGGTCATCAGCAGGAAGCGCACCACGGTGCGGTCGGCGAGCGCCTGCCGGTACCCCACCGCCGGTCGGCCTGCGCGTCCGCGTCGTCCTGGTCGGACCGCGGCTGGGGCGCATCCCGCAGCAGCACCGCCATGACCACGCCGAACAGCAGGCACGTGGCGGCATTGCCCAGGAAGAGCTCCACATGGGAGGTGGAGGCCAGCACACCGCCAATGACGCCGCCGAGGGCTGCGCCGATGTTCATCGCGGCTCGGAACACCCCGAAGGCGGCGAGTCGTTGCTGGTTGGTCGCCACGGAATCGAGCAGCACCGCGGCCGCGGCCGGCCGGTAGATGTGCGACGTCACACCGATGAGACCGACCGCTGCGACGATGGTCGGGAACGATCCGAGGTACGGCACGATCGCCGTCAGCCCAGCGGCGGACAGCTCCATCGCCGGCCGATCTTGTCGGCGAGGCGGCCACCGACGGCGTTGCCGAGCACGTTGCCCAGACCGGACACGCCCAGCACGAACCCCGCGGCACCGGCGGAATGGCCGCGCTCGATCAGGTACAGCACGATGAACACGGGCAGGAAGTTCCCGACCCGGTTGACCAGGAAGCCGAGACTTACGATCCACACCCGGCCCGGCAGGCTGCGCAGCGCGTAGCGGAATCGCGGCATGTCGACGCCCGACCGTCCGGCTCGCCGGTCCTCACGCGACGGGCTCCGTGCGCACTTGGATCGCCGCCGCCAGCCGCCTGCCGTGGGCGGTCGCGTTGCTGGCGGGGCTGCCGCGGGCGACGATCCACTGGCCGCGCGAGGTCAGTTTGACCTCGGTGTGCCCTGGCTCGTTGCGCAGCGCCACCGCGTCGAGGAAGTGCGTCACCTAGGGCGTGGCCTCATTACTCATCTGAGGGGATGAAATGACGAAGGTTGCGCCGTACTCGCGCCTGGAGTTCCAACGGTTCCTCGTCAGCTGGTCGAGGCGGAACGTCAGAGTTGTAGCCGCGGTCACCGTGGGCGCCTCGTTCTTGCTTGCACCTGAGACCGTGCTCCTCCTGCGGGAGCCCAAGGACACTCGCCCGAACGGGTAAATCAACGCCAGGGAGTTAGTCGCTGGAGGCGCGCGTGGATGATCGCTGCCTTGGCTGCGTTCATGCCGGGTGCGCCGTGGACGCCACCGCCGGGGTGTGCCGATGCCGAGCCGAGGTACAGGTCCCGGATCGGGGTCTCGGCGCGTGCGGTACCAGGAATGGGCCGGAAGATCAGTTCCTGATGGATCTGGGAGGTACCCCCGTTGATGGCTCCCCCGAGGAGGTTGGCGTCCATCGCTTCCATCTCCCGCGGGCCTAGGACCCGTCGGGCGAGCACTCGGTTCGTGAAGCCGGGAGCGAGCTTCTCGAGCCGTGCCTGCATGCGGTCTGCGAAGCGTTCGCAGTCGTCGCGGTCCCAGTCACCGCGGATGGTGGCGTCACCGGCGTCGCGTTCCACGGACTGCGGCACGTGGGTGTAGGCCCACAGAGCCTCGGTCCCGGCCGGCGAGCGAGTGGGGTCGGAGGTGGTCATCTGGCCGCAGAGCAGGAACGGCTCTGCCGGCACGGCATGGGCCGCGACCTGACTGAGGGCCTCGGTCATCTGGTTCACCGAGTCGGCGACGTGCACGGTGCCGGCCGCGTGCGACGGTGGTGAGGCCCACGGCACGGGTCCGTTCAGCGCCCAGTCGACCTTGACGGTCGAGGGGTCGAGCTGGAAGTGACGCATGGCCTTCATGGTTCGGGCGGGAAGGTCCTCGGCCCGAACCAGTCCTCCGTACAGGTGGGGAGCCACGACGTCGGCGATCACCGCACGCCCCGCCTCGATCGGTTCGCCGGCGGCGGTGACCACGCCCGTGGCCCGACCGCGGCCGACCACGACGCGATCGACCCGGGTTGAGCACCGGATCTCGCCCCCCAGCGACCGAATGCGCCTGGCCAGCGCCTGCGTGAGCTGCCCGGCACCGCCTTCGGGCACCGGGTAGCCGACGGTCTGGCCGAGCATGCAGAGCAGAAGCCCCATCAGTCCCGATCCGGCGGAGTCCAGAGGAATGTCGGAGTGCCCGGCATTGCCGGCAAGCAAGAGCCGAGGGATCTCGCCGCCGAACCGCGAGCGGCCGAGCTCGACGGCAGGCGAGAGTAGCGACTGTATGAATCCGAGACCGCCGACAGACCGCAGCTTGCTGAGGGCTCCGAGCCCGGCGCGCACCGGGGGGAACGGCGACAGCAGGGCGCCGACGAGATGATCGCCGATCCGGTCCCACTCGGCGCAGGTGTCCAACCACGCCTGCCCATCCCCGGCACACTGCTCGTCCATCAGACTCGCGGTGACGTAGCGGTCTCGGTGAAGGATCGCCCAGGAGCGGTCCGGCCTGGGATGTCCCAGGACCGCTGGGGCGTGGCGCCAGCGCAACCCGTGGTCCTCCAGACGGAAGGCCTGAATGGCCGGTGAGGTGGCGGCCAACGGGTAAAAGGCGCTGAAGGTGTCATGGACAAAGTCAGGGTGCACGGCGGAGTCGCTGCGAACGGCCCCGCCCAGCTCCTCTTGAGCTTCGAGCACCACCACCGACCATCCGGCGTCGAGCAGCCGGTTGGCCGCGACCAACCCGTTGGGGCCGGCGCCGACGACGACGGCGTCGTGGGTGCCGGCCGACATCAGCTAGCGTCCCTCGGCGAGGTTGGCGAACCGGTCCAGGGCCTCGGCGTTGCGCCACTTGATCATGGGATGCCGTAGGAACTTGGGAACGAGGACACCCGGGCCCCTCACCGCGTCCTCGACGATGTCCACGCGGGTCCTCGAGCCCTCGGGGGCCAAGGTGATGAGGACTTCGGCCTCGCCCATCGGCCATCCCCGTGCACGCAGCCGCAGGGACCGGCCCGGCTCCACCTCCAGCACTTCGGTGTTGTCATCGATCACCAGCGGCCACACACCGGCGGAGTGGCGCAGCTTCGACCCGACTGCAGGCCAGGTGTCGTCGACCGCACGCATCCGGGTGGCGCCAACGACCCAGAGGGGATAGAGCCAGCCATCCGCCAGCACCTCCCACACCTTGTCCGGACTAGCCTCGATCGCTCGCGTGTTGGTGATCACGCTTCACCATTACCCGCATCGACACGGCCACATGCCTCAGCGACGCGGGGGCTCAACCCCAGAGCCGCGGCCAGCGGCCGCGCACTCCCTCGAGGCCGGGCACGGGCTCGTGCACGTTGCCGGCGTTGGCCTCGACCGCGGCGCGCCCTTGGCCGAGGAGCCGCATGAGCGGGCCGACCAGGACATCGAAGACGCCCGGAAGGACCCGGAACCCCAACACCATGAGCGGGTTCGCGAAACCCACGTTGAGGTCACGCTGCGGGTGGCCGAGAGCGTGCACGACGCGCTGCGCCACGCGTTCCGGGGAGTAGACCGGCGGTGGTGGGTGCCCGGGATGGCCGGTGTAGCTGCCGGCCTGGTCGTAGATCGGCGTGTTGACCCCGCCCGGGGACACCAGGCTGACCTCGATGCCGGGCATCGTCCGCGCCTCGATCTGAAGCGTTCGGACCAGCCCTTGAACAGCCCACTTGCTGGTGCCGTAGGGACTCATGAGCGGCGCCGCGATCTTGCTCAACACCGACCCGACCACCACGAGTGAGCCCGTCTTTTGGGTGTGGAACTGCAGCATGGCCTCGCGGGCGACGTTGGCGGTGCCGGTGATGTTGGTGGCCAACGTCGCGTCGAACACCTCGGCCGGCACGTCCACGAATCGCCCGTAGGCCAGCACCGCGGCCGCGTGCACCACCCCGTCGACACCTCCGAACTGCTCACGCGCACGGGAGAACAGTGTCGCCACCGCGGACGCATCGGCCACATCGGTGGGGACTGCCAGGACGGCGGCAGCACCTCGGGCAGTGCACTCCTGTCGCGCCTGCTCGAGCGTCTCGCGCGACCTTGCCGCCAGCACCAGCTGTGCGCCCTGCTCGGCGAGCAGGTGCGCCGCGGCGCGGCCGATACCCGATGAGGCACCTGTGATGACCACGGTCCTGGGCATGTCGGAGTTCACGGGTGGAGGACTACCTTGATGCAGCCGTCCTGCTTCCTCTGAAAGATCTCGTACGCGCCGGGACCCTGGTCGAGCGGCAGGTGGTGGGTGGTCATGTCGAGGGTTCCAAGCGGGTCCGCGTCGTCCTGGACCAGCGGCATCAGGTCATCGATCCACCGCTTCACGTGGCACTGCCCCATCCGCATCGTGATGCCCCGGTCGAACATTTCCATCATCGGCATGGGGTCGACCTCGCCGCCGTACACCCCGCTCACCGAGACGGTCCCTCCGCGTCGGACGCACTTGATCGCTGTCCGCAGGGCGCCCATCCGGTCGAGTGCGATCTTGTCCGCCAGCGGGTTGGCAACAGCGTCGGGCAGGGCGGCGACGACGGCGTGCGCCGCCTTCCCGGCCGGTGAGTCGTGAGCCTCCATGCCGACGGCGTCGATGACGCCGTCAGGGCCGCGGCCTTCATTCATCTCGATCAGGGTCTCGGCGACGTCGTCGACCTCGGTGCTGTCGAGCGTCTCGGCGCCGTGACGCCGTGCCATCTCCAGTCGTTCGGGCACGGAGTCGACGACGATGACCCTCGCCCCCAGATGGCGTCCGATTCTGGCGCAGAACTGTCCCACCGGCCCAGCGCCGAGAACTGCCAGCGTGCCGTCCGCGGGAAGGTCGGCGTACTTCACCGCCTGCCAGGCTGTGGGGAGGATGTCGGAGAGGAAGAGGAACCGCTCGTCTGGCTGCTCCTCGGGGATCTTGATCGGGCCGAAATGAGCTTGGGGGACCCGGAGGAACTCGGCCTGACCACCGGGCACCGAACCGTAGAGCTCGGTGTACCCGAAGAGCGACGCCCCCTTGCCGGTCTCCCGGTTCTGCGTGGCTTCGCACTGGGCGAAGAGCCCTCGCGTGCACATCCAGCAGGAGCCGCAGGAGATGTTGAACGGGATCACCACGCGGTCCCCGGGCTTGATGTGGCTGACGTCCGCACCTACCTCCTGCACGATGCCCATAGGCTCGTGCCCGAGGATGTCGCCCGCCTTGAGGAACGGTCCGAGGACCTCGTACAGGTGCAGGTCCGAGCCGCAGATGGCTGACGAGGTCACCTTGATGATGGCATCTGTGGGTCGCTCGATCCGTGGGTCCGGCACGTCGTCGACTCGGACATCTCGACGGCCGTGGTATGTCAGGGCTTTCACGCCAATGCACCTCCCGTATCGGTGTTCATGCCGCTCTCCCGCAGGTACCCGTCGTACCCCGGGCGTGCCCACCGAAACAACTGCCTGCTCTCGTTCGGGCTGGCCTCAGGGCACCCCAGAGAGTCATCACTCGGTGGACCCGGCCATGGCGGCGCCCTGGGTCGCCGCAGGTGTCGGGGTCGCTGCGATGGCAGTCGTGCGTCGACTTCACCAGCGCTGACCGCGTTCAACGAGAGGCCTCGGGTCAGGAAGGTGATGAGTCGCCGTCGATCGGGTACGGAGCAGCACAAAATGCTTGATTCTGCAGTGGAGAGGGGCACGAAATGTCAAGCCACACGGATTCGACCGGCGTACGCGCCAACCGCTCACCGGTCCAGACCGCTGCCACCGTAGTGGGGGCGGTCTTCCTCCTGGTGGGGATCCTGGGCTTCATTCCCGGGGGTCACCGCCGGGTACGACGGGATGGAGGCCGCCGGCCACGAGTCGCACGCCGAGCTGCTCGGCATCCTTCAGGTGTCGATCCTTCACAACGTCGTCCACCTCCTCTTCGGGGTGGCCGGCCTGGTGCTCGCCAGGACTCCCGCGAACGCTCGCAACTACCTCATCGGCGGCGGCGCCGTCTACCTCGTGCTGTGGCTGTACGGGCTGCTCATCGACAAGACGTCGTCGGCCAACTTCGTCCCCGTCAACGTTGCGGACGATTGGCTGCACTTCTTCCTGGGCGTCGGCATGGTTGCCCTCGGGGTGCTGCTCGGCCGCCGGACCCGCGGCCACGCAAGGGACTGACCGGCCCACGCATGGACCAGCTCCACTTCATCGGCACCGCCACCATGTTCCGGCCGTGATCGGGTACAGATGCGACATGAGTGTTGCCGATCACGTGGCCCGCGCCGCCTCGTCCGCCGGTGGGCAGGTATTTCGCGGCGCCACCCGGATCATCGCTGCCCGGCCGGCTGCCAAGCCCTTGCACCCCCGGGGCTCCGTGGTATCGGGCACACTGCACAGGTTCGGGGCGGAGGACAGGACCGGCGCAGCGTGGCTGGACCAAGCGGGTGACGACCGAGTGCTGGTAAGGCAGTCACGAGCCGTCGGGCTGCCGGCTCCCGCACCGGACATCTTCGGCCTCGCGATCCGGGTGCCGATCGAAGGGGGCCGCCACGGCGATCTATTGTTCGCCTCGACCGGGCTCGGACGGCTGACCCGCTTTACGCTGACCCCGGCCCGGTCGCCGTACAGGAGACCAATGACCACGTTGCTGCCATATCGAACACCGGCTGGAGCGGTGCTGTTGTCCGCGGTGTTCCATGACGAGACCAAGCTTGCGCTGGCGTGGGCCATCCGCTCGGGCGCCTGGCATCCGTTCGCCGAGCTGTCGCTCTACAAAGACCCGGTCGACGAGGCGGACATGCCCCTGTCGTTCGAACCGGCCCGGAACGTTCTGCCCGGCCTGGAAACTTACGACTGGGAACGGCGGCTCCGAGAGCCCGCCTACACCACCGCCCGGGAGTCCCGCCGCTCCTGAGTGGTTGCTAGCCGCAGCGGCCTGAAACCAATTGACATCCAGCTTGCCTGACAAGGCTTCGCTCCTCGCATAGGTGCGTCTTTCCGCAGCCGCAAAGAGAGCATCCCGCCGAGCACCTAGACCGAGTCTGGCCTGACGCCGGTCCTACGGGAATCGTCTAGTAGCCGCCAATGCCCGTCAACCGATAGATGGATCAGGAAGGCAACGGCCAGGTCGTCGCCGTCGCCCACGGCCAGCACGCCCTCACCGACCCCGTCGCCGCGCTCGCCGCCTGGCGAGCCGTGAGAGGGGAGTCGCCCGGCGCGCTGTTCACACGGATTTGGGCCAGCACGGTCAGCCTCGAACCACTCTCCGGACACGTTGTCGCTGGCATGCTCCGAGCTCGCGCCGAGATCGCCGGGCTCGACGGCACGCGGACCACCGCGCACTCCCTGCGCGCTGGGCACGCCACCGCGGCTGCCCTGGCTGGCGTGCCGCTCGACAGGATCACCGCCTAGACCAGGCACAAGGACCTAACCGTCCTCGTCAACCGCTACATCCGGCCACTGGAGGCGCTCGCGACGACATCGAGCAAGGAACTCGGACTGTAGGGCAGAACAGCCCGCGAGGAGGGGACACCGTTGGCGCCAGCGACCACGCGCCCCATAACGGCACGGTGCGACTGACGCCGAATGACGCACTCATCGCAAGCATGAGGGGACGGGTAGAGGAACGGCTCTACCGCTAGTGAGCAGTGCTTGGCATCGAGGGGATTTCGATGGCCCGGATGCGCTTGGGCGCTGAGGAGGTCGACGCTAGGGGGTCGCGAACTCGGCCACGGCCGGGTTGGTGGTCTGCTCGAGCCAGAGGGCGGCGAGCTGGATGGTGGTTGTGGTGCTGAGCCGAGCGAAGCGGATGCGACCGTCGGCGGGCGCATGTGCGGCTGCGCTGGCGGGCACCACGGCGACGCCGATGTCGCAGGCGACCATGGCGAGCTGACTGACGATGGAGTCCGCGGTGTTGGTGACCACTGGGGCGAAGCCAGCGGCGCGGCAGCAGGCGACGACCTGGTCGTGATAGTCGGACGAGATGTGTCGCGGCAGCCAGACCCAGGGTTCCCGGGCTACGTCCGCCAGATCCACTGTGCCTTCCGGAACGTGGTCCCACCCGGCCGGCAGGGCGAGTACGAACTCCTCCTCCAGGAGGGTGCGACGTGCGATGCCGGGCGGGGTGGCGAGCGCCCGCACGAGCGCGATGTCGATGTCGTGGTCGGTCAGAGCCCGTACGGCGTGGTGGGTGTCTAGCTCCCGGAGCACCACCTCCACGCGCGGGTGCGTGGTGCGGAACTGGTTCAGCATGACGGGGAGGGGGTCGAAGAACGCGGAGGTGACTGCGCCGACGCGGAGATGGCCGAGCTGTCCGACGGGGGCGTCCCGGGTGGCAGATTCCGCCTCGTCGGCGAGATTGACCAGGCGCCGGCAGTGCTGCAGCAGCACGTCGCCTACCGCGGTGAGGGGCCACGCTGCGGGTGGTGCGGTTCAAGAGTTGTACGCCGAGCCGCTGCTCGAGCGACCTGACCACCTGCGACAACGGAGGCTGGGACATGTGGAGACGCTCGGCAGCCCGGCCGAAGTGCAGCTCCTCGGCGATAGCGATGAAGTAGCGAGCCTCCCTGATCTCCACCATCTATTTGTGCTTCCTCTTTCTGGTATAGGGATTCAGACCTTCAGTCTACGAGTCGGTTGAGGTGAACTGGTGAGCATGAACAGCACCGACTTGATCGTTCAGCGTCTTGGCGCTCTCGACTCCACCGTGGTCAGCGATGCGCTGGATGGCCTCGACCTTCCGGCCGGGGTGGGTTCGCTTCGCTCCGCCTGGGGGGCACGGCGTGTCGTGGGTCGTGCTCGCACCGTGGCCCTCGAACCGGCGGGAGATCAGGCGCCGGGACCTCATCTGGCGACCTCCGTGGTCGCCGACGCCCGGCCTGGGGACGTCATCGTCATGGCCAACCACGGCCGTCGCGATGTCTCCTGCTGGGGCGGCATCCTCTCGCTCGGCTGCGTCCAGCGAGGCGTGGCCGGGGTGATCGCGGACGGCGCCTGCCGCGACGTGGCCGAAGCCGAGGAGCTCGGGCTGCCGGTCTACGCTCGCGGTGTCAGCCCGCGTACGGCGCGGGGCCGGTTGCGGCAGCGGGCCACCGGGGTCCCGGTGTGCGTCGAGGACGTCACCGTCGCCGAAGGGGACTTCGTTCTTGCCGACGACTCGGGGGTCGTGGTCGTCCCCGCGGCACGGGCGGAGGAGGTGCTGGCGGCTGCAGAGGCGATCGTCGCGCGAGAGGCGGCGATCTCGGCTGACATCCGCGCCGGGGTCCGTATCGACCAGGCGATGCACGACGTCCGCCTGGCCGGCCACGCGGACGAGAGCCGATGAGTAGCGCACTGGCTGGGCTGCCGACCGCGTCCGTCTCTGACGCCCTGGACCGGCTCGGTCTGCCCGGCTCGCCTACGTCGTCACCGTCGTCGGCGTCCTCGTCGCCGCCGCCATCGCCGACGAGAGCAGCGACTTCGGCACCCAGGAAGCGTGGTTCTACGTCTCTTTGCTCACCATCGGCTACATGGTCGGCCGCGGCCTGGCCAAGTCCGGCAGCCGCGACTTGTACGACGACACCAACACGCGCGCCAACCGCTGACCTTCGGCATGCAGGTCTACCGCAGCTCCATCAAAGAGGTGATGGGCTGCCTGATGATGGTCCCTGTGTCGACCGGGCTATCGACCCTGAAAGCCATCGCCAACACCAGCCACTGAACCAAGCAGCCCCCACCCACCTGCCCACTTCCCGGACGGTAAGGGGCACAGGACCGCCCCCGCCTCGGGGCGGTCCCTTTACGGCGTCGTCGTCGGCCATACCCGGGCGGTGCCTTCTCACCCGCCCGGCCGCTCTCACTGCATCGAGTACGGGCGGTTTCCAACATCAGCGCCCGGCTTGGGTGAGCGCAGGTCTAGTCTGTGAGCCATGGCAGAAAGGAAGCATCCCCTGCGATTGGCCATCGTCGACGACTACGCCGTGGTTGTCGCAGGAGTGGCTTCGTTCCTCAAGACCGAGCGCATCGACGTGGTCGAGACCGGGGCGTCAGAGCCTGTCGAGTCAGATGTCGACATCGTGCTGTTCGACACCTTCGGCCAGATCCAGGGCAAAGGCATCGACCTCGAGGACTTCGTCCGCGATAGCGGCGGCGCCAAGGTCGTGATCTACAGCTGGAACCTCAAGCGGGAATTGATCGAGCAGGCGCTGGTTGGGGGCGCCAGCGGCTATCTGTCCAAAGTGCTCACCGGACCCGCGATAGTCGAAGCTCTCGAGCGGATCATGAGCGGCGAAATCGTCATCCTGGCCGGGGACAACGAGACCAGCGTCGGCGCGGCTGGCGACTGGCCGGGGCGCGAGGCAGGGTTGTCGCCGCGCGAGGCCGAGGTGATCGCGCTCATCACCCATGGGCTGAGCAATCAGGAGATCGCAGATCGTGTGTATCTCAGCATCAATTCCGTGAAGACCTACATCCGTTCGGCCTACCGCAAGATCGGCGTCGAAAAGCGCACCCAAGCGCTGATTTGGGCCATCGAGAACGGCTTCAAGCCCGACACGCTGCGCACGATCGACCCGGCCCTCCTGTTGCGCCCTGTGGTTTCGGCACCCCGACCTCCCCGCTTGTAACCAACGGCCACGGCGCCCCACCTCGTCGTAGTGGCGGCGTCCCATGGGCTCCTCGGGGTCCGCAACCAGGACGAGGACTTCCTGATTGTGATCGACGAACAGTCTGGGCGGCCCATCGCGCACGTGACGAGCAGTGTCCCCGGAGGCGGAGACGTTTATCGCCCTGGACGAGGCCGTGGAACGAATTGGTCGAAGAGCGCGGGAAGGTTGTTGACGGGGTCTAGGTGAGGTGGGCCGTGAGGTGAGAAGCACTGCAAGCGCCAGGAGCAGCTCGGCGATGTCTCCACCGAAGTACATCAGGCGGCCTGCGGCTGCGCATCTCGTTGATGGGTTCGTGGACCCGCGTGAGCAGGCCCGCGTACAGCAGCTGGCCGACCGAGGCACGGATGGCGACGGAGATCCCGAGGACGATCAGCCGGGTCCGTACGGACGCGCGTCCCGGGGCTGGGTCGGGTCCTGCGATGACCCAGGCGAATAGTGCGCCGGCCAGGACCAGGTGCACGTGAACGAGGAGGTGCGCCCAGGAGCGCTGCGTGCTGAGAACGTTTACCGGGGTGAGGTACAGCAAGACGAGGCCCCCGCTGCTCAGGATGAGGGCGACGACCGGGCGCGTCAGCGCGTGCACCGGTGAGGAGCTGATCAGCCGCCCCAGCTTCGGTGCATGAGGGCGCGGGAGGGTACGCAGCAGCAGGGTGACCGGCGCGCCGAGGACGAGCCCGAGGGGTCCGACCATCCCGAGCAACAGATGCTGAGCCATGTGGCCGCCGAGGTCCGCGTCAGCCCACGCGCCGAGTTGCGGGGTGAGTGTCCATGCGATCGCCCTCGAGCCGTTCCTTGATCGCCGGGTCCGCGACCTCGTCCACCCGTACGTCGCGCTGTCCGTGCCACACCGTTGCCTTCACGGCGTTCTCCCCTCGTCGTCGACCATTCGTGCTCGTTGTCGCACTCTCGGTGCCCACGGACGCCTCGATCAGACCCGATCGCACCCCGTCACGTCCTGCGGGGATGGGGACCTCGGTCTCCCAACGGCGCCGTCTCTCGTCTTCGGACTGTTCCCACCACGGCCGACCCCGTTCCCCGAAGGGACACCTTCGCGGCATGGACTCCTGCGCGAGCGGTGGACTCCTCCGCCGTGCCGCGCACTCGGGCGGACCTCCCGCCGCCACGCCATCAGCAGGTGCGTGAGCTCTTCGCGGCGGGCTGACGGGATCGTCGGATCGGTGGCGCGCCAGCGCCGACCATCGATGACGACGTAACGCCCGTCGGGGTGGTGGTGCGTGTTTCACTGCTCACTGCTGCGTCGCTGGTGACACACACGCGGCGTCAGTTGTTGCTTGGAGCTGCCGACTGCTCAGCGAGGAGCTCGCCGGCCCGTTGCGGCATCCGGCGCGCGATGTCGGCCTGGCTCAGCATCCCGACGAGGCGGTGCCCGTCGATGACGGGCAGACGGCGGACGTCATGCTCAATCATAGTCCGCAACGCCTTCTCGACATCGTCATCGGCGCCGATGGTGAGGGGCTTGCCTTCGGCTAGCTTGTCGACCTCCGTGCTCGACGGGTCTCCGCCGTCGGCGACGCACTGCACCACGATGTCGCGGTCAGTGATGATACCGGCCAGCCGGTCGTCCTCGCCGCAGATGGGCATCGAGCCCACACCGAGCTCCCGCATGCGCTGGGCGGCGGTGGTGAGGGTGTCGCTACTACGGACGCACTCAGCGCCTTCGCTCATGAGTTCGCGGGCCGTGGTCATGGTTCTCCTCCTGGAGTCGCTGGTGACTGCTTGACGTCGGCGGCACCCGCCGGACGGATCGGCATGCTGTCGAGCGCTGGCCGTCCTTCAACGGCCGACTCGCTCGGGGGTCAGCGAGTCGTGTGGTCCTGGGGAACTGGCACTCGGACTCAGTCCCATACATATCCGACGCGAGAAGGGACCACCCCCAGGTACCACCCCGGCGGGTGATTACCCCCACGTCCATCGGGGTTTAGGTTCGACTCAACGAAGTTCGTCGTCGCACCAGCAGATCGACGATCATTCTCGGAGTCCCTGCTCTAAAACGTGGCAGGCCGCCCCTATCAACAGAGGGACAGACATGTTCAGCACGGACCAGGCCGGCCGCACCGCGCCCGCCGCAGCACCTTCAACCACCATCTCCGAACGCCGGCAGGTCACGGAGGCGGCATTCGACCGGATCCGCCGCCGCGAGGACCCCGACATCCGGCACCGAGCCCTCGAACAAGTGGTACTCGCCAATCTCGGCGTGGCCCGATCACTCGCCGCCGCGCACCGGGACAAGGGCATCCCGCGCGAGGACCTCGAGCAGGTCGCCTACGCTGCTCTCGTCGCGGCCGCCGACCGCTTCCGCCCAGAGGAGGGTCGCGACTTCCTGGCCTTCGCGGTGCCCACCATCCGCGGGGAGCTCAAGCGACACTTCCGCGACTGTGGCTGGACCGTTCGGCCCCCGCGACGCGTGCAGGAAATCCAGCTTCGGGTGCTGGCCGCCCGGGACCTGCTGGCGAAGTCCTTGGACCGGCCGCCGACGGCTTCCGAGCTCGCCCAGGCGCTCGGGGAGTCCGAGCACCACGTGACCGAGGCTCTCAGGCTGGACGGGTGCTTCGCGCCGTCGTCGCTGGACCTTCCCCTCGGAAGCGGCACTGCCACTCGGGGCGACCTGCTGCCCGACACTGGAATCGACGACCAGGAGGCCGCTGAGGCTCGGGTCATGCTGGGACCGGCAGTCCGGGACCTCGGCGAGCGTGATCGGTACGTCGTTCGGTTGCGGTACTTCGACGGTCTTACTCAGCAGGAGATCGGCAACGAGCTGGGGGTCAGCCAGACCCAGGTCTCGCGGATCCTGGGCCGGATCACGCGTGAGCTGC
This sequence comes from Propionibacteriales bacterium, assembly GCA_009379735.1. GTDB lineage: Bacteria > Actinomycetota > Actinomycetes > Propionibacteriales > Nocardioidaceae > WHTB01. Next base: position 16,295 of record WHTB01000065.1, read on the forward strand.
GCGAGTGCCTGACGCCGCCGTGCGAGTTTTCGTCAGACGACCTGCGCCGGACGGCCGGCTGAGAGCGGCGGTCGGGGAGCGTCGGTCCGTCCAGCCCGGGACGAACCGGCACCCCGGACCGGCCCGCGTGGCCCGCGAGTGAACCAGGCGCCGGAACGGGGATCGTGACCGACGGTATGGCGTCGACGCGTCGCGCGGTTGCGAGTTCCTCGTGCGCACCTCGACGCCAGCAACCCCCAGTTGCGCGAGATCGTGGGGAGCGGAACCTGTGCGCGGCAGGCTCCAGGTGACCGCCCGGACCGAGACGGGCCCCCGGTCCGCGATCTCGACCACCGGGGGCCTCGGTGACGGCGTGCCTCGCGAGGTCTTCATCACCGTGCCGGGCTGGTACCCAGGCGGCCCGAAGCCATGCCTTTCCCTTGGGGGTACTGATGGCGCGTGAGCGTGAAAACGAGGCCCGCGCACCGACGTGGAGATCGAGGCGGAACGCGTTGCCGAGTCGGGGCGCGCGGCAGCCGTCTCGCTCGGTGAGCAGGGGTTGAGAACACGTGCAGACCTTCCTGCCGTACGCCGACTTCGAGCGGTCGGCGCGCAGCCTCGATGCCGCGCCGGCGCGGCAAGCAGCGGGTCGAGTGCATCCAGGTGGTGCGGGGGTTGACGGTCCCGGGATACGGCTGGCGGCACCACCCCGCGGTGACCATGTGGCGGCATCGGCTGGAGGCGCTCGGACGCTATTCGCTGACCTGTTGCGACGTCTGGACCGAGACCGGCCGTGCCGACACCTGCGCCGCCACCCTCGGTGAGGACCTCAGCACGGCGGGAGTAGCACGCGTGCGCACGCAGGCTGAGCTCGCACGGGCCGGGGCGCTGCCACACTGGCTGGGCGACCCTGACTTTCATCGCTCCCACCAGTCGGCGCTGCTGCGCAAGGACCCCGAGCACTACGGGCCGCTCTTCCAGGACGTGCCCGACGACCTGCCCTACGTCTGGCCCGAGGCGTGAGGGGTGCCGCACGGTCGTGCCTACCGACAGCCTCGACCCGTCCGACAACGCGCTCGAGAATGCGCCCGACGACGGTCACGTGGAGCGCCCTCGGGACCCCGCTCGCCACCTGAGCTCGGGCTCGATCTGGCGACAGCCGGCGGGCGCCGTCCCGGGATCCCCG
>WHTB01000088.1 GCA_009379735.1 Propionibacteriales bacterium
GTTCGCCGGGTTCGCGATCGCGTACAACGTGTCGACGTCGTTGTTCGGTGGCACGGCGCCGGCGGTCAACAACCGGCTGATCGACGCCACCGGCAGCACGCTGATGCCGGCCTACTACATGATGGGTGCCTGTCTGGTCGGCGCGGTCGCGCTGTTGTTCGTCCCGGAGACCGCCGGGACGTCGCTGCGTGGTCGCGGAGTGCCGGGCGTGATCTCGCGGCCGAGCCACATCAAGCTGCGGATCCGCCTACCGGAGTCCCCGCAGTAGCGCGCCGCCTTCACGCCGCCCGCACCGCCGAGGTTGCACATCTTGCACACCGCCGACGTGCAGATGTGCAACCTCGCCGTGAGTAGGCATCCACCGGAGCGTTTGTGCAACCTCGACGCGACGGCAGACGCCTCCCTGCTGCGTGGTCGAGGGGGTACGGCATGATGCGGTCAATGAGCAGCCCGGGTAGGTCCAAGCACGCCGCGATCCGTGAGGAGCTGCGCGCGATGGTGCTGGATCTCGCCGCCGGCGACCCGCTGCCCGGCGAGCGGCAGCTGGCTGAGCGATGGGGCGTCGCCCGGATGACGGTCCGCCAGGCGATCGCCGCGCTGGCCCGCGAAGGGCTGGTGCGCAGCGTGCACGGCCGGGGCAACCTGCGGGCGCCGGAGCCGCTGCAGCTGCGGGTGCGGCTCGGCTCGTTCGCCGACGCGGTGCGCGAGCACAACCTGGAGCCGACGACCCGACCGATCGAGTGCGTACCCGACACGGACCCGCCCGCTCAGGTTGCGGAGTTCCTCGGTCTGGCCGCGGGTGCACCGGCGCTGCGGGTGCGCCGGCTCAGGCTCGGCAACGACGTCCCGCTGGCCCTCGAGCGGGCCTGGCTCCCGGCGGCGCTGGTCCCGGACCTGACCGAGGAGATGCTCGCGGAGAGTTTGTACGGCTACCTGGAGAAGCACGACCTGCTCCCCGACTCCGGCGAGGAGTCGGTGGTGGCCAGCCTGCCGGACGCGGAGGAGGTACGGCTGCTCGACATCGCGGCCAGCCGGCCGGTCCTCCGTCTCGTCCGCCGGGCGCTGGTGGGCGGGCGTCCGGTCGAGTACGCCGAGGCAGTCTTCCCGGCGGACCGCTACGAGCTGTGGTTCCCACTGCGCCGCGACGGGGACTGACGCAGGCCGCTCGGCGGTGACGCTGGGCTTGACTACTGTATACAACGATCGTAGCGTCTTCCATTAACCAGAACTAAGATTCCGCTATACGGAAGTCAGGTCGATGGACTGATGCCGAGCCACTCGCTGCGCTATGCCGTCAACTGCTCGCTGCTCTTCGCCGAGCTGCCCTTGCTCCAGCGTCCGGCGGCGGCCAAGGAGGCGGGCTTCGACGCCATCGAGCTGTGGTGGCCGTTCGCCTCGGCCGTGCCCGACGACGCCGAGGTGGAAGCCTTCGAGCGGGCGGTACGGGACGCGGGTGTCCGGCTCGTCGGCCTGAACTTCGCCGCCGGTGACATGCCGGGCGGCGATCGCGGCCTGGTGTCGTGGCCGGCGCGGGCAGCAGAGTTCCGCGACAACATCGCCGTGACGCTCGGGATCGGCGACCGGCTCGGCTGCCGGGCCTTCAACGCGCTCTACGGCAACCGGGTCGACGGCGTCGACCCGGCCGAGCAGGACGACGTCGCCGCGGAGAACCTCGCCCTGGCCGCGCGGGCCGCCGACGTGTTCGGCGGCACCGTGCTGGTCGAGCCGGTCAGCGGCGCCGACCGGTACCCCCTGCTCACGGCGGCCGACGCGGTCGACGTGATCACCCGGGTCGAGGGCGAGTCGGGCGTCACGAACGTACGGCTGCTCGCCGACCTCTACCACCTCGCGGTCAACGGCGACGACGTCGACAAGGCGATCGCGACGTACGGCGAGCGAGTCGGCCACGTGCAGATCGCCGACGCCCCGGGCCGGGGCGAACCGGGCACCGGGACGCTGCCCCTCGACCGCGAGCTCGCTGACCTGCAGGCCGCCGGATACGACGGCTGGGTCGGACTGGAGTACAAGCCCAGCACCACGACCACCGAAAGCCTCGGCTGGGTGCCCCGCGGACGCCGCGGCACCGCCGACTGACCGGGAGGACCCCCATGCCACGAATGACAGCGGCCCGCGCAGCAGTGGAGATCCTTCGCCGGGAGGGGGTCTCGCATGTCTTCGGACTGCCCGGCGTGGCAATCAACCCGTTCTACGCGGCGATGCGCGCACAGGGTGAGCTCACCCACGTGCTCGCCCGCCATGTCGAGGGCGCCTCGCACATGGCCGAGGGCTACACCCGCACGGAGCCGGGCAACATCGGCGTCTGCGTCGGTACGTCGGGGCCGGCCGGCACCGACATGGTCACCGGCCTCTACTCGGCCTCGGCGGACTCGATCCCGATCCTGTGCATCACCGGCCAGGCCCCGGTCGCCCGGCTGCACAAGGAGGACTTCCAGGCCGTCGACATCACCGCGATCGCGGAACCGGTCACGAAGTTCGCGATGACCGTGATGGAGCCGGCGCAGGTGCCGGGCGCGTTCCAGCGGGCCTTCCAGGTGATGCGGTCGGGCCGACCCGGCCCCGTGCTCATCGACCTGCCCCTCGACGTCCAGCTGACCGAGATCGAGTTCGACCCCGAGACGTACCAGCCGCTGCCGGTCGAGCGGCCGGCCGCGACCCGGGCCCAGGTGGAGAAGGCGCTCGACCTGCTCGAGCAGTCCGAGCGGCCGCTGATCGTCGCCGGTGGCGGGATCATCAACGCGGACGCGGCCGACCTGCTGGTGGAGTTCGCCGAGCTGCTGGGCATACCCGTCGTACCCACGCTGATGGGGTGGGGTGCGATCCCGGACGACCATCCGCTGATGGCGGGCATGGTGGGGCTGCAAACCTCGCATCGGTACGGCAACGAGTCGATGCTCGAGGCGGACTTCGTGCTGGGCATCGGCAACCGGTGGGCCAACCGTCACACGGGTGGACTCGACACGTACACCAAGGGCCGCACCTTCGTCCACGTCGACATCGAGCCGACCCAGATCGGCCGGGTCTTCGCGCCCGACTACGGCATCGCGTCGGACGCGAAGTCGGCGCTGGCGATGTTCGTCAAGGTCGCCTGGGAACGCGGCGGCGGCCGGCAGCTCACCGACCGGGACGCGTGGGCACAGGCCTGCCGTGACCGGAAGGCGACGCTGCAGCGCCGTTCACACTTCGACAACGTGCCGATCAAGCCGCAGCGCGTGTACGAGGAGATGAACAAGGCGTTCGACGAGGACACCAGGTACGTCAGCACGATCGGTCTGTCGCAGATCCAGGCGGCACAGTTCCTGCACGTCTACAAGCCACGGCACTGGATCAACGCCGGCCAGGCCGGGCCGCTCGGGTGGACGGTGCCGGCCGCCCTCGGCGTCTGCGTCGCGGACCCGGAGGCCACCGTGGTCGCGCTGTCCGGCGACTACGACTTCCAGTTCATGATCGAGGAGCTGGCGGTCGGAGCGCAGTTCAACATCCCGTACGTCCATGTGCTGGTGAACAACGCGTACCTCGGACTGATCCGGCAGGCGCAGCGGATGTTCGACATGGACTTCTGCGTGCAGCTGTCGTTCGAGAACATCAACGCTCCCGAGCTCGGTGGCTACGGTGTCGACCACGTCAAGGTCGCCGAGGGGATGGGCTGCAAGGCGCTGCGGGTGACCGAGCCCGACGACGTGCTGCCGGCCCTCGAGGAGGCCAAGAAGCTGATGGCCCAGTACCGCGTCCCCGTGGTCGTCGAGGTCATCCTCGAGCGGATCACCAACGTGTCGATGGGCACCGAGATCGACAACGTCACAGAGTTCGAGGAGATCGCCGATAGCCGGGAGCTCGCTCCGACCGCGATCGGACTGCGCGACTAGACAGTCTCGCCGACCCCGACCGCCGTACCGCTGCACTGGTGAGGTCCACCAGGAAGGTGAGCGCGATCAGGGCGAGCAGCGTGGCCGACGCCCCGGCGTAGTGGAAGCTCGCCGTCTGTTCGGCGAGGAGTCGCCCCAGCCCGCCCGCGCCGACGACCCCGACGACCACGGTCTCACGGACGATCACCTCCCAGCGGTACATGCCGTACGCGACGAACCGATGCCAGACGGTCGGCAGCCCGGCGTAGAGGAAGGCGCGTGCCGGGGAGACACCGGCAGCGAGCAGTGCCCGCTGCGGCCGCCGGTCCAGGTCCTCGACGGCCTCGGCCATCAGCCGGCCGAGGATGCCCACGTTGTAGAGGGCGAGCGCGAGGGCGCCGGCCAGCGGGCCGGGGAACCAGACGAACAGCACGAGCAGAGCCCACACCGGCGACGGCACCGCTCGGAAGAACAACAGCGCTTGGCGGGTGCACCACCCGAGCACCCGTCGGGCGACCGTACGGCCGTCGTCGGCCGGTCGTGCGGCGAGTACGGCGAGCAGGACCGCGCCGGCGAACGAGAGGGCGGCGGCGATCACGGACATCATGAGCGTGTCGAGCGAGAGCGACACCAGGACGCCCCAGTCGGCCTCGGGCGGCCAGGCCTGCTGCGCCAGGGTGACCGTGAGGTCCCGGGCGCGGTCCTGGACGAGCACGGTCGGGTCCAGCCGCAGCAGGACCACGCTGACCGGGACCAGCGCGACAGCCGCGACGATGAGCCAGCCCAGAACCCGGTCTCGCTCGGGCCTGGCGCGACTCCCGGTGCACCGGCGGCGGACCGCGGAGCTCCACCCGTCGGTCGCACCGCACAACACCACCAGCGCCGCGAGCAGGGTCCAGATCTCGTCGTAGCGCAGGCTCTGAAAACTCAGCGCGAGCTGGAAACCGAGTCCGCCCGCGCCGACGATGCCGAGGATGGCGGCACTTCGGATCGCACACTCGAACCGGTACGCGGAGTACGAGAGCAGGTCGGGCAGTGCGAGCGGAGCGAGCCCGTACAGCAGGGCCGCGAGCCGTCCGGCGCCACTGGCTCGCAACGCCTCGAAGGGCGCCCGCGGCGTCTCGTCCAGGATCTCGGAGAACACCTTGCTGCACACGGCGCCGAACGGCAGGCCGATCGCCAGCACCGCGACCAACGGGTCGAGCCCGAGGACGCTGAGCAGGACCAGCCCCCACACCACCTCGTGGACCCCACGGGGCACGGCCATCAGCGCCCGCGTCGCCAGCCAGCGAGACACCCAGGTGCGCGGCAGTGCACCGCTGGCTCGCCACCAGGTCTGCGAGACGAGTACGCCACCGACCAGCCCGAGCGCGATCGACAGCACGGTGCCCAGCACGGCGTACGCGAGCGTGGTCAGCGCCGCATCGCCGACGACCTGAAGGAAGGCGCGATCCACCCGTGGGTGCAGCGCCGCGGCGAAGAACTCGCGCAGGGCGGGCACCCCACCGGTGTTGAGCAGGTCCCCATCGCCGGCTACCGAGGCGAGCGCGGCAGCTAACACCACGACGACGAGCAGCGTGGTCGCGCGGCGGCTCACGGCTGCCGTGCTGCGTCGGTGCTGAAGGTGTCGGCGAGCAAGCCGCTGGTCACCTCGGCGGCCGGGAGGTCGAGAACGAGCCGCCCCGCCCGGAGGCCGAGAACCCGGTCGAACCGGTCGAGCGCGATCCCGACGTCGTGCAGGGACACCACCAGGGTCGTGCCGTAGGTCCGGCTGAGCCCGGTCAGCAGGTCGACCACGGCCTTGCCGCGCTCGGGGTCCAGGCTCGCGATCGGCTCGTCGGCCAGGATCACCGACGGGTCCTGCGCGAGCACGCGCGCGATCGCGACCCGCTGCTGCTCCCCACCGGACAACCGGTCGGTGCGTGCGAGCACCTTGTCCGCGATACCGACCCGGCCCAGGATCTCCCGGGCCGGGTCGATGTCGCGGGGCGATACCAGGGACCACAACGCGCGCCAGGTCGACCAGTCGCCGAGCTGACCGGCGTTGACGTTGTGCACGACGCGCAGCTGACCCACCAGGTGGAACTGCTGGTAGACCGTCCCGATCCGCCGCTGGACCGTACGCCGGGACCGTGCCGACAGCTGGGCGAGGTCGTGGCCGAGGACCCGCACCTCTCCCTCGGTCGGGTGGTTGGCGCCGTTGAGGAGCGACAGCAGGCTGCTCTTGCCCGCACCGCTGGGCCCGATCACCGCGACTCGCTCGCCGGGTGTGACGGTGACGTCGATCTCGGCGAGTGCGCGGGTGGCGCCGCGCCGCAGCCCGGCGCCACGGAGGACGTAGGCCGGTGCGCTCATGGTCAGCGCACCAGCCCGACCTCGCGGCCGATCTTCTCGATGTCCTGGTAGTTGGACGCCTCCGTCGGGATGAACCGCGTGGCCCCGAACAGCTCGAGGATCTCGCTGTCCTCCCGGTTCGCCGGGTCCAGAGCGAGCAACGTGTCGCGGATCCGGTCGGTGAACCCGTCCCCGAACCGTTCGTCGACGTCGGGCCGAGCGACCCAGTGGTAGTCGTGGTACGTCGGCGTACGCCAGACCTCCTGCACCTTCTCGAGATCGACGCTGCCGTCGGCCAACCGGTCTTCCCAGACCTGCTCGTTGAGAACCCCGGCGTCGTACGACGCCGACTCGACCAGCGTGACGGTGGAGTCGTGCGATCCGGAGAACCCGGCCTCCCCGCGGAAGTCCGTCAGGGCGAGGCCCGCCTCGGCCAGGAAGAACTGCGGCATCAGCCGGCCCGAGGTCGAGGTCTCGCTGCCGAACGTGAACGTATGGCCGGCGAGTGCCCGTAGTCCCGCGGTGTCGTCGAACGGCTCGACCCCGCTTGCCTTGTTGGCGATGAAGACACTCCGGAACACCGCGTCGATGTCGCGCTGCGCGATCGGTTCGGCGTCCGGGACCTGGAGCTGGGCCTGGACGCCGGTCAGCCCGCCGAACCAGACCAGGTCGAGGTCGCCGACCCGGAAGGCCGTGACCGCGGCGGTGTAGTCGGTGACCGGGACGTACTCGACCTTGACGTCGAGCTCGGCGGCGAGGTGCCGGGTCAGCTTGTCGTTCAGGCGCTGGAGGACCTCCGGGTCCTGGTCGGGAATAGCGCCGACGCGGAGGACGGGGTCGGGTTCAGCCGCGGACGACGTGCCGCAGGCCGAGGTGAGGAGAGCGATCGCCAGGCAGACGGACAGGGCGAGGGCGTGGCGAACGGGAGCAAGGTGGAACGTGAACAAGCGCAAGGGTCCCTTCGGCGGGGATGGCGGAGTCACCCGAACCGGATGACGAGGTGGGGAGGGCTCAACGTCGTCGCACTCCGGCCACCTCCTTCCGCCCTGCCGTCAGGGGCCTGTGGCCACCTGCACCGCATGCCGACCCTGCGCTCACCCGATGCGGGTAAGCAGCCTCTCGGTGTGCTCCGAGGGGGCACCGAGCCCGCTCACCGTACTCCCGGCCAAGCCGTCACCGGGCAGGTCGAGCAACTCGACCAACCCACCCGACCAGGCCGGCGGCACGACCGCAAGTGCGTCCGCGAGCGCCGCGCCCCAGAGCACGCCGGGCCGGTCGTGGCCGACCGGCGTGACGAGGTCTCCGTGCCGCTCGACGGCGACGAGCCTGGTGTCGCTGTGGTGGGCCCGGACCTCGCTGTCGACCTGCGCGTACCGCGGCCCGGGCGCTGGCCGGCCCGCGAACGCCCGCAGCAGCGGACCGAGCAGCGTCATCGCCGCCACCAGCGCCGCGAACGGGTTGCCCGGGAGGCCGACCACGAAACGACCATCCACCAGCCGGGCGAGCAGCTGCGGGTGGCCAGGTCGGCAGGCGACGCCACCGACCAGCAGGTCGGCACCCACCTGGGCTAGCGACCGGCGCAGGTGGTCCGCCGGCCCGACCGACGAGGCACCGCACACGACAAGCACGTCGCCGCTCGGGTCGCCGAGAGCGCGCTCGAGCGTCGTGCGGTCGTCGGCGAGCCACACGGTTCCGGTCAGGACCCCACCGGCGGCGGCGATCGTGCCGGGCAGCATCGGGCCGATGGCGTCTCGCACCTGGCCCGGTCCGGCAACCCCGTAATGGACGACCTCGTCGCCGGTCACGACGACGCCGACTCGAGGTCGCTTGACGACCCGCAGGCGGTCGAGGCCGACGCTGGCGGCGAGACCGAGCAGGGCCGGCGTGACGGTGCGTCCGTTCTTGACCAGTAGGGCGTCGCGCGGACAGTCCTCGCCGCGCCGGCGGACGTGGCGTCCAGGGATGACCGTGCCGTCGACGTCGTCACCGTCACGGGTCGCCTGCTCGTACGGCAGCACCGCCTCCGTGCCGCTCGGGATCGGTGCCCCGGTGGCCACTTCGACGCACTCGCCGCCTCGCAACGCCCATGCCGATGAGCTCCCGCCGGCCAGGACCCGACCGAGCACCGTCCATGGCCCTTCCCCGGAGACGGCGTAGCCGTCCATCGCCGACGTGTCGAACGACGGGATGGGGGTCAGGGCCCGCACCGGCGCGGCCAAGGTCGCGCCGAGCGCGTCGGCGAGCGGCGCGTCGACCGGCGGCAGCGGGCTCGCCACCGTGCCGGCGAGCAGGTGCGCCTCGGGCCAGGAGTGGGGCTTCGAGTGTCCTGCGGACATGCGGATCCTTCACTCTCTCCCCCTTGACCAACCGTAGCGCATACAGTAGACAGAACACCGTCGCCAACGGAAGGAGCTCCGATGAGGGTTGCAGTTCTGGGAGCCGGGGCGATCGGTGCGTACGTTGGCGCGGCCCTCCATCGTGGCGGAACGACTGTCCATCTGATTGCCCGCGGGCCGCACCTGGAGGCGATCCGCGAGCATGGCGTGCGTGTGCTGAGCCCGCGTGGCGACTTCACCGCGAAGACCCCCGCGACCGACAAGCCGGAGGAGGTCGGACCGGTCGACTACGTGTTCCTCGGCCTCAAGGCCAACTCGTACGCCTCGTGTGGACCGCTGATCGGCCCCCTGCTGGGGAAGAAGACGACCATCGTGGCCGCCCAGAACGGCATCCCGTGGTGGTACTTCCACGGCCTGACCGGGCCGTACGAGGGCCGACGGATCGAGTCGGTCGACCCCGAAGGCGTCGTGACCCGCACGCTGCCACTCGACCGCGCCGTCGGCTGCGTCGTGTACTGCTCGACCGAGGTCGAGGGGCCGGGCCTGATCCGGCACCTCGAAGGCACCAGGTTCTCGATCGGCGAGCCGGCCGGCGGCATCACACCCCGCTGCGAAGAGTTCAGCGCGGCGATGGTCGCCGGCGGTCTGAAGTGCCCGGTCGAGGAAGACGTCCGGAAGGACATCTGGATCAAGCTGCTCGGCAACGCGGCGTTCAACCCGATCAGCGCGCTAGCCCGCGCCACCATGGTCGAGATCGCCAAGCACACCGGGACCCGGGCGATGGTGCGCCTGATGATGGAGGAGACTCTCGAGATCGCGGCCGCCGTCGGCAGCCACCCCGACATCTCCGTGGACAAACGGATCGACGGCGCTGAGCGGGTCGGCGAGCACAAGACGTCGATGCTGCAGGACCTCGAACGGGACAAGCCCCTCGAGCTCGACGTCATCTTGTCGGCAGTGGTCGAGCTCGCCGACCTGACCGGCACTCCTGCCCCGACCCTGCGTGCGGTGCACGCTGTCGCCGACCTGCTGGCCACCAAGGTCGGCGGGGGAACCACGGGTACGGACGACGACGGATCGGGCGCCGAACCTGCCACGGCGGCGGTGTCGTGACGCCGCTGACGCCGACCTATCATGGCCGCAACCGCACATGAGGAGACTGAGATGAAGACCAGTGCGATGTCGTACACCCGCCTCACCGAGCCGCTGGTACGCGACGACGGTGTCCTGCGTCCGGCGACCTGGGACGAGGCGCTGGACCGGGCCGCGGAGGGATTCCGGCGCAACCTCGAGGCGCGCGGGCCCAAGGCCTACGGGATGTTCTCCTGCTCCAAGGCGACCAACGAGATGAACTTCGTCGCCCAGAAGTTCGCGCGCTCGGTGATCGGGTCCAACAACATCGACTCGTGCAACCGCACTTGACACGCTCCTAGCGTCGCCGGTCTGGCGGCAGTGTTCGGTGCCGGGGGTGGCACCTCGTCGTACCAGGAGGTCGAGGACACGGACCTCGTCATCCTGTGGGGCTCCAACGCCCGCGAGACACACCCCATCTTCTTCCACCACCTGCTGAAGGCGGTGCACCGCGGAGCGCGGCTCTACGTGATCGACCCGCGCCGCACGACGTCCGCACAGTGGGCCGACCAGTGGCTCGGCCTCAACGTCGGCACCGACATCCCGCTGGCCCTCGCAGTGGCCCGCGAGATCATCCACTCGGGGCTCGCCAACCAGGCCTTCATCGACCGGGCGACGTCCGGGTACGAGGAGTTCGCGGCCCATGTCGAGCCGTGGACCCTGGAGGCCGCGGCGCTGGAGACCGGCGTCCCCGCCGAGGTGATCAAGGAGCTGGCGCACAACTACGCCCGCGCCGACCGTGCCCAGCTGTGCTGGACCCTCGGCATCACCGAGCACCACAACGCCACCGACAACGTGCGGGCGCTGATCAACCTGTCGCTGCTGACCGGGCACGTGGGCAAGTACGGCTCCGGCCTCAACCCGCTGCGCGGCCAGAACAACGTGCAGGGCGGCGGCGACATGGGCGCCATCCCCAACCGACTGCCCGGCTTCCAGGACACCCGCGACGACGAGGTCCGGGCGAAGTTCGACCGCATGTGGGGCTCGCAGATCCCGGCCGAGCACGGCATGCACCTGACGCAGATGCTCGAGGCGATGGACGAGGGCGAGCTGACCAGTGTCTACGTCATCGGCGAGAACCCCATGCAGTCGGAGGCCGACTCGACCCGGACGCGCGCTCGCCTGACCGGGCTCGACCACCTGGTCGTCCAGGACATCTTCCTGACCAAGACCGCTGAGCTGGCCGACGTCGTGCTCCCCGCGTCGGCCGCCTGGTGCGAGTCCGAGGGCACCGTCACGAACAGCGAGCGGCGGGTCCAGCGCGTACGCAAAGCACTCGAAGCACCGGAGGGTGCACGCGACGACATCGACATCCTTCGCGACCTGGCCGGGCGCCTCGGGCATGACTGGGAGGCGCAGACCGCCGAGCAGGTCTGGGACGAGCTCCGGGCGCTGTCGCCGCTGCACGCCGGCATGAGCTACCGCAGGCTGGAGGAGTTTGGCGGCATCCAGTGGCCGTGCTACTCCGAGGACCGGCTGGAGCCGACGTACCTGCATGGCCGCTTGTGGCACACGGACCCCGAGCAGCGCGGCACGCCGGCGCCGTTCGCACCGGTCGCGCACTCGCTGCCGGTCGACGTCCTCGACGACGACTTCCCCCTGCGGCTCACCACCGGACGCCGGCTGAGCGAGTACAACACCGGTGTGCAGACCGGCGGCTATGCCTCGCCGCTGCGGCGTGGTGAGACGCTGGACCTGGGCCCGGAGGATGCGGAGGCGCTCGGCCTGTCGCCGGGAGAGGTCGTCCGGGTGTCGTCGCGCCGCGGCGCCGTGGTCGTGCGTACCCACCTCGACCACGGGCTGCGGCGTGGCCTGGTGTTCATGACCTGCCACTTCCCCGACGAGGTCGACACCAATGCGCTGACCATCGAGGCGACCGACCCCATCGCCGGGACCGCGGAGTACAAGGCGACCGCGGTGCGGGTGGACAGGCTGACCGCCGACGAGCTCGCCGCGCTGGCGGCGGAGGGAGAGGTGGCCCGCGACGAGCTCGCTGCGCTCGCCACGTCCGAGTGAGCCGTGACGCGACCGCGCTCGCGGGCAGCTCGGGACTACTGTAGGTTGTATACAATCGTCGTTAGAGGAGCTGTCCGTGGATCTCCGCCTCACCGGCATCGATCCGACCGAAGTCGAGCGCGCCGCGGTCGACAGCCGGCTCGGACCACCCGACTCGGGCTGGACCGGTGGTGAGCGCTCGGACGCCCAGCTTCGCTCGGCCGGCGGCGGGCATCAGGCCAGGGCCGAGCGTGACCTGCTGCTGGAGGCGCTGCACGCCGTCAACGAGCGGGTGGGATGGCTCAGCCCGGAGGCCCTGAACTACATCGCGAAGCGGCTGACCGTTCCGCCGGCCGAGGTGTACGGCGTGGCGACGTTCTACGCGATGTTCTCCACGACGCCCAGGCAGCCCCGCGTCATGCACGTCTGCACCGACCTGGCCTGCCAGGCGCTGGGCGCCGACGCGTTGTGCCGCGAGGTCGAGGACCGGCTAGGCCCCGCAGGCAACGGCAGCGGCTGGCTGCGTAGTCCCTGCCTCGGTCTGTGCGAGCGGGCTCCCGCGGCGCTGGCCTTCGAGGCCGGCGACCCGGCGACCGAGCGAGTACTCGCTCCGGCCACGGTCGAAGATGTCGTCGGGACGGTCGAGCGTGGGCTTCCGGACGAGGACACCGAGCCGCCGGTCGAGGACGCCGTTCCGCAGGCCGGTGACAGCGACCTGGTGCTGCTGCGCCGGATCGGTGTGGTCGACCCGGCGAGCCTCGACAGCTACCGCGCGCAGGGCGGGTATGCCGCGCTGCGCAACGCGTTCACGTTGGGCCCGGCGGGCGTGATCCGTGAGGTGCTCGACTCCAAGCTGGTCGGCCGTGGCGGCGCGGCGTTCCCCACCGGCCGCAAGTGGGAGGCCACGGCCGGGCAGCTCGAGCGCCCGCACTACCTCGTCTGCAACGCCGACGAGAGTGAGCCGGGTACGTTCAAGGACCGCGTGCTGATGGAGGGCGACCCGTACGCCGTGATCGAGTCGATGACGGTCGCGGCCTATGCCACCCGGTGCGAGCGGGGCTACCTCTACCTGCGCGGTGAGTACCCGCGCGCACTCCACCGGCTCCAGCACGCGATCGCCGAGTGCCGTCGTCGTGGCTACCTCGGCGACAACATCCTCGGCCAGGGCTTCTCCTTCGACATCGAGATCAGGCGCGGCGCGGGCGCGTACATCTGTGGCGAGGAGACCGCGATCTTCAACTCGATCGAGGGCTTCCGCGGTGAGCCGCGGAGCAAGCCGCCGTTCCCGGTCGAGAAGGGGTTGTTCGGCAAGCCCACCGCGGTCAACAACGTCGAGACGCTGGTCAACGTGTTGCCGATCCTCGAGCACGGCGGCAAGGCGTTCGCCGCGATCGGCACGGAGACCTCGACCGGCCCGAAGCTGTTCTGCGTCTCGGGCAACGTCGCCCGGCCGGGCATCTACGAGGTGCCGTTCGGCGCGACCCTTGGTGAGCTGCTCGACCTCGCCGGCGGCGTACCCGGTGGGCGGCAGCTGCGCACGGTGCTGCTCGGTGGTGCCGCCGGTGGCTTCGTCCGACCCGACGAGCTCGACCTGCCGCTCACCTTCGAGGCCACCCGCGAGGCCGGCACGACACTGGGGTCCGGGGTGGTACTCGTCCTCGACGACAGCACCAACCTGGCGGCGATCCTGCTGCGCATCGCGGCGTTCTTCCGCGACGAGTCCTGCGGCCAGTGCGTGCCCTGCCGCGTCGGCACCGTCCGCCAGGAGGAGGCGCTGCAGCGGATGACGCAGAACAACGGTCTGGGCAACGGTCGCTCGCCGGGTGACCAGACTGCTGACCTGGCCCTGCTACGCGAGGTGGGCACCGCGATGCGGGACGCGTCCATCTGCGGGCTCGGCCAGACCGCGTGGAACGCCATCGAGTCCGCCATCGACCGCCTCGGCGCCTTTCCGGAGTCCTCATGACCGCTGTTGACCTTGGCATGCCCACCCGTCTCGTCGAGCTGAGCGTCGACGGCGAGGAGATCACCGTCCCCGAGGGGTCGACGCTGCTCGACGCCTGCCAGCTGGCGGGCAAGGAGATCCCGACGCTGTGCTACGGCGACACGCTGACCCCGAAGAACGCCTGTCGTGTCTGCATGGTCGAGGTCGAGGGTGCCCGGACGTTGGCGCCGGCGTGCTCGCGTCGGGTCGAGCCGGACATGGTCGTCCGCACCGACAGCGAGCGGGCTCGGCACAGCCGCAAGCTGGTGCTCGAGCTGCTCGGCTCGTCGGTCGACCTGTCCACCACGCCGGAGGTACCCCGGTGGCTGACCGACTA
>WHTB01000062.1 GCA_009379735.1 Propionibacteriales bacterium
GGCGCCGAACCCGCCGAGCAGCGTCAGGTGTGCCCACAGGCGGCCGGAGCGTGGCAGCCGCTCGCGGCGCACCAGCAGCACGACCAGCAGGGTCAGCGCCCCGGCCGCCACCCGGCCGAGCGTGACGTACATCGGGTGCAGCTCGCGGACGCCGACCCCGATGAAGAGAAAGCTGCAGCCCCAGATCGCACCGAGCACGAACAGGCCGGGGAGCCAGCTGCGCAGGGCAGGCTTGTCAGGAGTCGTCAGGCTGGTCACTCGTGTAATCCTGCCTCACGCCACCGACAACACGGCAGTCGATTTCCGGCCGCGGGTCATAGCGTGTCCCGCATGACCTCGCCGTACGACGACCTGGACCGCCCGCCGCTCGACGTCGACGCCCTGACCCACGCCGTGGTCCGGCCGGACGGGTTGTGGCGGAGTGTCACCGTCGTCGACGAGACCGCGTCCACGAACGCCGACCTGGCCGACCTGGCCCGCGCCGGTGCGGCCGAGGGCCTGGTGCTGGTGGCCGAGAGCCAGACCGGCGGCCGCGGCCGGCTCGGCCGTACGTGGACGGCTCCACCGCGATCCGGCGTGACGGTGTCGGTGCTGTTGCGGCCGCCGGTGCCGGCCGTGTCCTGGCCGTGGCTGCCACTGCTGACCGGGCTCGCCGTCGCCGAGGCGGTACGGCGGGTCGGTGACCTACCGGCCGAGCTGAAGTGGCCCAACGACGTGCTCGTCAACGACCGCAAGCTCGCCGGCGTCCTGCTGGAACGGGTGGAGACCACCTCGGGTCCGGCCGCGATCGTAGGGGTCGGGATCAACGTCTCCCTGCGCGACGACGAGCGGCCGGTGCCGGAGGCGACGTCGCTGGCGCTGGAGGGAGTGGCGGCACCGGACCGCACCGTGGTGCTGCGCGAGGTGCTCCGGGTGCTCGAGCAGCTGTACGCCGCCTGGGTGGCGGGTGGCGGCGACGCGGGGTCGGGGTTGGCCGAGTCGTACGCGCGGCGGTGCTCGACGGTCGGCCGGCAGGTGCGGGTGGACGTACCCACGGGGTCCGCGGTGGCCGGGCTGGCGGTGCGGGTGGACGACGACGGCCGGCTCGTCGTCGCGACGTCGTCCGGCGAGGTCGCGGTCGGCGCCGGCGACGTCGTGCACGTGCGCTAGCCCGAGGTGGGACCTCCGGTCACGAAGTGAACGACATTGTCGCTGCCGCCGAGGAACAGCAAGGTCGTTCACTTCGCGCGCCAGGCCCGCGGACATACGCGCAACCTCGGCGCGAGGACTCCGGACATACGCGCAACCTCGGCGCGAAGGGGTGGGGTGACGGTCACTCGCCGGTGACGCCGTCGATCTGCTCGCGGATGATGTCGGCGTGGCCGTTGTGCCGGGCGTACTCCTCGATCATGTGCAGGTAGATCCAACGCAGGTTGAAGTCCGCGCCGCTGCGTGACTTCCGGACCGCGATCGAGTCGAGGTCGTAGCGTGCGGTCGTCTCCTTCGACGCGGCCACCTCGTCGCGGAAGGTCTGCAGGTCGGCGAACGCATCGGCATCGGTGATCAGGTCGAAGTCGCCGTCCGGGAACTCCTCGGTGCAGAAGATGTCGTCGAGCTCGTCTCCGGTCAGCACCCGCCGGAACCACCAGCGCTCGCACTCGGCCAGATGCCGCACCAGTCCGAGCAGGGTGAGGGTAGACGGCTCGATCGATCGCTGCTTGAGCGCGGCCTCGCCGAGGCCCTCGCACTTGGTGAGCAGGGTCGCCCGGTGGAAGTCGAGGAAGCCTTCGAGCGAGTCGCGTTCGTCGGCCGGTTTGGGGGGAAGCGTGCGCGTGACAGGAGGGGCAACGGGTTCGGTCATGGCCGGACCCTATGGTCGGCGCGCCGACACCCGCGACCCAATAACCGGGACGGCGATGGAATGCAGGGGTGACCCATGACACCATTCGCTCGACAGCGGATCGAGGAGTACGAGATGGGCGTTTCACCCAAGCTGCTCGGCGACGGCGAGCACGTCGTGGTGAGCACGCGCACGCACGCCAAGGCGCTGGTCGGGCCGGTCCTCGTGTTCATCGTGATCTGCGCGGTCGGCGGGTTCCTCGCCGCACTGGCCCCGCCCGACCAGGACTGGCTCACCCTGGTGATCGGCGCGCTCGCGGCGGTGGCGATCCTGGTCTGGGTGGTCTGGCCGTTCCTGAACTGGTTCTTCGCGTCCTACACGGTCACCAACCGCCGCTTGATCACCCGCCACGGCATCATCACCCGCCGCGGCCACGACCTCCCGCTGCGCCGCATCAACGACGTCTCGTACGAGCGGCAGCTGCTCGACCGGATGCTCGGCTGCGGCACGCTGGTGATCTCGGCGGCGAGCGAGCAAGGACAGATCCTGCTGCCCGACGTGCCGCATGTCGAGCACCTGCACCTCCAGATCACCGAGTTGTTGTTCGGCCAGGATCTCGGCGGCGACGGCGCCGACCGTGACCTGGGACGTCGGTGAGCGAGACCTCGCCGCCGGCCCGCGAGCGACGCGAAGAGCTCGAGCGGGCGGTCCTCGGCGACCAGCCGACCCACACCAGCCAGCAGGTCGCGGCGGCCGCCGGCGTGAGCCTCGAGCAGGCGCGCCGGCTGTGGCGTGCTCTCGGCTTCCCCGACGCCGGCGACGACGCCGCCTTCACCGACGCCGACCTGTCCGCGCTGCAGCGGCTGGCCAAGGCGGTCGGCAATGACGTCGTCGACTTCGAGACCGCCGTCCGGCTGACCCGTGCCGTCGGGCAGACCATGGCCCGGCTGGCCGACTGGCAGGTGGCCACCTTGTCGGAGCGGGTGGAGGACCTCGAGTCTGGCCCGGACGCCACCGGCAGCCGGCTCACCGCGGCGGTCGAGATGGCCGACGAGATCGGCCCGCTGTTCGAGCAGCTCCTGGTCTACGCCTGGCGGCGGCACATGGCGGCCGCGGTCGGCCGGGTCGAGGCGCTCGGCGCCGCCGACGAGGACCTTCTGACCGCCCACCTCACCGTCGGGTTCGCCGACCTGGTCGCTTTCACCAGCCTGTCCAACGGGCTCGACGAGGACAGCCTCGGCGACCTGGTCGAGGGTTTCGAGTCGAAGGCGACCGACCTGATCGCGTCGCTCGGCGGCCGGGTGATCAAGACCCTCGGCGACTCCGTGCTGTTCGTCACCGAGAACGCCACCGCCGGGGTCGACACGGCCCTGCAGATCGTCGACGCGATCGGGGCCGACCCGGCCCTGCCCGACGTCCGGGTGGGGATGGCGAGCGGTCCCGTGATCACCCGGATGGGCGACGTGTTCGGCTCGCCAGTCAACATGGCGGCCCGGCTGACCGGGGTGGCCCGGCGCAACCGCGTGATCATCGACCACGACACCGCGGCGCGGCTGCCGCGCGACCGGTTCGAGGTGCGCCCGCTGCCGGCGCGTCCGCTGCGCGGCTTCGGGTCGGTCGAGCCGATCGCCGTCCGCCGCACCCGCTGACGGCTACTGTGCGCGACATGACCGACCACGAAGGTGTCCGGATCGAGCGGCACGAGTACGTCGTCGAGCTCGTCCTCGACCGCCCCGAGGCGATGAACGCCGTCTCCACCCGGCAGGCGGAGTCGCTGGTCGCCGCGACCCGGCTGCTGGCCGACGACGCCGACGTCCGGGCCGTCGTCGTCACGTCGTCGTCGGCCAAGGCGTTCTGCGTCGGCGCCGACCTGAAGGAGCGCGGCTCGTTCACCGACGCCGACCTGATGGCGCAGCGTCCGCTGGCACGTCGTGCGTACGGCGGCGTGCTCGACCTGCCGGTGCCGACCGTCGCGGCCGTGCACGGGTACGCGCTCGGCGGCGGGTTCGAGATCGCGCTGGCCTGTGACCTGATCGTCGCCGACGAGTCGGCCGTGTTCGGGCTGCCCGAGGTGAGCGTCGGCGTCATCCCCGGCGGAGGCGGGACCCAGCTGCTCGCCCGGCGGGTCGGATGGAACCGGGCCGCCGATTTGATCTTCACCACTCGCCGAGTTTCGGCTACGGAGGGTAGTCAGATCGGGTTCGTCGACCGAGTCGTGCCGGCCGGCGACGACCGGATGGCGGCGCTGGAGCTGGCGGCCGCGATCGCCCAAAACTCGCCGGTCGGCCTGCGGAACGCGAAAACCGCGATGCGGCGCGGCCTCGACGTCGACCTCGCCAGCGGCCTCGACATCGAGGACGGCTGCTGGCGGGCCACCGCTTTCTCCGCAGACCGTCGTGAGGGCGTCGAGGCTTTCAACCAGAAACGCACCCCGAGGTGGCCTGGACGACCGTAATCTTGCGGCTATGTGCACAGCGCAAGGGGTGGAGATCGACGCCGACGCTCGGACGGCGCGGCTCGACGGGGTCGAGCTGCAGCTCACCGCCAAGGAGTTCGACCTGCTGCACATGCTGGTGCGCAACGCGGGCCGGGTCGTGACCCGCGACGAGCTGATGCATGAGGTGTGGGACACCACCTTCTGGACGTCGACCAAGACCATCGACGTGCACGTCGGCTGGCTGCGCCGCAAGCTCGGCGACCGGGCCGGGGCGCCCCGTTACATCACTACGGTGCGTGGTCAAGGGCTGAGGTTCGAGCTGCGGCCACCGGACTAGTCGGACGCGGAGTCGGGCCGCGGGCGCGGCCGTACGAACACGTAGGTCCGGTAGGACCAGAACCGGAATACCGTACCGAGCGCCAGCCCCACCACGTTGGCCGCGATGTTGTCGGCCAGCGCGCTGGTGTAGCCCAAGACGTAGTGCGAGACGGCCAGGCAGGCCACCGCGATCAGCATGCCGATGCCGTTGAGCAGGAAGAACGCGGCGTACTCACGCCGGATGCCGCGCCGGGACCGGTCCCGCCAGGTCCAGTGCCGGTTGCCGGCGTAGGTCACCAGCGTCGCCACCGTCACGGAGATGACCTTCGCGGTGATCGGCTTGTCGGCCAGCGGCGCCGGCCAGCTGGCGCCGTCGTAGCGGAGCAGGTTGAACACTGTGATGTCCACGACGTACCCGAGCAGACCCACCGTCGCGAACTTCGCCAGCTCGTGGGCGAGGCGCTGCAGGCGGGCTTGCAAGCTGGGCACCGCGCCAGCCTAGCCAGCACCATCGGTACCCTCTCGGCGTGAGTACCCCGGTTGTCGGAGTCGTCGGTGGTGGCCAGCTGGCCCGGATGATGCAGCAGGCCGCGATCGGTCTCGGCATTCCGCTGCGGCTGCTGGCCGAAGGCCCCGACGTGTCGGCGGCCCAGGTGGTGCCCGACCACCTGGTCGGCGACTACCGCGACCTCGACACCCTGCGCAAGGCCGTCGACGGGTGCGCGGTCGTGACGTTCGACCATGAGCACGTGCCGCCGGAGCATCTCGCCGCACTGGCCGCCGACGGCATCGCCTGCCGGCCGGGGCCGCGCGCACTGATGCACGCCCAGGACAAGGCGGTGATGCGCGCGGAGCTCTCCGAGCTCGGGGTCCCGTGTCCGCTGCACCGGCTGGTCGGGACGGTCGCCGAGGTCGAGCAGTTCGCGGCCTCGGTCGGCGGCTTCCCGGTGGTGCTCAAGACCACCCGCGGCGGGTACGACGGCAAGGGCGTGTGGCTCGTCGAGTCCGGCGCGGCGGCCGAGCCGGTGCTGCGGGCCGACCAGCCACTCCTCGCCGAGGAGCGGGTCGACTTCGTGCGCGAGCTGTCCGTGCTCGTCGCCAGGTCGCCGTCGGGCCAATGCGCGGTCTACCCGGTCGTCGAGTCGGTGCAGCGCGACGGCGTGTGCGCCGAGGTGATCGCACCGGCGCCGGACCTGGCGCGAGCCATGTCCGAGCAGGCTCAGGACATCGGGCTGCGGATAGCCGGCGACCTCGATGTCGTCGGCGTGCTGGCGGTCGAGCTGTTCCAGACCCGGGACGGGCGCGTCCTGGTCAACGAGTTGGCGATGCGCCCGCACAACACCGGCCACTGGAGCATCGACGGGGCGGTCACCTCCCAGTTCGAGAACCACCTGCGGGCCGTGCTCGACCTGCCGCTCGGCTCGCCCCGGGCGCGGGCGCCGTGGACGGTGATGGTCAACGTGTTCGGCGGCGAGGTAGGCAGCCTGCATGACGGGTTCCCACACGTCTTCGCCCGCGACCCCGCGCTCAAGGTGCACCTGTACGGCAAGGAGGTGCGGCCCGGCCGCAAGGTCGGCCACGTCACCGCGTACGGCGACGACCTCGACGACGTCCTCGAGCGGGCGCGGCACGCCGCCTCCTGGCTCCAGGGCGACCTTCCGGACGAGCAGTGAGGACTCCCCGATGACCACGACCGCGCGAGTCGGCATCGTGATGGGCTCGGACTCCGACTGGCCGACGATGCAGGCCGCCGCGGAGGCGGTGGGCGAGTTCGGCGTGCCGTACGAGGCCGACGTGGTGTCGGCGCACCGGATGCCGACCGAGATGCTGGAGTACGGCGCGTCGGCGGCCGACCGTGGTCTGCAGGTGATCATCGCCGGAGCCGGCGGTGCGGCACACCTGCCGGGCATGCTCGCGGCCGTGACGCCGTTGCCGGTGATCGGCGTACCGGTCGCCCTGAAGCACCTCGACGGGATGGACTCGCTGCTGTCGATCGTGCAGATGCCGGCCGGGGTGCCGGTGGCGACCGTCGCCGTCGGCAACGCGCGCAACGCGGGGCTACTGGCGGTGCGGATCCTGGCCGCGTCCGACGCCGACTTGCGGCAGCAGATGGTGGACTTCCAGGCGCGCCTGGCCGACGCCGCGCGGGCCAAGGGCGAGCAGGTCCGACGCGCCGCCGAGCGGTAGGCCTCCCTGTGCACTGCCGCCGTTGACTGGCGCGTTGCGTAGGGACAATTCGAACGCCGGGTCTACTCAACGCGCCAGTCGATGAGCGGGTTGGCCGCCCACCGCGCTGTCGTCCGGGACTGACCAGCGGGCCGAGATGCCTTACGCGTCGCGGGTGCTGAGCACGAGGGCGCCGACGGCGAGGGCGGCGCCGGCGTACGCCGCGAGCACACCAAGGCCGGCCCACGGCCCGATCGGCAGCTGGTCGACTCGCTCGGTGGCCTGGACCGCCAACCCGGCCGTCATCGGCCCGAGCCGGTCCAGCCAGTCGTGCCACTGCGGGTCCGTCACCAGTCCCGCCGCCAGCGGCACGAGGTACAGCAGCGAGAGTACGGCGGTGACGGCGCTGGCAGTGTCGCGGACGACGGCGCCGACGCCGAGACTGAGCAACGCGACCAGGCCGAGATAGACGACCGTGCCGACGGCGGCGCGCAACGTCGGCCCGTCGGTCAGCGACAGCGGCGGATAGCCGTTGGCCACCGTAAACCCGTTACCAGGCAGCAGAATCCGGCCAGCGATGATCGAGCCGACCACGCCGACCGCACCGGCGACGAGCACGCTCGCGGTGACCACGACGGCCTTGGCGACCAGCACCGTTCGCCGCTCGGGAACGGCGGCCAGCGTCGGTTTGATCATCCTGGTGCCGTACTCACCCGTCATCGCGAGTACGCCGAGGACGACGACGGTGACCTGGCCGAGCCAGACGCCGGTGAGGCTGAGCTTGGTGGTGTCCTCGAAGCACTCCGTCGGCGACGGGCACTGCGCGATGTCGACCGCCGCGATCGCCGCGGCGCCGAGCGCGACGGTGCCGACGACAGTGCCGAGCACCAGCCAGACCGTGCTCGGCAGGGTGCGCAGCTTGGTCCACTCCGCCTGCAGTGCCCAGGTCATGCATCTCGCCGACGGAGCAGCCAGAACGCGACGCCGAGGGTGACTGCCGTGTAGGCGCACAGCACACCGAACCCGGCCCACGGGCCGATCATCGCCCAGGGTTCGAGTGCGGTCTCAGACCGGTCGACCGTCTGCTGGATCGCGAACCCACCGGCCGGTGTCAGCCGCATCAGCCACGCGGCCGCGCCCGGCGGAAGCGCGTGCGCGACCAGCAGCGGGAGGATGAGGAGGACGAGGACGCCGGCGATCGCCCCGGCGCTGCGCCGCAGGATCACGCCGGCCCCGAGGCTGAGGACCGCGATCAGGGCCAGCGCCGCCGCGGTGCCGACGACGGCGCGCAGCACCGGCCCGTCGGACAGGGACGGCTCGGGGAAGGCGGGCGGACCGTACCCGTTCGCCCGCAGGATCGGCTGGGCGAGCAGGAACGCGCTGACGCTGGCGAGCAGCCCGGCGACGAACGTGGTGCCGCCGATCACGACGGCCTTCGCGGCCAGCACCGGACCGCGCCGCGGACTGGCGGCGAGGGTGGTCCGAATCATCCCGCGGTTGTACTCCGACGTCGCGAAGACGACGCCAAGGGCGACGATCGCCAGCACCGCGACGAGGACGCCGGGAGACAGGCTGATCAAGACGACGTCGTCGTCAGGAGGGTCCGACGCGACATCGCCCGAACCGGTGACCGTGAACATGCCGTCGGACTCGGTGGAGGCGCCGGCGGTGCCCGGCTGGCCAACGTCCAGGTCCGCCCAGGCGCCCGGCTTCGACGGTTGCGCCGACACCACGCTCACGTTGTCGAAGGTGGCCTTCCCGGCGGTGGGCGTCTCGCCGACGCCGATGCTGCCGAGCTGCCGATGGATCTGCACGTCGTTCGGCGACGCGACGAACAGGCCCACCTCGACCGTGGGCGGCAGCGCGTCGAGCTCGACCATGCCGACCTTGCTCCAGACGCTGCCGTCGGGCGACTCGTACCCCGTGATCTCGGAGCCGGAGCGGGTCAGCCTGAGCCAGCGGGGCTCGGCCTCCGCGGCGCCGGCCAGGTCGGTGCTGAAGTTCGCCTGCAGCCGCAGGCCGTTGCCGGGGGTGACCATCATCGCTGCGTACGGCGACCCGCTCTCGGTGCCCTCCTTGACCATCACGCCGGCCTTGGCCCACGCGTTGCTGTCGTCCTGCGTCACCACCCGGGCGGTGACGTTGCCGTCGCCGGGCAACGGCTGGTGGACGAAATGGAACTCGTCGGACACCGGCTGCCCGTCCGGGCCGACGACGACGCGGTGCTCGTTGGCATCGGCATTGCTGCTCGATGCCACGAGCAGGGCGACGAGGGCCGTCACCACGACCGTGGCCACCACGGTGAGGACCCACCGCGGCACCGACCGCAGCTTGGTCCACTCGGCCAGCAGCAGACGGTGGAAGCCGTCGCGGCCGGCCACCTCCGGACGGTCCGTCATCGCGGTTCCCCGACCGGGGGAGCGGCGAACTCGACCGCGTCTCGGGTGAGGTCCATGTACGCCTCCTCCAGTGACGCCCGGTGCGGCGTGACCTCGAAGTAGGGCAGCCCAGCGGCGTCGAGCAGGCCGCTCACATGCTCGGCCGTCAGGCCCGAGACGGTGACCGCGTCGCGGTCGTTCACTGCCGCCGTGCCGCCGGCGTTGGCGAACAACGCCATCGCGGCGGCGCGTTGCATCGTGCGTACGTCGACCCGGCCCTTCGACGCGGTGGCGAGCAGCTCGGACACGGTCGTGTCGGCGATGAGCCGGCCGCGGCCGATCACCACCAGATGGTCGGCGCTGTCCTCCAGCTCGCTCATCAGGTGGCTGGACACGAGGACGGCACGACCTTCCTCGGCCAGCGAGCGGAGCAGGCCGCGGATCCAGCTGATGCCTTCGGGGTCCAACCCGTTGACCGGCTCGTCGAACATCAGCACCGGCGGGTCACCGAGCAGGGCGGCCGCGATGCCGAGCCGCTGGCGCATGCCGAGGGAGTACGTGCCGGCGCGCCGGCGCGCCACCGACGACAGCCCGACGAGGTCGATCACCTCGTCCACGCGGCGGCGCGGCAGGCCGTTGGAGCGGGCCATCCACAACAGGTGGTCGCGTGCGCGCCGGCTCGGGTGGACCGCCGCCGCGTCGAGCAGGGCACCGACGTGGCACAGCGGGGTACGCAGCTGGGGGTACGGCTGACCGCCGACCAGCGCGGTGCCGCCGTCCGCGGCGTCGAGCCCGAGCACGATTCGCATGGTCGTGGACTTCCCGGCGCCGTTCGGTCCGACGAAACCGGTGACGTGCCCGGCATCGACGTCGAACGACAGGTCGTCGAGCGCGACCGTCGTCCCGTACTGCTTTCGCAGCCCACGGACCTCGATGGTTGCCTCCATACGTGAAAGGCTAGGAACCAGAGCGGTCGGTGTCGTCACGCCCGGGAGCAGTCTGGTCGCCCCCTCAGGGCGTGACACGCCACTACCATCCGTCCCCCGTACGGGGGATACCGAACGGCTGGGCAAGGGGACGCCACGGCCACGCACCAGAGGGACAATGTGCCGGTGAGCCAGGCAGACGTGTCAGACGGTCTCGACCACGCGCAGCCGAGTCTGGCTGACCGGATCGCAGCGATCAGGCGACACCCGTTGCTGGACCGCGCGGTCGTGCTGGGCCGGCGCGTCGCGGGCGCGCCGGAGTGGCCGCTCGCCGCGGCCGCGCTGCTCGGCGTGCTGGCCATGGTCGAGGTGTCGCTACGGGCCGGCGACCAAGGTGCGGCCGTGTCCACCGCGATGCTGCTGGGCCTGGGCTGCACGCTGCCGCTCGCGCTGGCGCGCACCCAGGTCGTCGCCGCGGCGACGATCATCGTCGCGTCGACGTTACTGACCCTCGCCGCGCTCGGCGGGTTCACCGGCGCCGGCCTGGTGGCCCTGCTGGTCGTCCTCTACCTGCTCGGCCGCGGCTGCCCGCCGCTGGTGCCCACACTGCTGGTGCTGCCGTTCCTCGCGTACGCGGTGTTCGGGCCGTTCGACCGGGCCGGCGGTGGCGGCACGCTGGTCGCCGTACTCCTGGCTGCCCTGGCGGCCGCGGCGGCCGGGATCGGTGGCGCACAGCGGGCGCGCCAGGTCACCGCCGACCGCGACGAGTCGCAGCGCAGCGCCGCCGGCACCCTGCTCGAGTACGCGGCTCGGGGCGAGCGGGCCCGGATCGCCCGCGAGCTGCATGACGTCGTCGCGCACCACATCTCGATCATCGCCGTCCAGGCCGAGACCGCCCGGGTCGCCACTCCCGACATGCCCGCCGACGGCGCCGCCCGGCTGGTCGCCATCGGAGACACCGCCCGGGCCGCGCTCACCGAGATGCGCCGGCTCCTCGGCGTGCTCCGTGAGGACGCCGGGACCGAGCCGTCGCGCCGTCCGCAACCCGGGCTGCACGAGCTCAACGACCTGATCGACGAGGCGCGGGAGGCGGCGGGGACCAGCACCCGGCTGATCGTGCACGGACGTGTCGTCCCGCTCGACCCCGGCGTGCAGCTCACGGCGTATCGCATCGTCCAGGAGGCCCTCACGAACGCTCGGCGGCACGCACGTGGGGCTGCCGTCGACGTCGAGCTCGAGTACGCCGCCGAGACGCTGCGCCTGCGCATCCGCGACAACGGGCCGGGTCCGTCCGACGCCGGCACCACCGGTCACGGCCTGCTCGGCATGCGTGAGCGGGTCGCGGCGCTCGGCGGCATGCTGACGACCGGGCCGGCGCCGGGCAGCGGGTTCGTGGTCGAGGCCGTGCTGCCCAAGACGCACTACGTGTCGGGGGCTTCGAGGACGCCGCGATGAGCGACCAGGTACGAGTCGTGGTGGTCGACGACGACGAGGTCGTCCGGGCCGGGTTCACGGCGCTGCTGGACACCCAGGACGACCTGGCGGTGGTCGGCACCGCCGCGAACGGCGTGGAGGCGATCCAGGTCTGTGGCGAGCACCACCCCGACGTGGTGCTGATGGACGTCCGGATGCCGGTGATGGACGGCATCGAGGCCACCCGCCGGATCGTGGCCGAGGCCGAAGGGCAGGCCGGACCGCGGATCTTGATGGTGACGACGTTCGACCTCGACGAGCACGTCTACGACGCGCTGGGGGCGGGGGCGAGCGGCTTCCTGCTCAAGGACGTCTCGGCCGAGCGGCTCTTCGACGCCGTCCGGGTGCTCGCGGCCGGCGAGGCACTCCTCGCGCCGACCGTCACCCGCCGGCTGATCGGCGAGTTCGCCCGGCAGCGGCCCCGGGTGGTGCCGCCGTCGGCACCACTCGCCGCGCTGACACCGCGGGAGACCGAGGTGCTCAGCCTGGTGGCCGAAGGGCTGTCCAACCCGGAGATCGCCAGCCGGCTGATGGTCGGCGAGGAGACGGTCAAGACCCACGTCAGCCGGGTGCTCGCCAAGCTCGGGCTGCGCGACCGTACCCAGGCCGTCGTCGCGGCGTACGAGTCCGGGCTGGTGGTCCCGCGTTCGATCCGCATTTGATAGTCATGTAATGATGATTACATGACTACATCTTCAGAGCAGGTGCGCGGCTGGCTGTCCGGCCGGCTGCCCACCGACTGGTTCGACGGCGGACCAGACATCACCATCGACCGCGACGAGATCGTCGTGGTCGGCACGATCCCGGCCCCCGAGTACGCGAAGGATGCGTCCGAGGCCGAGCGGTCGGCGGCCGACAAGGGCCGGATCAAGCAGTTCCGTGAGGACACCCGCGAGCAGCGGATCGAGATCGCCCGCGAGCTCGAGTACAAGACCGGCCGCAAGGTCGCGTGGGGCGTGGAGTGCGGCGACACCCGGCGCATCTTCACCTCGTTGTCGGCGCCGGTGATGACCCGGCTGCGGCAGCCCGAACGACAGATCCTCGACACTCTGGTCGACGCCGGCGTGGCCCGTTCGCGAAGTGACGCGCTCGGCTGGTGCGTACGCCTCGTCGGTCAGCACAGCGAGTCGTGGCTCGGCGAGCTGCGCGACGCGATGGCCAAGGTCGACGAAGTACGGAAGGCCGGTCCGGCCGCCTAAACGCGCGAGTGTTCCTCCCTCTTCGCGCCGAGGTTGCGCGTATGTCGGCGGTGACCCCGACATAAGCGCAACCTCGGCGCGAGTATTCGTCGGAGGCCGCCCCGACTGCTAGGCGGGTGGGCCTAGCGTCGGCCACTCGATCACCGGGCAGCGGTCCATCACCATGTCGACGCCGGCCTCGGTGGCCCGCTCGTACGCCGCCTGGTCGATGATCGCGAGCTGGAACCACACCGCCCGCGCACCGATCGCGACGGCCTGGTCGGCGAACGGCCCGGCCGCGTCGACCCGCCGGAACACGTCGACACAGTCCACGCCGAACGGGATGTCGGCCAACGTGGCGAAGCCGGGCTCGCCGTGCACGGTGGCCGCGGACGGGTGGACCGGCACGATCCGCTTGCCGTGCTGCTGCAGGAACGCCGCGACCCGGTGCGCTGGACGGAACGGGTTGTCGCCGAGCCCGACCACCGCCCACGTGTCGCACTCGGCCAAGATCCAGCGGATCTTGTCCGGGTCAGTCCACGGCTCGCTCACGGGGGCAGCCTAGGGGGTGGTGGACCGACTCCCTACAATCCCGATGTGACTGACGAGTACCCCATCTTCGCGCTGTCCGAGGAGCACCGGGCGGTTCGCGCGGCCGTCCGTGCCCTGTGCGACGACAAGGTCGCCCCGTACGCGGCGGAGGCCGACCGGTTGGCCGAGTTCCCGCAGGCGTCGTTCGACGCGTTGCGGGCGGCCGACTTCCACGCTCCGCACGTGCCGGAGGAGTACGGCGGAGCGGGCGCCGACGCCCTGGCGACGGTGATCGTGATCGAGGAGGTCGCCCGCGCGTGCGCGTCGTCCTCGCTGGTCCCGGCGGTCAACAAGCTCGGCTCGCTGCCGCTGATCCTGGCCGGCTCCGCGGACCTGAAGCAGCGCTACCTACCCCGGCTGGCGGCCGGAGAGGGCTTCTCGTACTGCCTGTCCGAGCCCGAGGCCGGCAGCGACGCGGCGGCGATGCGGACCAAGGCGACCCGCGACGGTGACGCCTGGGTGCTGACCGGCGTGAAGCGCTGGATCACCAACGCCGGCGTCTCCGAGTTCAACACGGTGTTCGCCGTGACCGACCCCGCGGCCGGCGGCCAGCGGATCTCGGCGTTCGTGGTGGAGAAGGCGGACGAGGGCGTGTCGTTCGGCGCACCGGAGAAGAAGCTCGGCATCAAGGGCTCACCGACCCGCGAGGTCTACCTCGACGAGGTGCGGATCCCGGCCGACCGGATGATCGGCGACGAGGGCACCGGGTTCGCGACCGCGATGCGCACGCTCGACCACACCCGGGTCACCATCGCAGCTCAGGCGGTCGGCATCGCCCAGGGTGCGCTCGACTATGCGCTCGGCTACGTGCAGGAGCGGCAGCAGTTCGGGCGGTCCATCGCCGAGTTCCAGGGCTTGCAGTTTCTCCTTGCAGACATGGGAATGCGGGTGGAGGCGGCTCGGCAGCTCACGTATGCCGCGGCCGGTCGGTCGGAGCGTGGTGACGAGGACCTGACCTTCTTCGGCGCGGCCGCGAAGTGCTTCGCGTCCGACGTCGCGATGCAGGTGACGACCGACGCGGTCCAGGCACTCGGTGGGTACGGCTACACCAGCGACTACCCCGTCGAGCGGATGATGCGCGACGCCAAGATCACCCAGATCTACGAGGGCACCAACCAGGTGCAGCGCATCGTCGCCGCCAAGCAGCTGCTCGCCGGAGTCCAGTCCCAGCTCTGACCTCGTCCTTGCCGGCGTAACGTCCGAAGGACAGGGCCCTGGGGGCTCCAGGCTTCGGACGTTGTCCCCACCCCAGTCGTCGTCAGCTGATGCCGCCGGTGCGGTCGCACTTGATGCTGTTGGTGTCGTCCTGCCGGACCTTCTCGAACAGCGCGGCGGCCTTGTCCTCGTCCCAGTTCACCGCGAGGTCGCGCAGCGGAACGGTGCAGTTGAGACCCTCGTCGCCGGTCACCTTGCGCATCGCCCAGGCGAACCGGGCCAGGTCCAGCGGTCCGACGTTCTTGCCGATCGCGAGGGCGTCGGCGCCGGCCGAGGCCACGCTGACATAACGGACCGGGTTGACCACGGTCCACGGCGACGCCGCCTTGTCGGCGATCTTGCCCACCACCTCGCGCTGGCGCTCGGCTCGGGCGACGTCGCCGAGCCCGTCGACCTTGCGGGAGCGGGCGTAGCCGAGCGCGGTCGCCCCGTCGGCCTGCTGGCAGCCCTTCTCGATGTCGAGCCCGGCGTCCTTGTCGTTCATCGCCTTCTTCGGGCAGATCTCGACGCCGCCGACGCCCTCGACGATGTTCGCGAACCCGCCGAGCCCGATCTCGACGTAGTTGTCGATGCGTACCCCGGTCTTGCTCTCCACCGTCTGCACCAGCAGCTTCGGGCCGCCGATCGCGTACGCCGCGTTGATCTTGTTGGTGCCGTTGCCGGGAATGTCGACGATCGAGTCCCGCGGCAGCGACAGCAGCAGCGTCTTGCCGCCGAAGCGGGGTACGTGCATCAGCATGATGGTGTCGGTCCGCTGGCCCTCGACACTGCCAGTGGACAGGTCCCGTTTCTGCTCGTCGCTGAGCCCTTCGCGGCTATCGGACCCGACCAGCAGGTACGTCGCGCCGGGGGTGTCCGCGGGCCGCTCACCCGACGGCTCGGCCTCGACCTTGGTGATCTGGCTCCAGGCCCAGATGGGTACGGCGATCAGGAAGACCAGGATCAGCAGCAGGAGCAGTGCGATGACGCGGCCGGGCCGGCGTCGGCGCGGACGTCGGGCTCGAGAGCGCGCCGGCGGAGCCTGGCGGGCGCGCTCGGCCTGCCGTGGTCGTTCCACTGGTCGCTGGGCCGCCGCTCGCTGGACCGGTTGGTTCGGCATCACCCGGGTGTGGTCGCCCTCGCCGGCCGCGTCCTCAGGGCGCGGGCGTACGGGGATGCGCCGGGTCGCGTCGTCGTCGACTTGCCCCGACTGGCCGTACAGCCAGTCGAAGTCCTTGCCGCGGGCGTTGTCGGGACGGTCAGCCATGCCGGGAACGCTACCGTTTCCCTCTGTGGAAGCCAGCCTGACGCCGACCCACTCCCAAACGTCACTGTCGACGATCATGTCGTCACTCGACGTCAACCTGCTGGGCACGGTGCACGGCGGCGTGGTGATGAAGCTCGTCGACTCCGTCGCCGGTGCGGTCGCGCAGCGGCATTCGGGCGGGCCCGCGGTCACCGCCGCGATGGACGAGATGGCATTCCTCGAACCGGTCCGGGTCGGCGACCTGGTGCATGCACACGCGATGATCAACTGGGCCGGGCGGACCTCGATGGAGGTCGGGGTACGCGTCGTCGCGGAGCCGTGGGACCAGGCCGCCGCCGAGCCGACCCATGTGGCGTCGGCCTACCTCGTGTTCGTGGCGGTCACGCCGGACGGCGGGCCGCGGGCCGTCCCCGGCGTACGCCCGGAGACGTCGGCGGAGGAGCGGCGGTTCCGCGAGGCCGAGATCCGGCGGGCGCACCGACTGGCCCGCCGCGCGGCGATCGACGCGGCACGCGGATCGGACATTCCCGGCGCGCCGTGACCCAGGTGACTGATCGGAAAAGTGATACTGGCTCGCGTGTCCACCGGTGTCCATGACCAGTCAGCAAGGGTGCGGTTTCGGCGTGCCCTGACGCTGCTGCTGATGACACTCGTCATCCCGGGGTCGGCCCAGCTGGCGGCGGGCAGCGCGCGGCTCGGACGGATCGCCCTGCGGATCTGGCTGCTGGTCCTCGGCACCCTCGGCCTGCTGGTGCTCGTCGGCTGGGTCTGGCCCGGAGCACTGGCGACCCTGGCCTTCAGCCCGTTCGCCTTGCTGGTGGTTCGGGTGGTGATGATCGGTTGCGCGGTCGGCTGGGCCGTCTTGTTCGTCGACGCCTGGCGGCTCGGCGACCCGATGCGGCTGCGGCAGGGCCAGCGGCTGGCGATCTTCTCGCTGAACGGCGTGCTGTGCGTCGCGGTCTGCGGTGCGCTGTTGCTCGGGTCACACCTGATCGCGGTGCAGCGTGACTTCCTCGGCCACGTCTTCAGCAGCACCGAGGTCGCCGACAGCGCCGACGGCCGCTACAACGTGCTGCTGCTCGGAGGTGACGCCGGAGCGACCCGCTGGGGGATGCGACCCGACAGCCTGACGCTCGCGAGCATCGACGCCGAGACCGGCCGCACGGTGCTGTTCGGTCTCCCGCGCAACCTGGAGAAGGTGCCCTTTCCCACGGACACGCCGATGTACGACGAGTTCCCCGGCGGGTTCGACTGTGCGGACGAGTGCCTGCTGAACGCCGTGTACACCTGGGCGCTGGAGCACAAGGACAAGTTCCCGAAGGACGTCGGCAACGTCGGCGTGTGGGCGACCACCAGAACGGTCGAGGAGATCACCGGCCTCGACATCAGCTACCACGCGATGGTCGACATGAAGGGGTTCGAGGACCTCGTCGACGCCGTCGGCGGGGTGACCGTGACGGTCCCGGAGCGGCTGCCGATCGGCGGGGGCGGCGGGCCGATCACCGGCTGGATCGAGCCGGGCAAGCAACAGCTGAACGGGCGCAAGGCGCTCTGGTTCGCCCGCAGCCGGGCGACCACCGACGACTACTCGCGGATGGCGCGGCAGAAGTGTGTGATGAGCGCGATGCTCGCGCAGCTGAGCCCGACGACCGTCGTCACCAGGTTCACGGCGATCGCCGATGCCAGCAAGGAGATCGTCACCACCAACATCCCGGCGTCGGAGCTGGACCTGTTCGTCGACCTGGCCCGCAAGGCGAAGGCGAAGCCGGTGTCGTCGGTGTCGTTCGTGCCGCCTCAGGTGGAGACGTTCGACCCCGACTACGACGCCGTGCGCGAGCTGGTCGAGAAGGCCATCGCCAGGTCCGAGCGGGCCGACGACAAGGCCGCGACCGACCAGCAGAAGGCGTCGCCGGACGCCGAGACCGACCAGCCCGATGACCAGCCCGATGATCAACCCACCGAGCAGGAGCAGCAGCACAAGCAGGCCAACAAGTCGGCCGACCTGTCCACCGCCTGCGGCTGACCTCAGTCGAGCGCCCGACCGCAGCC